>DAOQNK010000039.1:0-7534 GCA_035332045.1 Thiobacillaceae bacterium | reverse complement strand
CCAGGCGATCCTGGATCTGGTCCACGTGGCCTGCCATCACGGCCAGGCTTTCCTCCGTCAGGGGCAGGGGCAGCAGGGCGTTCAGGTGGCCGCCGGGCCAGGCGCCCCAACTCAGGTGCTCCGAAACGAAAACGGGCTCGATGCGCGCCACCAGCCGGGCGAGTCTGTCCAGATGCGCGGCATCCAGGGTCCACGCCGTCCCGGGAGACAGGCCGACCCCGTGAAGGCTCACGGGATAACGGGCCCGCAATCGCTCCAGGATGTGGAGAGGCCGTCCGCCGTCGCCGAAATAGTTCTCGCTGTGCGCCTCCAGCCAGGCCACGTCCGGCCGGCCGTCCAGGATGTCCTGGTAGTGGGGGGCGCGCAGGCCGATGCCGGCGCGGCGGGCAATGGCGGATGGGCGGGGCATGGCCTTCTCCTGGCGCGGGGTCCGGCGCGTGGGGCCGGTTTCCTGACCCAGTTTGGCGGCAAGCGGTCACAGGACGGTCACGCGCCGATCAAGCTTGCTTCACGGCCGCCGCCCGTGGCCTCGGGCCGCTTGGAGGCCGGTGTCGGTCATGCCAGAATGTCGAAAACCCATACCTACACGGCCAGATCAGTCAGCGTGTGTTCCGGCCCAGATCGCTTCAACCCATGTTTGATAAGGATGTTTTCCATGAAAACCTTCATTCGGGTCAGCGAAATCTGGGTTCCTTCCAAGGACCGCACCCTCCTGGAGTTCAAGGACGGCCTGTATGGCCCCCATCAGCACTTCCGCGCCGGCAGCGAGGCCATGTGCTTCGGCTATGACGAAGGCCTGCCGGGCAAGGCCTGGGCGGCACGCCACCCCATCGTGCTGAAGGATTTGCAGCACTCCTATTTCAAGCGCGCTTCCCTGGCCCGGGAAGCGGGACTGACCTGCGGCGTGGCCATGCCGGTGTTCGCGGGGGATTACCTGCTGGCGGTGCTGGTCCTGTTCTGCGGATCCGACGACGACCACGTGGGCGCCATCGAGCTCTGGCACAACGACCCGGCCGCCTCGTTCGACATGGGCCTGGTAGACGGCTTCTACGGCATCGCCGAAAACTTCGAATACCTCTCCCGCCGCACCCAGTTCCGGCCCGGCTTCGGCCTGCCCGGCCTGGTCTGGAAAAGCGGCATGCCGGAGATCGTGGGCGACCTCTGGAACTCGGACCGCTTTCTGCGCAAGGACGACGCCCGCAAGGTGGGGCTCAGCAAGGGCCTGGGGCTGCCTTGCCCCTACGCGCCGGGCCAGAACTACGTGATGACCTTTCTCTCCGCCCTGGGCACGCCCATCGCCCGCCGCTTCGAGATCTGGCTTCCCAGTGAACGCCACGACGCCCTGACGTTCGGGTCGGGCCATTGCGACCGGGTGCCCGATTTCTCCGCGGCCTATGCCGGCGTCAGCCTGGCGCCGGGGAGCAACCCCCTCAGCCGGGTTTGGGCCACCGGCCTGCCGGAGATCACCCGCCGGGTGGGCGAAGACGGCTCCGTCATCGGCCAGTCGGCGCGCCAAGCCGATCTGGATGACCTGCTGGCCTTCCCCATCCTGGAGTCGGGCCGGCTCAAGGCGGTGGTGGCCTTCTACTTCTAAGCCCAACCCGGGTTTCTCGGCGGCGGCGGGCCTAGCCCCCGCCAGCCTGGCCCTTTTCCGCCCCTCCTCCGGACCGCCCCGGGGCCCGGACTGGGCGCCAGCCCCAATCCCGGCACGGGTCCATGACGGACCTCACACAAATGGCGAAACGCTGGCCTGCTTCATGGGAGTTTGCTAGGGTAGAGGTTCGCACAATAACGACTACGATACCCAGCAGCGGATACGGAGGGATGCGACATGAAGGAAACCCTGGGCCAACATGGCCTGATCGGCGAATCGCCGGCGTTCCTGGAGATGCTGGCCGCGCTGCGCAAGATCGCGGGCTTCGACGCCACTGTCCTCATCACCGGTGAAACGGGCACCGGCAAGGAACTGGCGGCGCGGGCCATCCACTACCTTGGCCGCCGGGCCGACAAGCCCTTCATCCCGGTGAATTGCGGCGCCCTGCCGGACCACCTCATCGAAAACGAACTCTTCGGCCATGGCAAGGGTGCCTACACCGACGCCCGGGAAAGCCAGGCCGGCCTCATCGCCCAGGCCGAGGGCGGCACTCTGTTCCTGGACGAGGTGGATGCCCTGTCTCCCAAGGCCCAGGTCAGCCTGCTGCGCTTTCTCCAGGATGGCCAGTACCGGCCCCTGGGCGGCACCCGCATGGAAACCGCCGATGTGCGGATCCTGGCGGCCAGCAACGTGGATCTCGCGGAGTTGGTGAACCGGGACAGTTTCCGCGCCGACCTGCATTACAGGCTCAACGTCATGGAACTAGCCGTGCCGCCCCTGCGCGCCCGGGACCGAGACGTGCTCCTGCTGGCCCGGCATTTCATCGCCGAGGCGGCCTGCGCCTACCATCTGCCCCGCCGCGAACTCCATCCGGACACCCAGGGCTGGCTCCTGGCCCAGGCCTGGCCCGGCAACATCCGGGAGCTGCGCAACCGGATCCAGCGGGAATTCCTGATGAGCGAAGAGGGGGCATTGCGGGTGGGCGAGGCCAGGCCGGACGCCGATCGCCGTCGCCAGGCCGACCGTCGCCAGGCACGGCACGGTGAAACCCTGAACTTCAACGAAGCCAAGCAGCAGGCCTTGGAGGATTTCGAGCGCCACCACCTGATCCGCCTCATGCGGCAAAGCGCCGGCAACGTCTCCCAGGCGGCCCGCCTGGCCGGCAAGGAACGCCGCACCCTGGGCAAGCTGCTCAAGAAGTACCAAATCGAGCCTGGCCAGTTCCGCTCCGGTTGACCGGGTCCTTCCGGCCCCGGTGCTCCCCACCCGTCCACCGCGAGCGGGTTGGCCTCACCCCACCCATGCGCCGGGCATTCACCGTAACACCCTGATTCCTATGGCCTGACGTCGCCTCTTCGATTGGCACGGCCATTGCCTTCGACCTGCCGTCAGCCCGAGGAGGTCTTCATGGATGCGGATCAGACGCAGTTGGTGTTCGTCGTCGAGGCCATCCTGCGCTATCTGGACCGCCATCCCGAGGCCGTCGACACGGTGGAGGGCATCACGCGCTGGTGGTTGCCCGCCGACGCCTGCGTCAGCCCTGACATCGTGGAAGCCGCCCTGGCCAGACTGGAAGCCCAGGGCCTGGTGCGACGTCGCGCCAATCCGGACCGGCACGTGCTGTATTCCCGCTGACCCGCGGCGGGCCGTCTACCCATGGGAGGCACCATGCCCAACAACAATGCTGTCCTTTACCCCCCGGATGTGATCCAGGCCATGAGCCTGGGGAACGGCGATTACCCCCTGAGTCCGGATTCCGCCGGCTATGCCTGGCGATTCCTGGCGGAGGGGGATTCCTGGTTCACCATCGGCGCCATCCCCTCCTCCAACCTGCTCTACGAGCTGCGGCTCAGGCAACGGGCGGTCGTCCTCAACCTGGGCTATCCGGGCGACACCATCGCCAACATCGCCCAGCTTTCCGCCAACACGGAATTCAGCCGGCGGCTGGCCAGCCCCCAGTGGGCCTCGGACTGGAACGCCATCCTGCTCAGCGGCGGCGGCAACGACCTGATCGACCAGGCCGGGAGCCTGATCCGGGAGGTGCCGGGCGGCTCGGCGAACCCCGGCGACTACCTCGACGCCGCCGCCGTCACCGGTTTTCGGGAACGGATCAAGACCGCCTACCGGGCCATCGTCGCCCTGCGGGACGCCCCTGGCAGCCCCAGCAAGAACACGCCCATCGTCGTCCACACCTACGATTACCCCACACCTCGTCCGTCCCCGGCCACCTTCATCATCGTGCCCATCACCCGGCCCTGGATGCATCCGGTCTTCAAGAAGCGGAACGTCCCGAAAGCCCTGCGCTTTCAGGTGGCCGGCCTGTTGCTGGACGCCCTGGCCAGCGCCCTGCTGGAACTTGCGGGGGAATTGCCCGCCTTCCACGTGGTGGATACCCGCCGATGCCTCGTGCCGGCCAAGGTCAACGCCAAGGGCAACAGTGGCGACTGGCTCAACGAAATCCATCCCAATGGCGACGGCTACCGCAAGATCGCCGCGAAACTGGCGGAAGCCCTGCACGCGCTGCTGGGAGGCTGATCCATGGCCCGGCCACCGCTGGGGCCATGCCGACCCGCCGCGCCCGGCGTGAACAGGGCGAGCGGGTCACCCCCACCCCATCCCCCGGCAAGCCGATTCCCGCAAGGCCTTGAAAACTCGAAGGCGGGAAGCCGGGCCTGCATGGCACGCGGCTTGCGAAAAGGGGGGGCGACAGCCAGCCAGCGCGCGAATGCGCCAGTCGCCAGGCCGATCCCGGGAGGCCGGCTCGGCCCCCGTCACGCGATGACCCAGGAATAACCATGACAAACGATCCGGACCCGGCACCCCTTCTTTCCGGCGAAGCTTCCCTGGAAGCCGAGGCCCGGCACGTTCGCGGCCTGCGCGGCGGCGACGGCCCCCTCCTCGGCCTGGCCTTCTCGGGAGGCGGCATCCGCAGCGCCACCTTCAACCTGGGCATACTCCAGGCCCTGGCCAGGCGGAAGATGCTGGACCAGTTCGATTACCTGTCCACGGTATCGGGGGGCGGCTACATCGGTTCCTGGCTGTCGGCACTGATCCGGCGGGAGGGGCTGGCCGGCGCCATGGCCGTGCTCCACCCGGACCCGCCCGGCGCGGCGGAAGCCCCGCCTTTGCGCTTTCTGCGCCGCTACAGCAACTATCTCACGCCCAAGGTGGGGTTCTCCGGGGACACCCTGGCCGCCGTGGCCACCTATCTGCGCAATTTCGGCCTCAACCTGCTGCCCCTCCTCCTGCTGGGCAGCGTCTTCGTCGTGGGCATGTACCTGCTGTTCAAGGGGGCCGCGGTGCTGGATGCCCGGCGCCTGGGCCTGGACCCCCTCTGGCTGGCCCTGGCCCTCATCATGGTGAGCGTGACCGCCGCGGGCAGTGGCCTCGGCACCACGTCCGGCGGCGCGCGTTACCGGCTACCCGCCCAGCCCGCCTGGGCCTGGCTGGTCCTGGTGCCGGTCGGTATCGCGGGCATCCTGCTGGCCTTGTCCATGGCCCATGGCATGTTACGGGCGCTGTCCAAGCCGACCTGGATGGCGATCGGCGCCGGGGCCTACTCGGCCGCCTGGGTACTGGGCTTGGCGGCATGGTGGATCGTGAGCCGCGAGTCCTACGGCGTGCGGCGCCCCTGGGACAAGATCATGGTGATTGCCGGGACGCCCCTTGCCGGCGCCGTGGGGGGTTTGCTGACGGCGCTGATCGACGACGCCCTGGGCGCGGGAGCCGGCAAGGCGGACCTGGGGCTTCAGGAAGCCTGGCTGGCCGTGGCCCTGGGGTCGCCCCTCATCCTGCTGGGTTTCGCCACTGCTATCTCCCTGCACATCGGCCTGTTGCGCCGGGCGCTTTCCCATCAGGCCCGGGAATGGTGGAGCCGCCTGGGCGGCCTGATGCTGGCGGCTTGCCTGGCCTGGGTCCTGGCCTTCCTGCTGGCCGGGCTGGCGCCGGCCCTGCTCCTCCAGGCCCAGGGCTGGACGGTGGAGGCCGGCGGCCTGTGGGCGGTGCTGACGGCCGCCGGGGTCTGGCTGGCCAAGAGCCCCCTGACCGGTGGTGAAGGCAAGCACCGCTGGGCGGAAATCGCGGTCCGGGTCACGCCCTACGTCTTCATCGTGGGCTTCGCCATCCTCCTGTCCGCCGGGGTCTACAACCTGTTCACCGGCCAGTTCTGTGGAAACTGCATGGCGGTCGGCGCCACCCAGCCGGCCACGGTCCTCAGCCCCTGCCCGGCTTGCGCGCAAACCGCCATCCAGGCCAGGCCCTTCCAGGAAATCCTGGCCGACGTCTTCACGAACATCGGCCGCCTGGACGTACCGACCCTGTGGCTGGCCCTGGCGGCCGGCCTCGCCGCCTTCCTGCTGGCTGGATTCCGCATCGACATCAACCTGTTTTCCCTGCACCACTTCTACCGCAACCGGCTGGCCAGAGCCTATCTGGGCGCGTCCAACTCCGCCCGGGTCAGCCATCCCTTCACCGGCTTCTGTCCCGATGACGACCTGCGCCTGGCGGAACTGCGGGACCAGCGCCCCTTCCACATCGTCAACACCACCCTCAACCTCTCCGGGGGCGACGAACTGGCCTGGCAGACCCGGCGGGCGGCCTCCTTCACCTTCACGCCCCTGCACTGCGGCTACGAATACCGGGCGACCCGCCGCCGGGACGACGCGGGCCAGCCCGTGGGCGGCTACCGGCCCACGGAGCAGTACATGAGCGGCTACGGCGCCTATCTGGGCACCGCCATGAGCCTCTCCGGCGCGGCGGCGAGTCCCCTGGCGGGCTACCACACCTCGACACCCCTGGCCGCCCTCATGACCGTGTTCAACGTCCGGCTCGGCCAGTGGCTGGGGAACACCGCCGATGCCGACGCCTGGCGCCAGAACGCGCCCGAATTCGGCAGCTGGTACCTGCTCCGGGAAATGGCCGCCAGCGCCAATACCCGGGCCCGTTTCGTCTACCTCTCGGACGGCGGCCATTTCGAGAATCTGGGCGTCTACGAACTGGCGCGGCGGCGCTGCCGCCTCATCGTCGCCGTGGATGCCGGCTGCGACCCGACCCACGGCTTCGACGACCTGGCCAACGCCCTGCGCAAATGCCGTATCGACCTGGGCGCTGAAATCGACATCCAGGTGGACGCCCTGCGCCTGCCCGCCGGCCAGGACGCGGGCATGGCCCGCTGCCAGGCCCATTACGCCGCCGGCCTGATCCGCTACGCGAATGGCGAAACGGGGTCGATTCTGTACATCAAGGCCTCCCTCACCGGCGAGGAACCCCCGGACATCCTCAACTACAAGGCCAACCATCCGGCCTTTCCCCACGACACCACCGCCGACCAGAACTTCGACGAGGACCAGTTCGAGAGCTATCGCGCCCTGGGCCTGCACATCGGCGACGGTTTGTTCGGCGACATCCGCGCGGCCGCGGAAGCCCAATACGGCCGGTTCGACGGCACCACGTTCGCCAGCCAGGTGGACACCATGGCTTCGCAGCGATGAATTCCCCCGGCATCCCGTCATTTCCCCCACCGAGTGTGCCCAGGCGCAAGGAGACCCCATGAAGATCAACAACCACCGCCTCTGCCAGGACGACGGCCGTCCCGTGCCCTATGTGGAAACACCCAACAAGGGCGGCGCCTTGACCCCGGAGTTCCTGATCATGCACTTCACCGCCGGCGGCAGCGCCGAAGGCTCGGTATCCTGGATGTGCAACCCGGCCGCCAAGGCCGCCGCCCACCTGGTCATCGGCCGGGACGGGAGCCTCACCCAGCTCTGTCCCTTCAACCGCGTCGCCTGGCATGCCGGCCAGTCTCAGTGGGCGGGCCGCACCGGACTCAACAATTTCTCCATCGGCATCGAACTGGACAACGCGGGCCGCCTGGAACGGGCCGGCGGCCAGTGGCGCTCGGCCATCAGCAAGCGCGTCTATCCGGACGACGACGTGCTGGTG
>DAOQNK010000038.1:0-19633 GCA_035332045.1 Thiobacillaceae bacterium | reverse complement strand
AGGAGTTGGAAGTCAGTCTGCACATGGCCTTCATGGAGGCCCGGCAGAAGCGCCATGAGTTCATCACCGTGGAGCATCTCCTCCTCGCCATGCTCGACAATCCTTCAGCGGCGGAAGTATTGCGCGCCTGCGCGGCCAATATCGAGGATCTGCGCAAGAAGCTTTCGGACTTCATCGAGCGCCATACACCCAGGGTCCCCGGCGAGACCGACGTGGACACCCAGCCTACGCTGGGATTCCAGCGCGTCATACAGCGAGCCATCCTGCATGTCCAGTCCTCCGGCAAGAAGGAAGTCACCGGCGCCAACGTGCTGGTCGCCATCTTTGGCGAGAAGGACTCCCATGCCTTGCATTTCCTTACTCAGCAGGGCCTGAGCCGCCTGGACGTCGTCAATTTCATCTCCCACGGCATCACCAAGACGCCCCAGGAGGCTACTCCTCCCGGCCGGCCCGAACCCGCTGGCGAGCAGCAGGAGAGCGAAGAAAAAAGTGCCTCGCCCCTGGAATCCTTCACCAACAATCTCAATGCCCTGGCCCTGGCCGGCAAAATTGATCCCCTCATTGGCCGCGACCTGGAGTTGGAGCGGGTGATCCAGACTCTTTGCCGCCGTCGCAAGAACAATCCACTGCTGGTAGGTGAAGCCGGCGTGGGCAAGACCGCCATCGCCGAGGGTCTGGCCCGGCGGATCATCGAGCACGACGTGCCCGAGATTCTGGATGGTGCCACGGTTTATGCCCTGGACATGGGTGCCCTGTTGGCCGGCACCAAGTACCGGGGCGACTTCGAGCAGCGCCTGAAGGCCGTCATCAAGCAACTGGCGGGCAATCCCAAGGCGATTCTCTTCATCGACGAGATTCACACCGTCATCGGCGCAGGCGCGGCCTCCGGCGGTACCCTGGATGCCTCCAACCTGCTGAAGCCGGCCCTGTCCTCCGGACAGTTGCGCTGCATCGGCGCCACCACCTATTCGGAGTTCCGGGGCATCTTCGAGAAGGATCACGCCCTCTCCCGTCGTTTCCAGAAGATCGACGTGAAGGAGCCCTCCGTCGAGGAGACCGTGCAGATCCTCAAGGGCCTCAAGTCCCGCTTCGAGTCCCATCACGGCGTGAAATACACCCAGGGCGCCCTGTCGACGGCGGCCGAGCTTTCCGCCCGCTACATCAATGACCGGCACCTGCCGGACAAGGCCATCGACGTCATCGACGAAGCCGGCGCCGCCCAGCGCATCCAGCCCAAGTCCAAGCAGAAGAAGGTCATCACGCCCAAGGAGATCGAGGACATCGTCGCCAAGATCGCCCGGGTACCCGCCAAGACGGTGGCCAACGACGAACGCAATGCCCTGAAGAATCTGGACCGGGATCTGAAAGCCGTGGTCTTCGGCCAGGACAAGGCCATCGAGGCGCTCTCGACCGCCATCAAGATGTCCCGCTCCGGCCTGGGCAACCCGGCCAAGCCCATCGGTTCCTTCCTCTTTTCCGGCCCCACGGGCGTCGGCAAGACCGAAGTGGCCCGGCAGCTTGCCTACACCCTGGGCGTGGAGTTGATCCGCTTCGACATGTCGGAATACATGGAGCGTCACGCGGTCTCCCGCCTCATCGGCGCGCCCCCTGGCTACGTGGGATTCGAGCAGGGTGGACTGCTCACCGAGGCCATCACCAAGAACCCTTACGCAGTATTACTGCTGGACGAGATTGAGAAGGCCCATCCGGACATCTACAACGTGCTGCTCCAAGTCATGGACCATGGCACCCTCACCGACAACAACGGGCGGAAGGCCGATTTCCGCAACGTCGTCATCATCATGACCACCAATGCTGGCGCCGAAGCCATGAACAAGACCGGTATCGGCTTCACCCTGGCCTCCAAGGCGGGGGACGAGATGGCGGACATCAAGCGGATGTTCACGCCCGAATTCCGCAATCGCCTGGATGCCACCATTTCGTTCGCGTCGCTCACCGAGGAAATCATCCTGCGGGTGGTGGATAAATTCCTGATGCAGCTGGAAGAGCAACTCCACGCCAAGAAGGTGGAAGCCCATTTCACGGATGCCCTGCGCACCTGGCTGGCGAAGAAAGGTTTCGATCCCCTCATGGGCGCCCGGCCCATGTCTCGCTTGATTCAGGACACCATCCGCAAGGCTCTGGCCGACGAATTGCTGTTCGGTCGCTTGAGCGAAGGTGGGGAGATCACCGTGGACCTTGATGCCGAGGAAGCCATCCAATTGCGTTTCAGCGACGAACTGGAAACCGCCTGAGGCCGGACCAAGTCACCAACCAGGGCACCTTCGGGTGCCCTGTTCATTTCAGGTGGCGGGCCGGAATAGCCTGAAGAAATTCCTGGAAGTGGCCTCCCCCACCGCCTCGAGGGGCATGGACCGGAGACGGGCGATCTCCTCGGCCACATAGCGGACGTATGAAGGCTCGTTGCGCTTGCCGCGCATGGGCACCGGCGCCAGATAGGGCGCATCCGTCTCGATCAGCAGGCGCTCCAGGGGCACCCGGCGCGCCACCTCCTTGAGCTCGATGGCATTCTTGAAACTCACGATGCCGGAAAAGGAAATGTAGAACCCCATGTCCAGGGCGGCCTGGGCCACGCTCCAGGACTCCGTGAAACAATGCATGACACCGCCGGCCTGGGACGCGCCTTCCTCTGCCATGATCGCCAAGGTATCTTCGGCGGCGGCGCGGGTGTGGATGACCAGGGGCTTGCCTGCCTGACGGGCAGCGCGAATGTGGGTCCGGAAGCGTTGCCGCTGCCATTCCACCTGATCCCGGGCCATGCGGTAATAGTCCAGCCCCGTTTCTCCCAGGGCCAGAATCCGAGGATGGGCCGCAAGGCTGACCAGTTCCTCCACGCCAGGCTCCCGGCACGCGTCATGGTCCGGATGCACGCCCACTGTCGCATAGAGGTTGGGATAGTGCTCCGCCAGGGCAAGGATCCGGGGAAACCGTTCCAGATCCACGGCCACGCACAGGGCATGCTTCACGCCGGCAGTGGCCATGCGCTCCAGCAACGCGGGAACGCCCTCCTCGAAATCGGGAAAATCGATGTGGCAATGGGAATCGATGAACATGGACGTGTCGGTGGCCGGCGGGGTCCCCCGGCCCTGATGGCATGGCCCCAGGACGTGGCGAATCGCCTACATCGTGTGGGTGTGTCGGGTGGATTTCATGGCGTTGCCCAGAATACCCTCGATTTTCTGGCGCACCACCGAGGCCCCTTCACTTTCGTCGAACTGGACCCCGATACCCTGCTGGCGGTTACCCTGGGCTCCCGAAGGTGTTATCCATACCACCTTGCCCGAAATCGGCAGCTTGTTCGGATCGTCCATGAGGGTTAGCAGCATGTAGACCTGGTCGCCCATCTGATAGGGACGATTGGTGGGAATGAACAACCCGCCGCCCTTGAGGTAGGGCATGTAGGCGGCAAACAAGGCTGAACGTTCCTTGATGGCCAGGGAAAGCATCCCGGCGCGTCCCGCGGGCTGGCGTTGCGCATCACTCATGGCTTGCCTCGAATGGTCTGCACGTAGCGGATGAGCCAGGATTCTAGCAACAACTGTGCATTCAACGGGTGCCGCAACCAGCGCGCCGCCTCGTTGAGTTCCTGCTGAAAATCCAGTAGTCCGGCCAACTCTGCCCGCCCGGCGAGCCTGGTTGCGGATTCGGCGCGCTCTCTGAAGTAACGGGCCTGTCCGGCCAGACGGATGGAGAGTAGGTCCGCCAGCCATCTGGACAACCAGCCCCAGGCATCGGTGAGGAAGGCTTGATGGGCACTGGCACCCTGGGAGGCATCCAGGCGGTCCGGATCGGCCAGCATGTTTAAGAAGGCATTCCGTCTGGCGCTCCTCTCGAAATCCGCGTAGCCCAGGGCAGTCAGAGGGGCGCCGCCCGCCTCGGCCAGAACGGATGCTGGCGATTCGACGCCGGCTTCCATCAGCCACGCCAGAGCCTCCCTCTCACCAGGGGGCAAGACGGGTACCTGGCGACAGCGGGAGACAACCGTGGGCAGCAGCCTTCCGGGCTGGTGGCAGACCAGCATCAGCAACACCTGGGGTGGCGGCTCTTCCAGGGTTTTCAGGAGCGCATTGGCGGCGGCGGCATTCAGGTATTCGGCCGGATGGATCACGGCAACCCGCCAGCCGCCCCGATGAGAGGAAAGTTCCAGAAAACCGGTGATGCCCCGTATCGACTCGACGTCGATGATCTTGCTGGCCTTCTTGATCACCTTGCCGCTCTCGTCGACCTCTTCCTCCCGGGGCTCCACCTGGCGATAGTCGGGATGGTTGCCCTGATCGAACCAGTTGCAGGCATCGCAGACGCCGCAGGGTCCATCGCTGGCGGGCGATTCGCACAGGAGCCACTGACCGAGGCTGCGGGCGAGCGCCAGCTTGCCGAGGCCGGCCCGGCCATGGATCAACAGGGCGTGGGGCATCCGGGCGCGGTCCGCCAGCCGATGGAACAGAGCCTGGTTCCAGGGGTGGATCAAGTCAGTCCTTCCAGGATGGCCACCAGTTGGCTCCGCACGGCTTCCAGACTGCGACCGCCATCGACAATGCGTATCCTTTGAGGATGTTGTTCCGCCCGGCGCAAATAGGCATCTCGGACCCGCCCATGAAAGTCCTCGCGTTCCCGTTCGAAGCGGTCCGGAGAACGGGCCGCCGCCAGGCGACCGGCGGCGATCTCCGGCGACAGATCGAAGAGCAGGGTCAGGTCAGGCTGGAGGCCGGCATGGACCCAGGCTTCCAGCACCGACAGCCTGGCCTCCGGCAGACCCCTGCCACCACATTGATAGGCAAAGCTGGCATCGGTGAAGCGATCGGAGATCACCACCTCGCCCAAATCCAGGGCAGGCTGGATGACGCGCTCGATGTGCTCGCGCCGGGCGGCGAACATGATCAAGGCCTCGGTCTCCGGATGCATGGGCTCGTGCAGGACGATCTCCCGCAGCTTCTCTCCCACCGGCGTACCGCCTGGTTCCCGGGTCATCCGTACTTGCCGGCCCCGGGTGCGAAACCATTCCGCTAGCCACTCAAGATGGCTGCTTTTTCCGGCGCCGTCTACGCCCTCCAAGGTGATGAACAGGCCCTTCATCATGGTCCGCTAACGTTTCTGATACCGGGCGACGGCCCGGTTGTGGGCATCCAGATTATCCGAAAACACGTGCCTGCCGTTCCCCTTGGCCACGAAATACAAGGCCCGACTGCTTTCTGGATTGAGGGCGGCATGCAGGGCTTCGGCGCCGGGCAAGGCGATGGGACTAGGGGGCAGGCCGGCGCGGGTGTAGGTGTTGTAGGGCGTGTCGGCCAGCAAATCCGCCTTGCGCAAATTGCCGTCGTAACGCTCGCCCAGTCCGTAGATCACGGTGGGATCGGTCTGCAGGCGCATGCCGATGCGCAACCGGTTGACGAAGACTGCGGCGATGAGGGGCCGCTCCTCGGGTGCGCCAGTCTCCTTCTCGATGATGGAGGCCATGATCAGAGCATCATAGGGCGTGCGATAAGGCAGTCCGCCGGCCCGGTCCCGCCATTGACTGTCCAGTTGGCGCTGCATAGCGGTGTAAGCACGGCGGTAGAGGGCCAGGTCTGAACTGCCCGCGTCAAAGAAATAGGTATCCGGGAAAAATAGCCCCTCAGGCTGAACGCCTTCGGCGCCTACGGCTTTCAAGAGGTCTCCATCGCTCAGGCCGGCACTGTCATGGCGCAGGCCGGCTTGCGCCTCCACCGCCCGACGCATTTCCCTGAAACTCCAACCCTCGACGATGGTGAGCTTGCCCAGAACGGTGTCGCCGGCTGTGATCTTGCGCAGCAGGTCCAGGGGCGTTGCCGGTCCATCCAGCGCGTAACTGCCAGCCTTGATGGCGCCTTCCAGACCCTGGGCGCGAGCCATGAGCACAAAGGCCCAAGAATGCTCGAGGGCGCCGGCAACCTCAAGGGCGTGGCTGGCGGCTGTCAGGGATGCGCCGCGCGGCACGGCAAAGGCCAGGGGATAACTTATGCCACTCCCGGCGAAGGGGGTCAGCGCGTACTGGGCCATCCAGCCGGCCATGGCCAGACTGGCCAGCAGGACAAGGATAACGAGCCGCTTAGTCGCCCTAAGCATGGAGCAGCGCCGTCAGCCTAGGCAGAACGGAGTCCTCCGGCCAGACGTGATTTCCCAGGCGATGAGCCCGGCACAGACCCATCAGACTGTTGGAGAGGAACACTTCTTCCGCCTCCAACAGCGCCGTCAGTCCGAAGTCTCCTTCCTCCACCGGCAGGCCGGCGGCCCTGGCACGCTCCAGCAGGCGCTGCCTAGTCAGACCCGCGACACCGCACCGATCCAGGCGTGGCGTCACCAGGCGCTGGTCCCGCCAAAGGAAGAGGTTGCTCATCACCCCGCCCACCACCAGGCCATCCTGATCCAGCATCACGCCTTCGTGGATGTCGGGATCCGCCCACTCGGCCCGGGCCAGGACATTCTCCAGCCGGTTCAGGTGTTTGATCCCTGCCAGGGCGGGCTGAGAGGCCGCACGCAGGTCGCAGACCCGCAGGTTGAGGCCGGATACAGGATAGTGGGGAAGTTCAGCGGCCCAGCAGGCCAGGATGCGAGTGCCGGGCAAACCCGGCGTGGGCGGATAGCCCCGGGGGCCTACACCCCGGGTGACGGTCAGGCGCAGCACACCCGATGCCGGCAAGGGCCCCAGTTTGGCCAAATCGAGGTCCCAATCCGCGGCCGGAGGACAGGCCAGATTCAGGCGTGCGCCATCGTGACCCAGCTTGATGAGATGGTCAGGCCACCAACGGGGTTTGCCCGCGACGATCGCCACGGTACGGAATACCCCGTCTCCGTAGGACAAGCCTCGATCCAAAGCCGAAACCCGGGATTCGGGCTGGCCATCGACAAGCACGAGGGGGGGTATCGCAGCCATCCGGACAGCGGCGATGGCCGAACTCAGAGCCTGCGGATGATGAGGGTGCCGTTGGTGCCGCCGAAGCCGAAATTGTTCTTCAAGGCCACGTCGATCTTCATGGGACGAGCGACGTTGGCACAATAATCCAGGTCGCACTCCGGATCCTGCTCGAAGATGTTGATGGTGGGCGGAGACACCTGGTTGTGCACGGCCAGCGCCGTAAATACCGATTCCAGGCCGCCAGCGCCCCCCAGCAGGTGGCCGGTCATGGACTTGGTGGAATTCACCACGAGACCCCGGGCGGCATCGCCGAATGCCAGCTTGATCGCTTCGGTCTCGTTCTTGTCGCCCAGGGGGGTGGACGTGCCATGGGCATTGATGTACTGGACCTCGTCCGGATTGATGCCGGCATCCCGCAGGGCATTGACCATGGAACGCTTGGGTCCGTCCGTATCCGGCGCGGTCATGTGGAAGGCGTCGCCGCTCATCCCAAAGCCGGCGATTTCCGCATAGATGCGGGCACCCCGCGCCTTGGCGTGCTCGTACTCCTCCAGGACCATGACCCCCGCCCCCTCGCCAAGCACGAAGCCATCCCGGTCCTTGTCCCAGGGACGACTGGCGGTGGCCGGGTCGTCATTGCGGGTGGACAGGGCCTTGGCGGAGGAAAAACCACCCACTGCCAGGGCGCAGACCGTGGATTCGGCGCCGCCGCAGACCATCACGTCGGCGTCGTTATGCTCGATCATCCGGGCGCTGGTGCCGATGGCGTGCAGGCCGGTGGTGCAGGCCGTCACCACGGCCAGATTGGGCCCCTTCAGGCCGAACATGATGGACAGGTTGCCTGAAATCATGTTGATGATGGTGCCCGGGATGAAGAAGGGCGAAATCTTGCGGGGACCGCCGGTTTCCACATAGGTCTTGTGGGTGTCCTCGATCATGGGCAGTCCGCCGATGCCCGAACCAATGTTCACGCCGATACGCTCCCGGTTCGCGTCGGTGATCTCCAGGCCCGAGTCCTTGATCGCATCGATGCCTGCCGCCAGGCCGTAATGGATGAACACATCCATGCGCCGGGCTTCCTTGGGCGAGAGGTATTGGGCGACGTCGAAATCCTTGACCTCACCCGCGATCTGGGAGGAAAAACCCGTTGCATCGAAGCGCGAGATGCGGGTGATGCCTGACTTGCCCGCCAGCAGGTTGCTCCAGGCCGATTCCACGGTATTGCCCAGAGGCGAGATCACGCCCAGGCCGGTGATGACAACTCTGCGTCGTGGGGGACGGGAATGCTGGGACAAGATGCATCTCCTGCGAACGGATACGGAAAAGAAAAACCCGGCGAATGGCCGGGCCGGCGCCCCGCCGTCGAGGGGGCGGCAGGGCGCGATATGGGGCGATTACTTGTTCAGGTGGGTGTTGATGTAATCAACGGCCTGCTGAACCGTGGTGATCTTCTCGGCTTCCTCGTCGGGAATCTCGCATTCGAAGGCTTCTTCGAGGGCCATCACCAGTTCCACCGTGTCGAGAGAGTCGGCGCCCAGGTCGTCCACGAAAGAGGACTCCAGCTTCACATCGGCTTCATTGGCGCCCAGCTGCTCGGCGACGATCTTTTTGACACGCTGCTCAATATCACTCATCAGAAAACTCCCTACGGGTAGCAAAAAAGCGGGGGCATTCTAGCAAAAACCCCGGCGCGAAGAATCAGGGGGAAGCGGATATTTCCATCAATCCATATACATGCCGCCATTCACGTGCAAGGTGGCGCCGGTGATATACCCCGCGCCCTCCGAGGCCAGGAACGCGACGCCGTGGGCGATGTCGGCCGGCGTACCCAGTTTGCCCAGGGGTATGCGCTCCAGCAGCTTGGCCCGGGCGGCATCCGGCAGGGCCTTGGTCATGTCGGTGTCGATGAAGCCCGGGGCCACGCAGTTGACCGTGATGCCCCGGCTGCCCACCTCCTGGGCCAGGGACTTGGAGAATCCGATCATGCCGGCCTTGGCGGCGGCATAATTGGTCTGGCCGGCGTTGCCTGACACACCCACCACGGAGGCGATGTTGATGATACGGCCGAAGCGGGCCTTCATCATGGCGCGCAGCACGGCGCGGGAAAGGCGGAACACCGAGGTGAGGTTGGTATCCATGATGGCCGACCATTCCTCGTCCTTCATGCGCATGAGCAGGTTGTCCCGGGTGATGCCGGCGTTGTTGACGAGGATGTCGATGCGGCCGTGGCGGCCCAGAATCCCCTCGACGGCAGCATCCGCCTGGGCGGCATCATTGACGTTCAACATCAGGCCTTCGCCCTTGAGGCCCGACTCGGCAAGGGCGGTACCGATGGCCTGGGCGCCCGCCTCGCTGGTGGCGGTACCGATAACGAAGCAGCCAGCCTTGCCCAGTTCATGCAGGATGGCCTGGCCGATGCCGCGGGAGGCACCAGTGACCAAAGCGACGCGAGTTTCCATGTTTGTCTCCTAGTTAGGGCGGATGCCTGCCGGCATCGACCTTATCCGTATCAGGCCGCTTTCACCCTGGCCAGCACCTCGGCCAGGCTGGTGCCATCGATGATGGCCAGGGTAGGCACCTCGACGATGCGCTTGTTGAGGCCCGCGAGCACCTTGCCCGGGCCGCACTCGGCGATAAGCTCGACGCCCTGGGCGGCCATGGCCACCACGGTTTCCACCCATCGCACCGGGCTGTATAGCTGGCGAGCCAGCGCATCGCGAATGGCGGCCGGGTCGCCGTGGCCAGCCACGTCGGCATTGTGCAACACCGGAATCGCGGGTGACTTCACTTCAATACCCGCCAGAGCGGCCAGCAGTTTTTCCGCCGCCGGCTTCATCAGGGCGCAATGGGAGGGCACGGATACCGGCAGGGGCAGTGCGCGCTTGGCCCCTTTCTCCTTGGCCAGGGCGCAACCCCGGTCCACCGCCGCCTTGTGGCCGGCGATGACCACCTGGCCCGTGGAGTTGAAGTTGACCGCTTCCAGCACCTCGCCTTGGGCCGCTTCGGCACAGACCGCCATGACGGCGGCATCATCCATTCCCAGCACCGCCGCCATGGCGCCCACACCCTCGGGCACGGCGGATTGCATGGCCTCGGCGCGTAGGCGGACAAGCCGCACCGCATCGGCGAAATCCAGGGCGCCCGCGCAAACCAGGGCGGTGTACTCGCCCAAGCTGTGTCCCGCCATCAGGGCGGGCGCCGGACCACCCTGGGCCAGCCAGAGCCGGTAGGCGGCGACGCCTGCGGCCAGCATCACCGGCTGGGTGTTGACCGTCTGATTGAGGGCATCGACGGGGCCCTGCGCCACCAAGGCCCATAAATCCTGGCCCAGGGCGGCGGAAGCCTCGTCAAATACGACGCGGGCGGCCTCGCCATAGTTGGCCATCATGCCCACGGATTGGGAGCCTTGACCGGGAAATACGAATGCGAATTTCATAGAGTCTCCTTGGAGAAGCCGGCAGTTCGTGGCGTGTGGTGGATTGCCCACGCGTCCCGCCCCTGGGGGCGCAGTTTCAGGCTACGAGCCACCCGATACGCTCACATCCTCACCAGCACGGAACCCCAGGTGAAACCACCGCCGAATGCTTCCATGAGAACCAGTTCGCCGGCCTGGATGCGGCCTTCCCGCACCGCCGTATCCAGGGCCAGGGGGATGGAAGCGGCGGAGGTGTTGCCATGCCGGTCCACCGTGACCACCACACGTTCCATGCCCATGCCCAGTTTCTTGGCGGTGGCCTGGATGATGCGGATGTTGGCCTGATGGGGCACCAGCCAGTCGATATCAGTCTTTTGCAGGCCATTGGCCTCCAGCGTCTCGTCGACGATGGCGTCCAGGGTGTTCACCGCCATCTTGAACACGGCGTTGCCGGACATTCGCATGTAGCAGGCCCCCTCTTTCTTGAGGGAGACGCCACCATCCACAAAGAGCAAGTCCTGGTAACGGCCGTCGGCATGCAAATGGGTAGCGAGGATGCCTGGCTGCTCGGATGCCTGCAGCACCACCGCACCGGCGCCATCGCCCCAGAGGATGCAATTGCCCCGGTCGGTCCAGTCCGTGATGCGGGACAGGGTTTCCGCACCGACTACCAGGGCGGTTTTCACCTGTCCGGAACGGATGAATTGGTCGGCCACGGAAACCGCGTAGACAAAGCCGCTGCATACCGCCTGGACGTCGAAGGCCGGACAACCGTTGGTGATGCCGAGCTTGGCTTGCAGGACACAGGCGGTGCTGGGAAAAATCCGATCGGAGGTGGTGGTGGCCACCACAATGAGGCCGATCTCCCCGGCATCGATCCCGGCTGCCTCCATGGCCGCCTCGGCCGCCTGCTGGGCCAAGTCGCTGGTCAGCTCGCCCTCGGCCGCGATGTGCCGCTCCCGGATGCCGGTGCGCTCCAAAATCCACTCGCTGGTGGTCTCGATCTGTTTTTCCAGTTCAGCGTTGCTCAGCACCCGGGCTGGCAAATGGCTGCCCGTGCCGATGATGCGTGAATAGATTCGTGGCGTTGCGGTCACGCCGCTTCTCCTTCTGCTTCCGACTGGCCATTGTGGTGGGCGCCCACCTGGTCGGCGATGCGTCTCAACAAGCCGCCCCGGACTTCTTCTACGGCCTTGTGCACGGCCTGGGTAAAGGAATAGGCATCCGCCGAGCCGTGACTCTTGATGATGACGCCATTGAGTCCCAGCAGGCTGGCGCCGTTGTATCGGCGGGGATCAAGCTTGTGCTTGAAGGCGCGCAATACGGGCAAGGCAATCAGCCCCGCCAGTCGAGTGACAGGGTTGCGCTTGAATTCCCAGCGGAGTTGGTCACCGATGAGCTTCGCCAAGCCTTCGGACGTTTTCAGGGCCACGTTGCCGACGAAACCATCGCAGACCACCACGTCAACCGTGCCCTTGTAAATGTCGTCCCCTTCCACATTGCCGTAGAAGTTCAGTCCGCTCTCCTTGAGCAGTTCCCCGGCCCGCTTGACGGTTTCGTTGCCCTTAATGTCTTCCTCACCGATGTTGAGCAGGCCGACGCTGGGGCGCTCCTTGTGTTCGATAGCGGCCACCAGGGCGGAGCCCATAATGCCGAACTGGAGCAGGTGTTCCGCAGAGCAATCCACATTGGCACCCAGATCCAGCATGTAAGTCTGACCGGACTTGGAAGGCAGTGTGGTGGCGATGGCGGGTCTGTCGATGCCCGGCAGGGTCTTGAGGACGAAACGGGACACCGCCATGAGGGCCCCGGTATTGCCGGCGGAGACGCCCGCATCGGCCTCGCCGCGCTTGACCAAGTCAGCGGTCACGCGCATGGAGGAATCTTTTTTCGTGCGCAGGGCAACCGGCAGGGGATCGTCCATCTTCACCACCTCACTGGCGTGGTGAATGCGCAGGCGCGTGCCGGCTTCGGATTTGTTGGCCTTGAGTTCGGCGCGCAGCGCGTCTTCCAGCCCCACCAGGACGATGTTCACGTCCGGTTCCTCGCGCAACACCGCCAAGGCGGCCTTGACGGTCACATGGGGGCCGTGGTCGCCCCCCATGGCGTCAATGGCTATTGTGATTTCGCGCATGTTCGATCAGCCCGCCGCATTCAGGCGACGGACAGGATCGTGTAGCTCAATCAGGTGTTGTCGGCCTTGGTGTTAACGACCTTGCGGCCACGGTAGTAGCCATTGGGGCTGATGTGGTGGCGCAGATGGGCTTCGCCCGTGGTCGCTTCCACGGCGGTGGGGGGATTGGTCAGGAAGTCGTGGGCGCGATGCATGCCACGCTTGGAGGGGGATTTCTTGTTCTGCTGGACTGCCATGCTGATTCTCCTAATTAAACCTTCGCATCAAGACCGGCTTTCAGCGCCGCACTCCCCGTGAGGATGCTTGGGCACTGTGGGCAGGCTCAACAAAATCTCATCTTCCACCAAGGTGGCCACATCGAGTCGCGCGTCGGCGACCAGGGCATCCACCAGGGGATCTTCAATTTCCCAGCGCGCCAGTTCGGCTTCGTCCCGGGCGATGGGCAACACGTTTTCCAATTCGAGCCGTTCCGGGAACGGCTCCAGGCACCGCTGGCAGATTAGCCAAACACGCGCCTCAATCCTTAACTTCAGTACGGGTTTTCCCAATTCGACACTGCCCGCAATTTGGTATTGCACCGCAGCATCATCTGAGGTCAAATTGTCCCGCAGCCGGGGCAGCTCGTTGGCGCGAAATTCGCCTTCCAGGCTCCCTCGGGAGCGGGCGAACATCAGCAGGTCCATGGGTCCCGATGCAGACATAAGCCGTAAATGTTAAGCTTTACGGCCTTTTTTGTCAAAGTTACGGGATCGTTTCGGCAAGGGCTGCCCGGTCGGAATACTACCGCGTCACTTTTTGAAGGCCTCAGCGTGATCAACAAGATACTCATTGCCAACCGGGGCGAGATCGCGGTCCGTATCGTGCGGGCCTGCAAGGAAATGGGGATCCAGTCGGTGGCCATCTACACCGACGCCGACCGCCACGCCCTCCACGTCAAGAAAGCCGATGTGGCCTACAACATCGGTTCCGACCCGGTACTGGGCTATCTCAATGCCCACAACATCGTGAACCTGGCGGTGGCTTCCGGCTGCGATGCCCTGCACCCAGGCTACGGCTTCCTCTCGGAGAACCCGGTGCTGGCCGAAGTCTGTGCCCGGCGCGGCATCAAATTCATCGGTCCGTCGCCTGAAGTCATCACCCAGATGGGCGACAAGATCCAGGCTCGCCAGGCCATGATCAAGGCCGGCATCCCCGTCGTTCCCGGCTCCGACCACAACCTGGAAAATGCCGAGGAAGCCCTGAAGCTGGCCCGGGAGATCGGCTATCCGGTCATGCTCAAGGCCACCAACGGCGGCGGCGGCCGGGGCATCCGGCGCTGTGATTCCGACGACGAACTGGTCAAGAACTACGAGCGGGTGGTCTCCGAGGCCACCAAGGCCTTCGGCAAGCCCGAGGTATTCATCGAGAAGTGCGTGGTGAATCCCAAGCACATCGAGGTCCAGGTCATTGGTGACAGCCACGGCAACTGCGTCCACCTGTACGAGCGGGACTGCTCCATTCAGCGCCGCAACCAGAAGCTCATCGAGATCGCCCCCTCGCCCCAACTCAGCGAGGCCCAGCGGGAATACATCGGCAAGCTGGCGGTGCGGGCCGCCAAGGCGGTGGGCTACGAGAACGCCGGCACCGTGGAATTCCTGCTGGATTCCGACAACCAGTTCTACTTCATGGAGATGAACACCCGCCTCCAGGTGGAACACTGCGTCACCGAGAACATCACCGGCATCGACATCGTCCAGGAACAGATCCGCATCGCCGACGGCCTGCCCCTGCAATACAAGCAGGAAGACATCCGCCACCGGGGTTTCGCCATGGAGTTCCGGATCAACGCGGAAGATCCCCAGAACAGCTTCCTGCCCAGCTTCGGCCGCATCACCCGCTACTACGCCCCGGGCGGCCCCGGCGTGCGCGTCGACGCCGCCATGTATTCCGGCTACACCATCCCGCCCTACTACGACTCCATGTGCGCCAAGCTCACGGTCTGGGCACTGAACTGGGAAGCGGTCATCGAACGCGGCCGGCGGGCCCTGGACGACATGAAGGTCTACGGGGTGAAGACCACCATCCCCTACTACCAGGAAATCCTGCTCAACCCGGACTTCCGCTCCGGCCGCTTCAACACGGGCTTCGTGGACAGCCACCCGGAACTCCTGAACTACGCGGTAAAGCGCCCGCCCGATCACGTGGCCGTGGCGATTTCCGCGGCCATCGCCGCCCACCTCGGCATCTGAACGGAAGAAAGCACGATGACTCAAGTCAAGATCACCGAACTGGTTCTGCGTGACGGCCATCAGTCCCTGATCGCCACCCGCATGCGCACCGAGGACATGCTGCCCATCTGCGGCAAGCTGGATGCGGCCGGCTTCTGGTCCCTGGAAGCCTGGGGCGGCGCCACCTTCGACGCCTGCGTGCGCTTCCTGAAAGAGGACCCCTGGGAGCGCCTGCGCAAGCTGCGCAAAGCCCTGCCCAATTCCCGCATCCAGATGCTGCTGCGGGGCCAGAACCTGCTGGGTTACCGGCACTACCCCGACGACGTGGTGCGCGCTTTCGTGCAGAAATCCGCCGACAACGGCGTCGACGTCTTCCGCGTCTTCGACGCCATGAACGACATCCGCAACATGCGGGTCTCCATCGAAGCCGTGAAGGCCACCGGCAAGCATGCCGAAGGCACCCTGAGCTACACCACCAGTCCGGTCCACGACATTCCCTACTTCGTGGCCCTGGCACGCCAGCTGGAGGCCATGGGTAGCGACACGCTGGCCATCAAGGACATGGCCGGCCTGCTCACCCCCTACACCACCGGCGAACTGGTCAAGGCCCTGAAGGCCGCCGTATCCATTCCCATCCACCTGCACAGCCACTCCACCTCGGGCCTGGCCAGCATGGTGCACATGAAGGGCGTGGAAGCCGGCGCGCTGCTGATCGACACCTGCATTTCCGCCTTCGCCGAGGGTGCCAGCCACCCCACCACGGAAAGCCTCGTCGCCGCCTTCGCCGGCACCCAGTACGACACCGGCATGAACCTGGGTGCCCTGCAAGAGATCGCCGCCTACTTCCGGGAAGTGCGCAAGAAGTACTGGCAGTTCGAGATGAGCGGTCCCCAGGTGGACACCCGCATCCTGGTCTCCCAGGTGCCCGGCGGCATGATTTCCAACCTGACCAACCAGCTCAAGGAACAAGGCGCCCTCAACCGCATGGACGACGTCCTCGCGGAAATCCCCCGGGTACGCGAGGACCTGGGCTTCCCGCCCCTGGTCACCCCCACGTCCCAGATCGTCGGTACCCAGGCGGTGCTCAACGTGCTCACCGGCGGCCGCTACAAGTCGGTCACCAACGAGGTGAAGAACTATCTGCTGGGCCGCTACGGCGCCGCCCCGGGCAAGGTCAACGAGGAAGTGAAGAAACTGGCCGTGGGCAACCAGGAAGTCATCACCTGCCGGCCGGCCGACCTCTTCTCCGATGAGTTGGACAAACTGCGCGGCGAGGCCGAGGCCCTGGCCAAGACCGACGAGGACGTACTGACCTATGCCATGTTCCCGGACATCGGCCGTACCTTCCTGCAAGAGCGTGGCGCCGGCACCCTGACCCCGGAAACCCTGCTGCCCCCCGAATCCCGGGAGGCCCTGTCCTGCCCCGCCGTCTACGCCCCCAGCGAATTCAACGTCACTCTCCACGGCGAGACCTACCATATCCGCATCAAGGGCACCGGCCATGGCGGTGAAGGCCAGCGACCCTTCTACGTGCACGTGGACGGCGTCGCCGAAGAAGTCCTGCTGGAAGCCCTGGACGAGGTGGAAGTCACCCCTGGCGCCGCCGCGCCCCGCAAGGCCGGCGGCAAGAAGGGCGGTGGCGGCGCCGGCAGCAAGCAGCGGCCCCGCCCCACCCATGCCGGCTGCGTCACCACCGCCATGCCCGGCACCATCGTCGACGTGAAAGTGAAGGCCGGCGACAAGGTCAAGGCCGGCGACGGCGTCCTGGTCATCGAAGCCATGAAGATGGAGAACGAGGTCCAGGCCCCGGTCAGTGGCGTGGTCACCAACGTCTTCGTGGCCAAGGGCGAGGCGGTGACCCCGGATCAGGTGCTGGTGGAGATCCAGCCTGAATAATGGCCGTGAGGCGGGGAACGCGTAGTTCATGAGATTGGTGCTGGCTTCCACCTCACCCTATCGTCGGGAACTTCTGGCTCGCTTGGGTGTGCCCTTTGACGTGGCGGCACCGGATGTGGACGAAACTCCGCTCCCTGGGGAATCGCCGGACGAAACCGCCCAACGCCTCTCCCTCTCGAAAGCCCGGGCGGTGGCGGAACGCTTCCCCGACGCGCTCATCATCGGCTCCGACCAGGTGGCCCTGCTCGAAGGGGTGCAACTGGGCAAGCCCGGCACCCACGAGAAAGCTGTGGCACAACTGCGGGCCATGCGCGGCAAAGCCCTGGAGTTCCATACCGCCCTGACCCTGCTGAATGCCCGGACAGGCTCGGTGCAGACGGCCAACGTGCCGGTGCGCCTGGTCATGCGGCACTACAGCGATGCCCAGATCGAGGCCTACCTGCACAAGGACCAGCCCTACAACTGCTGTGGCAGCGCCCGCAGCGAATCCCTGGGGATCGCCCTCATCGCCCGCTACGAGACCGAGGATCCCAATGCCCTGGTGGGCCTGCCCCTCATCAAGCTCACCGAGATGCTGGCTACTGAGGGCCTGGACGTGCTGACCTGGCGCGAGGCGTAAGGCGTGAGGCTTGAGGCGGAATCAACGCCGGGCACCCTCTATCTGATTCCCGCGCCCCTGGGCGACGCGCCGCTGGACCGGGTGTTGCCGGAGGAAACCCGCCGCGTCGCCGCCAGCCTCGACACCTTCATCGTGGAACACCCCAAGACCGCCCGGGCCTATCTCAAGCAATTGCCCACGGCTACGCCGCTCCAGCAATTGACCGTGCTGGAACTCAACGAGCACACCCGGGACTCGGAATTGGAAGGCCTCTTGCGCCCCCTGCTGGACGGCCGGGACGTGGGCCTGCTGTCCGAGGCCGGTTGCCCCGCCGTCGCAGACCCCGGCGCCAATCTGGTCCGCCTGGCCCATGCCCGCGGCGTGACGGTACGGCCCCTGGTTGGCCCTTCTTCCATCCTCCTCGCCTTGATGGGCTCCGGTCTGGTGGGGCAGCGCTTCGCCTTCCACGGCTACCTGCCGGCCAAGCCGGAGGAACGGGCCCAGAGCCTGCGGGAATTGGAACGCCGCGCGGAAAAGGAGGACGCGGCCCAGATCTTCATCGAAACCCCCTACCGCAACGAGGCCCTGCTGGAGACGGTGTTGAGCACTTGCCGGGGCGACACCCTGCTCTGCATCGCCCGGGATCTCACCCTGCCCGACGAGTATCTGGCCAGCCGCCGCGTCGCAGACTGGCACGGCCATCTCCCCGACCTGCGCAAGCGACCCGTGGTGTTTCTGCTTTACCGGGCACAGGCCTGATCCCTTTTTCAGAAATCCTGCCGGACCCGCAGGAAGCTGGCGAAACGGGGCAGGCCGTTCTTGTTCAGCTCCCGGTAGCGATAGGTCACCAGGGTTCCCACGGCTGGCGGATCACGGCGTTGCGCGTCGCTGAAGCCCGTGCCCAGATTGAAGTGGCGGCCATCCGGCCGTTCAACCCGCAAGGCGCCCAGCATCCCGGCGTATTTCCCCTTTCCGGGAATCTGGGCCGTCACGATCGCCTCGGCGTCCAGCCAAGGCTTCAATTTCAGCAGCGCATCGTTGCGTCCGCTCACATAGGGCGCGTCGGCCAGATGCAGCATGAGGCCCTCGCCCCCGGCCTTCACCACGGCCTCGAGTCGGCGCCGCAGAGCCCCATGATCCGCCATCCGCTCCTGCTCGACCATACGTAACCAGGGGACGCCAGCCCCTTCCACGATTTCCCGTAGCCGCGCCAGGCGCGTCGTGAAATCGCCGGGGACCTCCGGCAGCTCGAAGACCATGTAGCGCACTGCCCGCCATTCCGTGTCCAGCGGAACCTCTTTGCGGACGATGCCCGACAGGCGATCGAACTCACCCCGTCCGGTCCAGAGTTCCCCATCCAGGGCCTGGGCGGGAAAGGCGGCCGTAAACCAGGCGGGGGCGCGGACTGGGTGGCCACTGCGGAAATACAGGGCCTTGCCGTCCCAGTAAGCGCGCGCGCCATCTAGTTTTTCGCTCACCCAATAGCGGGAGACATCGATGCCTTCCCGATAAATGTTGGCCAGAACCAGGGCCGGTGGCGATCCATCGGCACCTTGGCCGAAGATCGGAGCGAAGCAGAGCGGCAACATGAATAACAACCGGCCGGCAAGCCGCCATGGCCGAAACGCCACGGCCATGCCGGGTCGCGGCGAACCGCGAGGATGAACGACCACGTTCATACCGAGTCTTGCCTCCCGCTCCTGGATGCCGCTTAGCGGCTTGTGGTTCTTGATGCCTGGCCGCCTTCGCGTCAGGCCGGGGCGGCGGCCAAAGGCCACCTTCCGGCCTGCTCAGGCAGGAAATACCCCGGTGGATAGATAACGATCTCCCCGGTCGCACACAATGGAGACGATGACCGCGTTCTCCACTTCCTGGCTGAGTTGCAAAGCCGCATAGAGCGCGCCGCCCGAGGAGACACCGGCGAAGATGCCCTCCTCGGCCGCCAGCCGCCGGGCGGTGTCCTCGGCTTCGTCCTGGCCTACGTAAATCATGCGGTCCACCCGCTCGTAGTCACAGATCTTCGGAACATATTCCGCCGGCCACTTGCGGATGCCAGGAATCTGGGCGCCCTCTTCCGGCTGCACACCGATGATCTGAATGGCCGGATTCACTTCCTTGAGATAGCGGGAGCACCCCATGATGGTGCCGGTGGTGCCCATGCTGGAGACAAAGTGGGTGACCTTGCCTTCCGTATCCCGCCAGATTTCCGGGCCCGTGGTTTCATAGTGGGCGACCGGATTGTCCGGGTTGGAAAACTGGTCGAGGATCTTGCCCCGGCCTTCCCGCTGCATCTGTTCGGCCAGATCCCGGGCGCCTTCCATGCCCGCTTCCTTGCTCACCAGCACCAGGTCCGCGCCATAGGCCTTCATGGTCTGGCGTCGCTCGATGGAAAGGTGCTCGGGCATGATCAGCACCATGCGATAGCCGCGAATGGCCGCGGCCATGGCCAGGGCGATGCCGGTGTTGCCGCTGGTGGCCTCGATGAGGGTGT
>DAOQNK010000037.1:2770-20010 GCA_035332045.1 Thiobacillaceae bacterium | reverse complement strand
GTGGAGGTTCAAGGTCAGGGCATCCCAGCGAACACTGACAGTCGGGTCCAGGTTCATTGCTGTCTGTGGCCCCCGAGTGAGCAATGACTGCAACTGGCCGGTAGCCGCCGATCATCTGGCCTGGGGCGAACGGCCAGATTGGTGACCAGCCATCCCCCAACCCAGCCCCTCTCCAACAATCATCCCTCGGCCACCGGCACCGCCGTCTTGTCCACCACCCGCCGCAGCACGAAGCTGGAATGCACGCCGGTTACGCCGGGGATGCGGGTGATGCGGTTGAGCAGCAGGTCCTGGTAGGCGTCCATGTCGCGGACCACGGCCTTGAGCTGGTAGTCGGCGCTCTGGCCGGTGATGAGCAGGCATTCCAGGATTTCCGGGATGTGCTTCACGGCTGACTCGAAACCTTCGAAGCGTTCCGGGGTGTGCTGGTCCATGGAGATGTGGATGAGGGCCATGAGGCTGAGGCCCAGGGCCTTGGCGTCCACCAGGGCCCGGTAGCCGGTGATGAGGCCCGATTCCTCCAGGGCGCGCACCCGGCGCAGGCAGGGGGAGGGGGAGAGGCCGATGCGGTCGGCGAGCTCCTGGTTGGTGAGGCGGCCGTCTTCCTGGAGCAGGCGGAGGATGTGGCGATCGTGGCGGTCGAGTTCCATGGGGTGGGGTCCGGAGGGGGTGGGGGGTGTCGAGCAGGTGGGTTCGGTTGGGTTACGGAGTGGCGTCTTCTCCCCCTCCCGGCCTTCTCCGCCAGCGGGGGAGGGAAAAACTTCGGCGTGGGGGTGGTTGCGCATCCATAGGAAAATAACGGCATAGTAGATCAATATAATTATATTTATTGGCAATATATGCCAATAGTGAGCGGATATATAGCCAATTACGCAATCATTCGCCTCGCTCTCGTCGCTAAGATTTCGCCATCGAAATCGCTGCTTTCCGGAGGCCCGACATGATGCAAGACCCCGCCCGCAAGTACCGCCCGTTCCCCGCCGTCGGCCTGGCCGACCGGCAGTGGCCCAACCGAGTCCACACGGCGCCGCCCATCTGGATGAGCACCGATCTGCGCGACGGCAACCAGGCCTTGTTCGAGCCCATGAACGGGGAGCGCAAGATGCGCATGTTCCGGGCCCTCTGCGACATCGGTTTCAAGGAGATCGAGGTGGCTT
Source organism: Thiobacillaceae bacterium (assembly GCA_035332045.1). GTDB lineage: Bacteria > Pseudomonadota > Gammaproteobacteria > Burkholderiales > Thiobacillaceae > PFJX01. The sequence goes on along the minus strand of DAOQNK010000037.1, from coordinate 18,853 downwards.
TCCCCTCCGCCTCCCAGACCGATTTCGATTTCGTGCGGACGTTGATCGAGGGCGGCCACGTTCCGGAGGACGTGACCATCGAGGTGCTCACCCAGGCCCGGGAGCCGCTCATCCGCCGCACCATGGAATCCCTGCGCGGCGCCCGCCGGGCCATCGTCCACGTCTACAACGCCACGTCCAAGCCCTTCCGCGATATCGTGTTCGGCATGGGCAAGGACGAGGTGATCGACATGGCGGTGTCGGCGGTGCGCCTCATCCGCGAGTTGGCGGCCCGGCAGCCGGAAACCGAATGGGTGCTCGAATACAGCCCGGAGACTTTCACCGCCACCGAGCTCGACTTCGCCAAGGCGGCGTGCGACGCGGTCACCGAAGCCTGGGGCGCGACGCCAGCGAACAAGGTGATCATCAACCTCCCCAGCACGGTGGAGGTGTCGTCGCCCCACATCTACGCCGACCAGATCGAGTGGATGCACCGTCATCTGGCCCGGCGCGACGGCATCGTGCTCAGCGTGCATCCCCACAACGACCGGGGCACGGCGGTGGCCGCCGCCGAGATGGCCATGCTGGCCGGCGCCGACCGGGTGGAGGGCTGCCTGTTCGGCAACGGCGAGCGCACGGGCAACGTGGACATCGTGACCCTGGCCCTCAACCTCTACACCCAGGGCATCGCCCCGGGGCTCGATTTCTCCGACATCAACGCCGTGGCGCGCACCGCCGAGCATTGCACCCGCCTGCCCATCCATCCGCGCCATCCGTACGTGGGCGACCTCGTGTTCACCGCTTTCTCGGGTTCCCATCAGGACGCCATCAAGAAGGGCTTCGCGGCCCAGCGGCCGGAGGCCGAGTGGAACGTGCCCTACCTGCCCATCGATCCGGCCGATCTGGGCCGCAGCTACGGCTCGGTGATCCGGGTCAACAGCCAGTCCGGCAAGGGCGGCGTGGCCTATCTGCTCGAAACCGAATACGGCGTGGTCATGCCGCGCCGCTTGCAGATCGAGTTCTCCGCCGAAGTGCAGCGCCACACCGACCGCCACGGCGGCGAGATGAGCGCGGCGGACATCTGGGCGCTGTTCTCGGAGACCTACCTCCGGCCCGGCGGCGCGGTGCGCTACGTGGAGCACCACTTGTTCGAGCACGACGGCCGCCAGGGCATCCGCCTGAGCGTGGAGAAGGACGGCCTGGCCCATCTCCTCACCGGCGAGGGCAACGGCCCCATCGATGCCGCCGTGCACGCCTTGCGCGGCATCGGCATCGACCTCCAGGTGCGGGGCTTCGAGGAGCGGGCCATGGCCAGCAGCGTGGATGGCGGCGACGCCCGGGCCTGCGCCTTCGTCGAGGCGGCCCATACCGGCGGCCGCGCGGAACGCTACGGCGTGGGCATCGACGGCAACATCGTCACCGCGTCCATCCAGGCCTTGGTGGGGGCGGCGGCAAGGCTGGGGGAGGCTGGGGCGGCGGCGAGCCGGGCGGCGTAGGCGGGCGTTTTTCGGCCGGACTCGGGCCGGGTGGGTGCCGGGCCGGTGCCCGAACGCCGGCCGGTCAGAGCGGCCTGTCCGCCAAGGCTTGCTGGAGCAGGTCGGCGGCCGTATCGAACTCGTAGTTCTCGACCGCGTTGTCCAGCGTGTCGAAACGGTCGCCCAGCCATCGCCGCAGGTTGTTGCGATGGGAATTCCAAACGCGCTCGGCCCCATAGTCCGATGCGCCCAGCAATCTGCCCAGGCGTGCCAGGATGTCCGCCCGCAAGGCGTCCGCCGCTTCCCCGTCTGCCGCCTCGGGCGCATCGCCCGGCAGACGCCGATCCATGGCGTCCAGCAGCTTCTCCAGCAATTCGTCGATTTGCCGGATGAGCAGGGTGATGGACTGGGGCGACTCGTGCTGCTGAATGGCATGCTCCAGCAATTCCGCCGCAACCCGGACCATCTGGGCGCCCAATTGGCCCGCGACGCCCTTCAGGGTGTGGGCCTGGCGCAACGCGGTCTGCCAGTCGTTCTCTCCGAGCGCCGCCTTGACCCGTTCCGCGAAGCCGCGCTGACTGCTCGAGAACTTTTTCAGCACGCTGAGGTAAAGGCTGGCGCGCCCCCGCGACAGGCGCAGGCCGGTGTCGATATCCAGGCCCGGAATGCCACGCAGGGACTCGATGATGCCGTCCGCGTCCCGGCGCTCGCCGGTTCCGTCGTGGGTGGCCACGGGGGCGCGGTCCCGGGGCTTGATCCAGCGGCAGAGTATTTCCACGAGCTTTTCCGGATCGATGGGTTTCGCCAGATGGTCGTTCATGCCCACGCCCAGGCAGCGGTCCCGGTCCGCCGACATGGCATTGGCGGTCATGGCCACGATGGGCAGCTGGGCGTAACGGGGATTGCCACGAATGGCGAGGGTGGCGCTGATGCCATCCATGACCGGCATCTGCATGTCCATCAAGACCAGGTCGTAGTCTCTGGCCGCCAGCCTCTCCAGGGCCACCGCGCCGTTCCCGGCGACGTCGACCTTGAGGCCCGTCTCGCCGAGCAGGGCGACGCCGACTTCCTGATTCAGCTCGTTATCCTCCACCAGCAGGACGCGCGCGCCGGCAATGGCGGCCACATCGCCGCCGCCGGCGGCGCGGGCCGCTTCGGTCAGGGTCGGCAATTCGCGCCGCGCCATCTTGCCCAGGACGTTCATCACGGAATCGAACAGGGTCGAGGCGGTGACGGGCTTCGCGAAGACATCGACGATGCCGACCTCCTGGGCCTGGCGGAGCAGGTCATCGCGGCCATAGGCGGTGACCATGATCATGAAGGGCGGATCGCCCGGTTGCAGGGCCCGGATCCGCCGCGCCGTCGCGATGCCGTCCATCCCCGGCATCTGCCAGTCGAGGAAGACGATCTCGTAGGGTTCGCCGGCCCGGGCGGCCTCCTCGATCCGGGTCAGTGCCGCGGTGCCGGAATCCACCGCATCCACCACGAAGGTCATGGAACGCAGGATCGCCGCCATGACCTCCCGGGCGTTGTCGTTGTCGTCCACCACGAGAATCCGCCTGCCACGCAGGTCGGGGGTGGGGACCCGCCGCTGGGACGATCCGTTGCCCAGCCCGAACCGGGCGGTGAAGGTAAAGGTGGCGCCCTCGCCAAGGCGGCTCGCGACGTTGATCCGGCCGCCCATCAGTTCCACCATGCGCTTCGAGATGGCCAGGCCGAGTCCGGTGCCCCCGTATTTCCGGGTGATGCTGTCGTCGGCCTGCTGGAAGCTCCGGAAGAGGCGCCCGATCTGTTCCTCGCTGAGGCCGATGCCGGTATCGGTCACTGAAAATGCCAGGAGGGCGGAGCCGTTCTCCACGGCCTGGGCCCGCACCACGAAATCGATCTCGCCCCGTTCCGTGAATTTGACCGCGTTGCTGCCCAGGTTGAGCAGAACCTGGGTCAGCCGCAGGGCGTCGCCCACCAACAGGCGGGGTACATCGGCGGCGACGTCGATGACCAGTTCCAGGTTCTTGCCGGCCACCTTTTCGCCCAGCTGGCTGGCGATGTTGTCGAAGAGTTCGTCCAGGTCGAACTCGCGTTGTTCGAGTTCCAGCTTGCCCGCCTCGATCTTCGAATAGTCGAGGATGTCGTTGATCACCCCGAGGAGATGATTGCCCGCGACCTGGATTTTGCCCAGGTAGCGCCGCTGGGCCGGGTTCAGGTCGGTTTTTTGCACCAGAAAGCTCATGCCGATGATGGCGTTCATGGGCGTGCGGATCTCGTGGCTCATGTTGGCGAGGAAGCGGCTCTTCGCCACGTTGGCGGCCTCGGCCGCCACACGGGCCTCCTCCAGGGCGAGGTTGGTGGCGTCCAGGCTCAGCCAGCGCCGCCGCAGGGTCTCCAGCAGCACGCCCCCCAGCACGGATACCAGCAGGAAGACGCCCAGATGGGTCAGGATGGTCTGTTGCCGGAGGGGGCCGAGGGATTGCTCCACCGGCTTGAAGGGCAGGGAGACGCTGATGCCGCCGCGGATGTCCCCTTCCTTGTAGCCCTGTTTCTGATGGCAGACGAGGCACGGCTTGCCGACCAGCAGGGGCGCCATGTAGCGCACCTGGGGCTCGGATCTGGCGTCGGCCGTTCCCCCGCCCACCACCTCGACCCGTTCCTTGGCCCCGGCCTCGAAGCTCTCCAGGGCCGCCCGTTCCCAGGCGTCGGGCGCATTGGCGGGCCGGATCGGCTTCAGGCTGGTGATATGGAATACCGCGCCTTCCTCGCGCTTGGCGATCTCCGAAATCAGTCGCGTCATGTAGGCCGGGTTGACCAGCGTCAGCCGGACGTTGTCCGTGGTGGTCACGTCGCGGCGGGGATGTTCCAGATAAGGATTGGGCTGGACCTGATCCGTGACGGGGACGTAGACGCCACCATGCTGGGCGTTCCAGGCACGGGTCAGCACGACCATGCGGAACATGTTCCTCGCGCCCTCGGCGGTTACCGCCAGCGCGTTGCTGCTGATGTCGCCCAGGTGATCGAACAGCGATGCGAGGACGAGCACGGCCCATAGCAGCAGTGGCACGAGCCAGAGCGGCCGGCGGGCGACGAAAACGGGAATGCGCGAATCAGACATCAGCCCAGGCCTTTCAGACGGGCGGCTTGATGAATGAAACCGGTGCCCCCGGTTCGCAGCCTCTGGCCCTGGGCTTCTCGGTGGCCCGCGCTCGGAGGGTGGACAGGTGGGTCATGGTGATGAATTCATCGGCACGAAAGGACACCGGCTTGAATCAAATTGATCTTCGAGGGCGGTCTGGCGCCAGCCCCAAGCTGTCGGCCGGACAGCCGGCTTGCCGGGTTTGAGCTGCCCTGGCCCGGTTTGTTCTCTTCTAGAATCCGCCACTGTCCCGCTGTTGGATCGCGACGCGATGACCGACCCTGTTTACCTTGGAACCGATACCCTCGCTTTGGCCCGGGCCATCCTGGCCACGCTCGTCCTGGGATCCGGCGTGGCCCTGGTGCTCAAGCGAACCGTGGCCAAGGGCCAACCCCACGCCGTGATCGACAACATCGGGGTGCGGATGCAGGCCTGGTGGGTGATGGCGATGCTGCTGGGCGCGGCGTTCCTGCTGGGTCGGGCGGGGGTGGTGGCCTTGTTCGCCGGCGTGTCGCTGCTGGCCTTCCGGGAGTATTTGACGGCCGGGGGCGGTGGCGTTCCGGGGCGCTGGCTGCCGGGGATGTCCCTGTGCCTGGCGGGGGTGGGCTTCGCGCCGGCATTGTTGTGGCTGGATCTGCCGGGCCATGCGGGCCGGGGCGGGTTTCTGTTGATGTTCCTGCTCATGGTGAGCCAGCTCGGGGACGTGTTCCAGTTCACATGGGGCAAGCTCGCCGGCCGGCATGCCCTGGCCCCCAGGATTTCGCCGGCGAAGACGGTGGAGGGCTTGCTGGGCGGGGTGTCGAGCGCCGTGGTCCTGGGCGCGGGCCTGGCATGGATGACGCCGTTTACCCCTTGGCAGGCGGCGGGGCTGGCCCTGGGGATTTCGCTGCTGGGCGTGCTGGGCGGTCTGCTGCTCTCGTGGGAGAAGCGCCGCCGGGGGATCAAGGACTGGGGCACGCTGCTGCCGGGGCACGGCGGCATGCTGGATCGGCTGGATTCGGTGTGCCTGTCGGCGCCGGGATTTTATTGGGCGGTGTGGGTCGGCTGGGGCTGAGGCCGGCTTTGATGCCGTTTCAGCTTTGCCGCCGCAGCCAGGCCACCAGCACGCCCAGGATCAGGCCGACGATAGCGCCGCCGATACCGGTTTTCCAGGCGGCCGACGTGGCTTCGTCCATGAGGTCGTTGGTGAATACGTTGGCGGAGAGGTGCATGGCCGCCACTTTCCACTGGCCGTCCACCTTCACTGAGACCGATGACCAGTGGGAATCCAACTGGAACGGGGCGCGGGTAACGGGGAAGAAGCTGTCGCGCATGGTGCCGTCGGCCACCGCCACGTCGCCGAAGAAGCGCGCGTGGGCGCCGATCTTGGCGGCGGTGGTGTACCTGTCCAGGATGCGTTCCGGGCCCTTGACCATGCGCTGGTAATAGGCGCGAATCTGGTCGTGGCCCCGGGAGACCTCGCCGTTGAGCCAGGTGACGGTGGCGTCCGGCGTCATCTGGGCGATCATGCGCTCCACGTTCTGGTCATTGATGGCGGCTTCCATTTCGTGGAAGACCTTGATGAGGGCTTCCCGGTCCGCGGCGTGGGGGTCCGGCGCATCCGCCAGGGCGGGGCCGGGGGCCACGATGGGCAGGGCGATCACCAGGAACAGGGGCAGCAGCGTCTTCATCGGGGTCTCCATGGGATGGAAGCCGGCATGGTAGTGAAGGCCGGACCGCCACCACAAGGGCAAGGCCCGCGCAAACCGGCAACGCTTGCCAGGCCGGGGGGGGCGGGCGGTAAGCTTCGGCGCCCGCCTGTCGGCGAGATCAACCTGCCCATCCGAGGAGATTCCATGAAGCCCCCGAGCCCACGCATTTTGTTGCCCATCCTGCTGGCCACCGCGCTGGCCGCCACCGGCCTGGCCCACGCCACACCCGGCGACGCCTTCGACCAGGTGCTGGACGTGAGCCTGAAGGAGAAGAAGGGCGTGGTGCTGTACGTGAAGGGCCAGGCCATATCCGGCCGGGTGACCAAGGTGGACAACGAAAACGTGGAACTCACCTCCCGGGAGTTCATCCGCATCGTGGTACGCCGCGACCGCATCGACGCCGTCGCCGGTAACTGAGTCGAAAGCCGGTCTGGCCGTGGAGCCGGATCCCTCCGAATGGTCGGGCCTGCCGCCGGCCTTGCGGGCCCTGGTGGAGGCGGAGCGGGCCGCGGGCAACCGGGTGGCCGCCATCGACCGGGGATTCCCGGCGCCGCCGGTGGGCTTTTGCGTGCGGCTGGAGCGGGACGTGAGCACCCGGCCCGCCGACGCGGACGACGGCCTTCACTATCGCCAGTGGCCCAACTGGAAGGGCTACCACGGCTATTCCGACGAGCCTGGGCATTTCTACGTGCTGAACCCGCCCCTGCCGCCCGCCCCGGATCCGGTCATGGTCTGGGAGGAAGCAGGCGCATCGGCGGGTGGCGCGCCAGACCCCGACCCGCTGTCCAGGCCCGTGCCCCTGCAGGTGGCCCATCTGGCGCCGGCCAGGGATGCCGGCGGATCACCCCTCGTTCGCTTCCGTCAGAGCCTGGACATCGACTACGAGAAATGGCGGGAGGGCATCGGCTACGACATGGCCGCCCTGGATGCCATGGACCGGGATGAGCGCTTGGCGGCGGAAGGCCTGATGCTGGATCGGGGCACCCAGGACTGGCGCGATGTGGAAGCCCTGGCGCGCCTGGATACGCCCGCCTGCCGGGCGTTGCTGCGCCGGGCGTTGGCGGAAGGGGGCGCGGAAATCCGACTGGCGGTGATGCGCCATGCCCCCGCCTTGCTGACGCCCGCCACGCGCACCGCCACCCTGGTGGCCGCCCTGGCCACGGCGGCGCCCTACGACGGCCTGAGCCAGGCCATCGACCAGGCGGTGGCCTGGCATCCCGCCGAGGTGATCGACGCCCTCTGGCGTGGCTTGAGCGAGCGGGAAGGGCCCGTGGCGGTTCACTACGCCGCCTTGCTCACCTACCTGTATGGCCGGGCGGATTCCCTATTCGATTTTGACCAGCGGCCTCTCTTCCTGCGTTTCCATGCCGACGATCCGGCCCATCGCGCCGACGCCCTGGCGGCGCTGCACCAGCATCTGGCCGGCGCGGCGCCGTTCCCGTCCATCGACCTGCCTTCGTGAGTGCCACCATGCATCCAGCCGTCCGTTGTCTTTACCTGCTTCGCCGCCCTTTCCTGGCCTGTCTGCTGGGCTTGGGACCCAGCCTCGCCCTGGCGGGGGGGCTGCCGCCCGTGTACTTCATCCGCGCCGGGGACCTGCTGGGCCTCATCGACGCCGGCGGCAAGGTCATCGCGTCGCCCGAATATGAGGAACTGAAGCTGGGCGACCCCCTGATCCTGGTGCGCAAGGGCTATCGCACGGCCTATCTGGACTACCAGGGCAACCTGGCCATTCCACCCCAGGAAGCCCTGACCCAGCCCTTCGCCGAGGGCCTGACCCCGGCCTTGCTCAAGGATTCCCAGGGCAAGCTGAGGTATGGCTACCTGGATGCCCAGCGCAAGACCGTGATCGAGCCCGCTTTCCTGAACGCCGAGGCTTTCGTGGACGGCCTGGCCGTGGCCAGCATCGAGGATGCCTGGGGCGCGCCCAGATACGGCGTCATCGACAGGCGCGGCCAGTGGGTGGTCCCCGCCGCCTACGACAAGGTGCTGCCCCATTCCGGCGGCGTGGTGCGGGTACAGAACAAGAACCAGCCGCCCAGGGTGTTCAACCGGGAGGGACGCGACGTCACGCCCCCCGGGGTGGACTTCATCGGCATCCAGTCCGAAGGCATGGTGCGCATCTGGTCCGGCCGCAAGCAGGGCTTCATGAGCGCCGGGGGCGACGTGGTGGTGACGCCCCGCTTCGACCAGGCCAGCGATTTCAAGGACGGCATGGCCCGGGTATGGATCGACGGCAAGTATGGCTTCGTCGACAAGGCGGGCCAGCTGGCGGTGCCGGCGAAGTTCGACACGGCGGAGGATTTTTCCGATGGTCTCGCCCTCGTGAAGCTGGATGGCCAGGCTCAATATGTCGATCGCAAGGGCGACACCGTGCTGAGGCCCGAAGCCGAGCGGGCCTATCCCTTCAGCGAGGGCCTGGCGGTCGTGAAGCGAGGCGGGAAATACGGCTACATCGACAAGCGTGGCAAGACGGTGGTGGAGGCCAAGTACAGCTATGCGCGGGCCTTCGAAAAAGGACTGGGCTACGTGACGCTGGGACGGGTTTCGGGCTACATTAGCCCTGATGGCCAAATGGTCTGGAAGAGCGAGCCCTGAAGGGCCGGGACCCTGGTCAGCACCGCAGCAGGATTACGAATTTGTTGCCAACGACCCGAGGAGAACCGCCATGCTGAAAGTGCTTTTTGGATCCCAAACCGGCATCTTGTCCATCATCACCGTGGTGGGTGCCACGCTCGTCGTCGTCGGCTTCTCTTACTGGATGTACCGCAAGTCCCTGGGCAAGAGCGAGTAGGCCGAAGGGCGGAAATGCAAAAGGCCCGCGATTGCGGGCCTTGCTTTATTTGGCTCCCCGACCTGGGCTCGAACCAGGGACCTGCGGATTAACAGTCCGTCGCTCTACCGACTGAGCTATCGGGGAATCGAGAGGCCGCGATCATACGGGGGACGCGGTCTCCGGTCAATAAGCGCGGCTTATGAAAACGCTTTGGCGATGCGCTCCACGGCCTTTTTCAGGTTGTCCATGGAGGTGGCGAAGGAGATGCGGATGCAGCCTTCGGCGCCAAAGGCGGAGCCGGGCACCAGGGCGACGCCGTGTTCCAGCAGATACTCGGATACGGCCATGTCGTTGGCGGCGGGAATCCGGCCGGCAGCATGGAGTTTGGCGATGGCTGCGCTGACGTCCGGGAAGGCGTAGAAGGCGCCGCCGCTGTCCACGCATTTCACGCCGGGAATGGCGTTGAGGCCGTCCACCACGAAGCGGTGGCGTTCCCGGAAAGCGGCCAGCATGGGCTGGATGCAGGACTGATCGCCGTTCAGGGCCGCCTCGGCCGCCACCTGGGAGATGGAGGTGGGGTTGGAGGTGCTCTGGGACTGGATGTTGTCCATGGCGGCGATGATCTTGGCCGGGCCGGCGGTGTAGCCGATGCGCCAGCCAGTCATGGCGTAGGCCTTGGAGACGCCGTTGAGGACCATGGTGCGGTCGTAGAGGTCCGGGCAGGCGTTGAGGATGTTGCTGTAGGTGGCGTCCGCCATGAGGATGTGCTCGTACATGTCGTCGCTGGCGATGAGCACCTGGGGATGCCGGCGCAGCACCTCGCCCAGGGCGGCCAGTTCTTCCTTGCTGTAGACGGCGCCGCTGGGATTGGAGGGGCTGTTGATGACCAGCATCTTGGTCTTGGGGGTGATGGCCGCTTCCAGTTGCGCCGGGGTGATCTTGAAACCCTGCTCGATGCCGGCGGTGATGACCACCGGCACGCCATCGGCCAGGATCACCATGTCCGGGTAGGAGACCCAGTAGGGGGCGGGGATGATGACTTCGTCGCCCGGGTTGATGAAGGCCTGGGCCAGGTTGTAGAAGCTCTGCTTGCCGCCGCAGGAGACCAAGATCTGGTTGGGGGCGTAGGTGAGGCCGTTTTCCCGCTGGAACTTGCCGATGACCGCCTGCTTCAGGCTGGGGGTGCCGCCCACGGCGGTGTACTTGGTGAAGCCGGCGTGGATGGCGGCGATGGCCGCGTCCTTGATGTGCTGGGGGGTGTCGAAATCCGGCTCGCCCACGCCCAGGCCGATGATGTCCTTGCCTTCGGCCTTCATCTTCGCGGCCTTGGCGGCGACGGCCAGGGTGGGGGAGGGCTTGATGTTCTGAACGCGGCGGGAGAGTTCCAAGGGAATGCCTTTTTCGGGAGGCGGCGTGCTACAGGGCGCCGGAAGACTAAAATGGTCGGGTTTTTTCGCGCGCGGAATTTTAACTTGGCCGTCACCTTCCCCCATAGTCCTTTTGCACTGCATCAACCGTTTCCCCCGGCGGGCGACCAGCCCGAGGCGATCGCGCAACTGGTGCGGGGGGTGGACGACGGGCTGCGTTTCCAGACCCTGCTGGGGGTGACGGGCTCCGGCAAGACCTACACCATGGCCAACGTCATCGCTCGCCTGGGCCGGCCGGCCTTCGTCATGGCGCCCAACAAGACCCTGGCGGCCCAGCTCTATGCCGAGTTCCGGGAGTTCTTCCCGGACAACGCGGTGGAGTACTTCGTCTCCTACTACGACTACTACCAGCCGGAAGCCTACGTGCCCTCCCGGGATCTGTTCATCGAGAAGGATTCCAGCATCAACGAGCACATCGAGCAGATGCGCTTGTCCGCCACCAAGGCCCTGCTGGAGCGGGAGGACTGCGTCATCGTCGCCACCGTGTCGGCCATCTACGGCATCGGCGACCCGGTGGACTACCACGGCATGATCCTGCACCTGCGGGTGGGGGAACGCCTGGACCAGCGGGCCATCCTGCGCCGGCTCACGGAGATGCAGTACACCCGCAACGAGATGGAGTTCCGCCGGGGCGTGTTCCGGGTCAAGGGGGACGTGATCGACATCTTCCCCTCGGAAAGCGCGGAGACGGCGGTGCGGGTGTCCCTGTTCGACGACGAGGTGGAAAGCCTGGCCATCTTCGATCCCCTCACCGGCCAGGTGCTGCACAAGGCCACCCGCTACACGGTCTATCCCTCCAGCCACTACGTCACGCCCCGGGACGTGGTGCTCAACGCGGTGGAGAACATCAAGATCGAGCTGGCCGAGCGGCTGGAATTCTTCCAGCAGAACACCAAGCTGGTGGAAGCCCAGCGCATCGAGCAGCGCACCCGCTTCGACCTGGAGATGCTGGCCGAACTGGGCTTCTGCAAGGGCATCGAGAACTATTCCCGGCATCTGTCCGGGCGCAATCCAGGCGAGCCGCCGCCCACCCTGATCGACTACCTGCCGCCCAACGCCCTCATGTTCATCGACGAATCCCACGTCACCGTGCCCCAGGTGGGCGGCATGTTCAAGGGCGACCGGGCCCGCAAAGAGAACCTGGTGGACTACGGCTTCCGCCTGCCCAGCGCCCTGGACAACCGGCCCCTGCGCTTCGACGAGTTCGAGAAGGTCATGCGCCAGACCGTGTTCGTTTCCGCCACCCCGGGGCCCTACGAGGTGAAGCACCAGCAGAAGGTGGTGGAGCAGGTGGTGCGGCCCACCGGCCTGGTGGATCCGGAGATCATCATCCGGCCCGTGGGCACCCAGGTGGACGACCTCATGTCCGAGATCAACCTCAGGGCGAAAGCCGGCGAGCGGGTCATGGTCACCACCCTCACCAAGCGCATGGCCGAGCAGCTCACGGAATACTTCGCCGACCACGGCATCAAGGTGCGCTACCTGCACTCGGACATCGACACCGTGGAGCGGGTGGAGATCATCCGCGACCTGCGCCTGGGGGTGTTCGACGTGCTGATCGGCATCAACCTGCTGCGGGAAGGCCTGGACATTCCGGAAGTCTCCCTGGTCGCCATCCTGGACGCCGACAAGGAGGGCTTCCTGCGCTCCGAGCGCTCCCTCATCCAGACCATCGGCCGGGCCGCCCGCCACCTCAACGGCACGGCCATCCTCTACGCCGACACCGTCACCGATTCCATGCGCCGGGCCCTGGACGAGACCGAGCGGCGCCGCAACAAGCAGAAGCACTTCAACGCCGAACACGGCATTGTCCCCGTGGGTGTCAAGAAGCGCATCAAGGACATCATCGACGGCGTCTACGATCCGGAGAGTGCCCAGCGGGAACTCCAGGCCGCCCAGGGCCGGGCGAAGTACGAGGCCCTGGGGGCCAAGGATCTGGCGCGGGAAATCAAGCGCCTGGAGAAGGACATGCTGGCCGCCGCCAAGGCCCTGGAATTCGAGAAGGCGGCCCAACTACGGGACGAAATGCACGCCTTGCGCAAGCAGGCTTTTGGCGCCGAGTGAGGCCGGCGCCTACAGTCCGGGAAAAACCTGCCGATAGTGAGGGAAATTTTTCTTCGCCGAAGATGAACGTGAGGGAGCCGCCCGCATGTCCCTGATTCCCTTCCAGGAAACAGAGAAGACCCTGAATTACGGCACCCTGCGCGCCCTGGTGGTGGATGACTATCCGGGCATGCGCAGCGCGCTGAAGATGACGCTTTCCAACTTCGGCATCACCCGGATCGATCTGGCGACTTCGGCGTCCGAGGTGCTCTTCAAGGTCGGCAACAACGACTACAACGTCATCCTCTGCGACTTCAATCTGGGGGAAGGCCGGGACGGCCAGCAGCTGCTGGAGGAGCTGAGGCACCGGGGACTCATCAAGCTGGACACGGTGTTCATCATGGTCACCGCCGAATCCCTTTACGAAAAGGTCGTGGCCACCGCCGAGCTGGCGCCGGACGACTACATGATCAAGCCCTTCAGCGCCGAGATCATGCGCAACCGCATGGAGAGCATCCTGTTGCGCAAGTTCGCCTTCTCCAAGGTCTACCGGGCCTACGAGAACAACTTCCTCGATGAGGCCCTGGAAGCCTGTGACCAGGTGATCCTGGAGAATCCCCGCTACGTGGTGGACGCCTTGCGCTTCAAGGGCGAAGTGCTCAATGCCCTGGGCCGCTTCGACGAGGCGGAAGCCCTCTACAAACAGGTCATCAACATGCGGGCCATTCCCTGGGCTCGTCTGGGCCTGGCCAAAGCCCTGCACATGCAGAACAAGGAGGAGGCGGCCGAGGAGCTCCTCCACGACATCCTGGACCAGACGCCGGAACTGGTGGCGGCCTACGACTTGCTGGCCGACGTCCGCATCACCAAGAAGGATCCCGAAGGTGCCCAGGCGGCCCTGAAGCAGGGTGTTCAGATATCCGGCAAGACGGTACGCCGACAGCAGAAGCTGGGGGAACTGGCCGTGGAGAACGGCGACTTGGCGACGGCCCGGGAAGCCTTCACCGCGGTCCTGGAGAAGGGCCAGCATTCCGTCTTCGTCACCCCGGCGGATTTCGGCAATCTGTGCCGCGTGCAGGTGGATCAGGGCGATCCGGCCGCCGCCCTGGAGACCCTCAAGCGTTCCAAGGCGGTGCTCCAGGTCTCGCCCGAAGGCCGCCTGGTCAATGCCGTGGTTCAAGGCATGGCCCATACCAAGGCCGGCCGTAGTGAAGAGGCCCATCGGGCCATGGACGAAGCCACCCGCCTGCGCCGCGAAGGGGTTCGGGTGGACGAGCGTGTGATGCTGGATCTGGCGGGCACCTGCATGACCCATGGCCGTCACGAGGAAGCCGATGCCATCGTCAGCGAGGTGGCCCGCAATGCCCACGACAGCGAAACGCTGCTGGCCAAGGCGCGCAAACTGTATGAAGAGGCTGGGCGCAAGGAGGCGGGTGACCAGGTCCTGAAGGAAGCCACGGCGGATGTGCGGAAGCTGAACAACGAGGGCGTCATCCTTGCCCGCAAGGGTGAATACAAGGCCGCGGTGGACAAGCTGCTGACCGCCTGCCGGGTGGCGCCCTTCAATCCCCGCATCCTCATGAACGGGGTCTGGATCATCCTCAAATACCTCGAAGAGACCGGCATGGACCATGATCTTCTCAACGAGGCCACCCGCCTCTTGGGTGAGGCGGACAAGCTCTCCCCCGGCCATGCCCGCATCGCCGGCCTGCGCACCCAAATGAAGGACGTGGAGAGCCGATTCGGCATTCGCAGGAGGGCGCCATGATGCAATTGGACAGCTCGGCCATGTATGCGGCCCTGATGCATGAGCTGAAAAACAACCTGGGCTTGTTGACCATGACGCTGGATGCCATTCCCATGAATGGGACGGTGGAACATGACGGGCGGGTGGATGATGCGCGGCTGCTCTGCCAACGGAGCGTGGACCGGCTCCAGCAGGCCTTGCTCAGCTACAAGGCCATGAACAAGGAGCTCCACCCCGTCCCCGATGCCTACTCCCCCCTGGAAATCCTGCGGGATCTGCGGGATACGGCCATGTCCCTCGCCCGGGGCCGTTTGAGTGTCGATACCCTGGTGGGTGACCAGGTACCGCCGATCTGGTTTTTCGATCGCTCCCTGGTGGAGATGGCCCTCATGAATGCCATCCATAACTCCCTGGCCCATGCCGGTACGGGTATCCGGATCGAGGCGGACATGGTGGATGGCTGTCTTGCGTTCACCGTCCGGGACGATTCCGCCGGCTACCCGGATAGCATCCTGGGACTTGGCCCGGCCGAGGAGAAGCCAGGCAAGGGAGGGACGGGCCTGGGCTTGAAGTTCGCCCGCCTGATTGCCGAAGCCCACGAGAACCGGGGGCGTCTGGGCGAACTTCGCTTGTTCAACGATCAGGGGGCCGTGTTCCGCTTTCTGCTGCCTTGAGCCATGCGGAATGGAGCGTCCGCCTGAGAACGGGGTAACCTTGGCTTCCTTACCCCATCCCGTTAGTTAATCAATACATGAAGAAGTCATCGTTACTATTTGTTTGCATGGGGAATATTTGCCGATCCCCCACGGCAGAGGGCGTGTTCAGAAAGCTTGCCGGGGAAGCCGGCATCGAGGAACAGCTGCACATCGATTCCGCCGGGACCCATGACTATCACGTGGGGCGTGCGCCGGATGATCGCGCCCAGCATGCCGCCAGCGGACGCGGTTATGACCTCTCCACGCTGCGGGCCCGCCAGGTGGCGGATCGGGACTTCCAGGAGTTCGACTACATTCTGGCCATGGACAGGGAAAACCTGGCGGGTCTGCTCCACCGCTGTCCGGCCGAGCATAGGCACAAGGTGGTGCTGTTCCTGTCCTTCAGTTCGCGCTTTCCGGGGCACGAGGTCCCCGACCCGTATTACGGCGGCCACCAGGGGTTCGAGCGGGTGCTGGATATGGTGGAGGATGGCGCCCGGGGCCTGATCGAGGTATTGCGCAAGCAATAAAAAAAGCCGGCTCGAAAGCCGGCTTTTTCTTTTCAAAGCTTCAGTTGCCCGTCGCTTCTTCCTGGGTGGCAGCCTTGGTTTCCACCAGCACGAGGGGTTCAGCGGCGGATTCCTCATGCTTGGGCCGAGCGCGGCGGCGCGGATTGGACGGCGGTCCCCATTCCGCGGGCGGCGTCGTGGACGGTTCCGCCGGGACTTCCTCGGCGGAGCGGGTTTCCACCATCACCAGGGGTTCGGCTGCCTTCTGGGTATCGGCCCGGGGGCGGCTGCGGCGGCGGCGGGCCGGATCGGGCGCCGCTGTCGCGGCGGCCGGCTCTTCCTTCGCCGAAGCGGTCTCCACCAGCTGCAACCCAACCGCAACCAGATCCGGTGGGGACATCTTGACCGGGGCGGGTTCCGGGGCAGCAGGGGGTATTTCCACCGCCACGGGCGCCGGTTGGCTGTCCAAGGTCTGGATAACGACGGGTTCGGACGCTGGCGTGCTGGCGGGCGTCACCGGGTTGGACGCCGCATCGGCCTCGGCAACGATCTCGCTGACGGTTTGCTCCGCCACGGCGGAGGCGGATTCGGGCCGACCTTCGCCTCGGCGGCCC
>DAOQNK010000037.1:0-2670 GCA_035332045.1 Thiobacillaceae bacterium | reverse complement strand
GGTTTGCTCCGCCACGGCGGAGGCGGATTCGGGCCGACCTTCGCCTCGGCGGCCCCGGCCGCCCCGGCGGCCCCGGCGGCGGCCTTCCTGGTCTTCACCACCTTCAGGCGTGGCCGCGATTTCCCCGTCATTTACCGGCCCGGCTTCAGCGGGGCGCTCCCGGCGCTGGCGGTCCGGGCGTTCGCCACGGGGCTCCCTGGGTTCCCTCGGCTCTCTCGGTTCGCGTGGCTCCCGGGCCTCCTTGGGCTCGCGAGGTTCCCGAGCCTCCCTGGGTTCCCGGGCTTCCTTGGGCTCGCGGGGCTCCCTGGGCTCGCGGGGCGGTCTGGATTCGCGCGGTTCCCGGGCTTCCTTGGGTTCGCGGGACTCCCTGGCCTCGGCACGCTCGCTCCGGGAGCCGCGCTCACCGGATTCGCCGCGTTCACCACGGGGACGACGGTCACGCCCTTCGCGGTCGCCGCGGCCCTCGCGGGTCCGGCGCCCCTCACGTTCGCGGCGGGGTTCCGGCTTCTTCTCGGGCTCGGCCGCGGCGACGGGTTCCTCGGTGCCGCCCATGCCGCGCAGCCAGCCGACGATGCGGCCGAACAGTCCGGGCTTTTCCGTGCCCATGGCCGCTGCCTGAGCGGGTGCCGGAGTGGGCGTGGGCGCAGGCTGGTTGGGGGTGATGCCCTGCACCATGGGCTGAGCCCGTTCCGGCTTGCCGGCCGCGCCGTTGAGGTGGCTGATACCTTCCTCTTCGGCGGGTTTCTCCACCATCCGGTAGCTGGGCGCCAGGGTCTCGCTCTGGTTGAGTTGGTCGTGGCGCAGGCGGGCCAGCGTATAGCGCGGCGTTTCGAAGTGCATGTTGGGGATCAGCACGACCTCGACGCGATGCCGGGCCTCGATGGAGAGGATGTCGTGGCGCTTCTCGTTGAGCAGGAAGGTGGCCACGTCCACCGGCACTTGCAGGTGCACGGCACCGGTGTTGTCCTTCATGGCCTCCTCCTGGAGCATGCGCAGCAGGTGCAGGGCGAAGGACTCGGTGCTGCGCACGTGGCCGGTGCCGGCGCAGCGGGGGCAGGTGATGTAGCTGGTCTCGCCCAGGCTGGGTTGCAGGCGCTGGCGCGAGAGTTCCAGGAGGCCGAAGCGGGAGATCTTGCCGGTCTGCACCCGGGCCCGGTCGTAGTGCAGGGCGTCGCGCAGACGGTCCTCCACCTCGCGCTGGTTCTTGCCGCTCTCCATGTCGATGAAGTCGATGACGATGAGGCCACCCAGGTCGCGCAGGCGCAACTGGCGAGCCACTTCCTCGGCGGCTTCCAGGTTGGTATTGAAGGCGGTCTGTTCGATGTCGCCGCCCTTGGTGGCCTGGGCCGAGTTCACGTCGATGGCCACCAGGGCCTCGGTGTGGTCGATGACGATGGCGCCGCCGGAGGGCAGGGTGACGGTGCGGGAGTAAGCGCTCTCGATCTGGTGCTCGATCTGGAAGCGGGAGAAGAGAGGCACCGGGTCGGTGTAGAGCTTTACCTTATTGACGTTGTTCGGCATCACGTGGGCCATGAACTGCTTGGCCTGTTCGCAGATGCTGGGTTCGTCGATGAGCAGCTCGCCGATGTCGGGCGTGAAATAGTCGCGGATGGCGCGGATGACCAGGCTGGATTCCTGGTAGATCAGGAAGGCGCCGGACTGGCCACCCGCCGCGCCGTCGATGGCACCCCAGAGTTGCAGCAGGTAGTTCAGGTCCCACTGGAGTTCCTCGACGCTGCGGCCGATACCGGCGGTGCGGCCGATGAGGCTCATGCCCGAGGGGACTTCCAGTTGGGACAGGGCATCGCGCAGTTCGTTGCGCTCCTCGCCCTCGATGCGCCGGGAGACGCCGCCACCGCGAGGATTGTTGGGCATCAGGACCAGATAGCGGCCGGCCAGGCTGATCTGGTTGGTGAGCGCAGCACCCTTGTTGCCCCGTTCATCCTTCTCCACCTGGACGACGAGCTCCATGCCTTCCTTGAGCACGTCCTGGATTCGGCCCCGGCTGAAATCACCCTTTTCGGCACCGGGAATCGACGAGCGGGCGATCTCCTTGAAGGGCAGGAAGCCGTGGCGTTCCGTGCCGTAGTTGACGAAACAGGCTTCCAGGGAAGGCTCGACGCGGGTAACGACGGCTTTGTAGATGTTGCCCTTGCGTTGTTCCTTGTTGGCGGATTCGATGTCGAGGTCGACCAGTTTCTGGCCGTCGACAATGGCGACGCGGAGTTCCTCCGCCTGCGTCGCGTTGAACAACATACGTTTCATTTTCTACCCCTGCGCGAAGCGCGTCCCGGGGGCGATAAACCCCGCCGCGGCCGGGTGGCGGCGGCGATGCTGGCAGGGGATCAGGCGGCGTGCTTATTCGTGTCGCTGAACGGCTGATGCATGGTTGCGGTTTATCCATCCACCCGCCGAAACCTTCGGTCGGGCATGTATCCGGGTACGGGTCGCGCAAATAAATTGCGTTACCATCGCTGCTTTTCTCGGGGCGCGGGCCTCGGGTGCTTCCGTCGAGGAGCGGTTCGGCCTGGCCGAAAACCGACTTGCTGGGAAACACCGGGCGGGCGCCTTTCGCCGGTGAGCGGAGACAACCGGCGCTCATATTCGGTGCGCGGGCAGGATCTTCAACGCCCTTGATGCACGCTTTTTGAGCCTCGCGAGTATACGGTA
>DAOQNK010000036.1:0-20077 GCA_035332045.1 Thiobacillaceae bacterium | reverse complement strand
CCATGGCGGCCCTGTTCCGCCAGCACCGGGTGGACGCGGTCATCGCCACCAACACTACTCTGGCCCGGGAAGGCGTGGCGCACCTGCGCCACGGCCAGGAGGCGGGGGGGCTGTCCGGCCTGCCGGTGCGCGAGAAATCCACCCGGGTCATCGCCGCCTTCCATGCCGCTCTGGCGGGGGAGGTGCCCCTCATCGGCGCGGGCGGCATCCTCACCGGCGCGGATGCTCGGGAGAAGATCGCGGCCGGCGCCGAACTTGTGCAGTTCTACACCGGCCTCATCTACCGGGGGCCGGCGCTGGTGAGGGAATGCGTGGAGGCGCTGGCGGCAAACTAGGTTTTCGTAAGTCAAGCCGGCTTCCTCCCCCTCCCAACCTCCCCCGCTTGCGGGGGAGGAATTAGCCCCCTCCCCGCTTGCGGGGGCGAAGGCGGGGTTTCACGAAGCATTGCTTCGTGCCGCCGCAGCCGGTGGGCGATACCGCGCCCACCGTGGGCGGGTTAGGGTGGGGAGAAGGATGTCGGCAAGTTGCTAATGTCTTTACCTTCGGGCAATTCATCAGAAGGCTTGGTCAGGAGAACCGTCATGCACATCGGCATACCGAAGGAAATCAAGGACCACGAATTCCGTGTCGCCGCCACGCCGTCCGGCGTCGCCGAGATGGTCCGGGCTGGCCATCGGGTGAGCGTCGAGGCCGGCGCCGGCGCGGCGATAGGCTTTGACGACGCGGAATACGCCCGGGCCGGGGCTGCGCTCACCGACGCGGACGGCGCCTACGCCGCCGATCTGGTGTTCAAGGTCAAGGAGCCCCAGCCCGCCGAGGTGGAACGGCTGCGTCCGGGACAATGGCTGTTCTGCTATCTGCACCTGGCCGCCGCGCCCGCGCTGGCCCGGCAACTGATGGACCGGAAGGTGAACGCAGTGGCCTTTGAGACGGTGGTGGATGCCGCCGACCGCACGCCCCTGCTGGCGCCCATGTCCGCCATCGCCGGCCGCCTGGCCATCCAGGCCGGCATGCGCGGCCTGGAGATGAAGCACGGCGGCCGGGGCGTGCTGCTCTCCGGCGTGCCCGGCGTGGCGCCGGGCAAGGTGGCCATCCTGGGGGGCGGCGTGGTGGGGGCCAACGCGGCGCGCATCGCCGTGGGCCTGGGGGCGGATGTCACCCTGCTGGACCGGGACGCCAACCGCCTGCGCCAGTTCGACGAGCTTTACGCGGGCCGTCTGAAGACCCGCTTCTCCAACGCCGCCAGCATCGCCGAATGCGTGACCCAGGCTGACCTGGTGGTGGGGGCTGCCTACGTGCACGGCCGGCGGGCGCCCCGCCTGCTTTCCCGGGATCTGATCCGGGCCATGCCCCGGGGCGCGGTGCTGGTGGACGTCGCCATCGACCAGGGCGGCACCAGCGAAACCGCCCGCCCCACCACCCATACCGCGCCCTACTACGTGGAGGAAGGCGTGGTGCACTACTGCGTCGCCAACATGCCCGGGGCGGTGTCCCGCACCGCCACCCAGGCCTTGGCCGAAGCCACCCTGCCCTATCTCCTCGGACTGGCCCACGACCCCGGCGCCGCCCTGGAGGCGGACCCAGGCTTCGGCGCGGGCCTCAACGTCAGCGGCGGCAAGATCGCCCACCCCGGCCTGGCGGCGGACTTGAACATCTGAGCCCCGGGGCCGGCCGGGGCTTTCGGGGCACCCCCCTTTCCTTGTAGGATCGCATACCCGACAAACTTAGTCGGGATTTGCGAGAGGAAAAGAGAACCATGAGCGAACCCGTCGTCGCCGGCAAGGCACCCATCGAGGCCAACCTGGATGCCGGAGAGTATTGGTGGTGTAGCTGCGGCCAATCCCGCAACCAGCCCTTCTGCGACGGGTCCCACGCCGGCACGGACTTCACGCCCGTCCGTTTCAAGCTGGAAGCGAGGCAGACGGTATGGCTGTGCGCCTGCAAGCATTCGGCCAACCCGCCTTTCTGCGACGGCGCCCACGATCTGCTGGATTGATCCGGTCCCGCGCCATTCGCCGGGTGGCACGGGATTCCCGGACTCCTCCAGGGTTGTTGCCCTCCGGGGCGGCGGGCGATAATCCGCCATTGCCCGGCGATCCCCCATGGAAAACTACCTGCTCATCCTGATCGGCACGGTGTTCGTGAACAACATCGTGATGTCCAAGATCCTTGGACTGTGCCCCTTCATGGGGGTATCGAAGAAGCTGGAAACCTCCATCGGCATGGGTGCCGCCACCACCTTCGTGCTGACCCTGGCTTCGGGCCTGTCCTATCTCATCGACACCTACCTGCTGGGCCCGGACCTCACCTACCTGCGCACCCTGTCCTTCATCGTGGTGATCGCCGCCATCGTCGGCTTCACCGAGATGTTCATCAAGAAGACCTCGCCGGTGCTGTTCCGGGTGCTGGGCATCTACCTGCCCCTGATCACCACCAACTGCGCGGTGCTGGGCGTGCCGCTCCTCAACGCCCAGGAACAGCACGGCTTCGTCGATTCCCTGCTCTACGGCCTGGGCGGCGCCCTGGGCTTCACCCTGGTCCTGATCCTGTTCGCCGCCATGCGCGAACGCCTGGATGCGGCGGACATCCCCCTGCCCTTCCGGGGCGTGAGCATCGCCATGGTGACGGCGGGACTCATGAGCCTGGCCTTCATGGGCTTCGCGGGATTGATCAAATAATGTTCGCGGCGATCGCGGTCATGGCCGCCATCGGCCTGACGATGGGCGCCATCCTGGGCTGGGCCTCGGTGCGCCTGCGGGTGGAGGACGACCCCCTGGTGGAGAAGATCGACGCCATCCTGCCCCAGACCCAGTGCGGCCAGTGCGGCTATCCGGGCTGCAAGCCCTACGCCGAGGCCATCGCCAAGGACGAGGTGGAGATCAACAAATGCCCCCCGGGCGGCGTCGAGGGCATCAAGCGCCTGGCCGAACTGCTGGGGGTGGACCCCCCCTCGGCGGAAGGCATGGACCACAAGCCCAGGGCCATCGCGGTCATCGACGAGAACACCTGCATCGGCTGCACCCTCTGCATCCAGTCCTGTCCGGTGGACGCCATCGTCGGCGCCGCGAAGCAGATGCACACCATCATCGCCGAACAGTGCACCGGCTGCGAGCTGTGCCTGCCCCCCTGCCCGGTGGACTGCATCGCCATGCAGGTCATCAAGGAGGACGTGGCCACCTGGAAATGGCGCTATCCCATCCTCATGATGAAACGCATCGCATGAGCCGCGCCCTGTTCCCCTTCAACGGCGGCGTCCACCCGGCGGAGCACAAGGCGGAATCCAACGCCACGCCCATCCGCGGCATGCCCCTGCTGGCCCGCTACGTGGTGCCCCTGCGCCAGCATATCGGGATGCCGGCCCGGGCCATGGTGCAGGCCGGGGACCGGGTGTTGCGGGGACAGATGATCGGCGCCGCCGAAGGCTACGTGTCCACCGCCGTCCACGCCCCCACCTCGGGCACCGTGCTGTCGGTGGAACCCCGGGCCGTGCCCCATCCCTCCGGCCTGTTCGACCTGTGCGCGGTCATCCTGCCCGACGGCGAGGACCGGAGCGTCGACTTCGAGCCCCTGGACTGGCGCAACCTGGACCCCTCGGCCCTGCGCAACCGCATCCGCGACCTGGGCCTGGCCGGCCTGGGCGGCGCCGTGTTCCCCAGCTACATCAAGCTCAACCCCGCCGGCCAGCGCATCCACACCCTGATCCTCAACGGCGCCGAATGCGAGCCCTGGATCACCTGCGACGACCGCCTCATGCGGGAGCGGGCGGCGGATATTTTCAAGGGCGTGGAGATCATGGCCCGGGCCCTGGGCGTGGAGAAAATCCTGGTGGGCATCGAGGACAACAAGCCCGAGGCCCTTTCCGCCATGGCCGCGGCCGCCCCCGCCGGGGTGGAGGTGGTGGCGGTGCCGACCCTCTACCCCTCCGGCGGCGGCAAGCAGCTCACCCGGCTGCTCACCGGCGTCGAAACCCCCAGCGGCGGCCGTTCCACCGACGTGGGCATCCAGGTCTTCAACGTGGGCACCGCCTATGGCCTGTACCAGGCGGTCCACCTGGGCGAGCCCATGCTCTCCCGGGTGGTGACGGTCACCGGCCATGTGGCCCGCCCGGGCAACTTCGACGTCCGCATCGGCACCCCCATCGCCGACCTGCTGGCCGCCGCCGGCGGCGCCCTGCCCGGCGCCGGCGACGAAATCGTGGGCGGCCCCATGATGGGCTTCGATCTCCTGGACCGGGCGGCGCCGGTGACCAAGTCGGTGAACTGCGTCATCGTCAAGGACCCGGCCCTGTTCCCCGCCAAGCCCAAGGCGCTGCCCTGCATCCGCTGTGGCGCTTGCGCCCGGGCCTGCCCCGCCGACCTGCAACCCTTCGAGATGTTCTGGTACAGCCGCGCCAAGGACTTCGGCAAGGCCCAGGCCTATAACCTGTTCGACTGCATCGAGTGCGGCTGCTGTTCCTACGTCTGCCCGAGCCACATCCCCCTGGTGGATTTTTTCCGCTTCGCCAAGAGCGAGATCTGGGAACGGGAGCGGGAGAAAAGCGGCGCCGACCGGGCCCGCGTGCGCCACGAGTTCAAGGAATTCCGCCTGGAGCGGGAGAAGAAGGAAAAGGCCGAGAAATTCGCCAAGGCCGCCGAGAAGCAGAAGGAGGCGGCCGCCGCCCCGGCCGGGGCGGCGGCCGATCCCGAGGCGGAAAAGAAGAAGGCCATCCTCCAGGCCGCCCTGGCCCGGGCCCAGAAGGCCAAGGAAGGGGTCACCCCGAAGAACACCGACAACCTGCCCCCCGCCGTGGAGAAGGAGATCGCCGAAATCGACGCGCGGCGGGAACAGCGGGAAACCGGGGATACCCCCTCCGCCAATCCCGCCCAGGACCCCACGCCATGAACGGCTCTCCCTTCACCCTCCTCGCCCACAACTCGGTGTCGGCGGTCATGCTCAAGGTGCTGGCCGCCCTCATCCCCGGGGTCATCGCCCACGCCTGGTTCTTCGGCCCGGGCATCTGGGTGAGCCTGCTGGTCTGCGGACTCTTCGCCTTGGGCCTGGAAACCCTCATGCTGCTGATGCGGGGCCTGCCCCTCAAACCCTTCCTCAGCGACGGCTCGGTGCTGGTCACCGCGGTGCTGCTGGCCCTTTCCCTGCCCACCCTGGCGCCCTGGTGGCTGTACGCGGTGGGCTCCATCATCGCCGTGGTCATGGCCAAGCACCTGTACGGCGGCCTGGGCCAGAACCCCTTCAACCCGGCCATGGTGGGCTACGCCGCCCTCATCATCAGTTTTCCCGTGTACATGACCCAGTGGCCGGGCCCCATCGGCCTCGCCGACCACAGCCTGGACCTCCTGGAGGCCTTCGACGCGGTCTTCTCCGGCCAGGGCTCCGTGAGCCCCGATGCCTACACCACGGCCACCGTCCTCGACACCTGGAAGACCCAGGCCAAGCTCGGCAAGTCCGTCGAGGAGATCCTGGCCCAGCCCATGTTCGGCTGGGGCGGCGGCAAGGGCCAGGAGATCGTCGCCCTCATGTATGCCCTGGGCGGCCTGCTGCTGCTGGGCCACCGCCTCATCACCTGGCACATCCCCGTGGCCTTCCTGGGGGTCCTGGCGGCCACCGCCGGGCTGCTCCACCTCCTGGACCCGGGGCGGCACGCCGACCCCCTGTTCCACCTGCTCTCGGGCGGCGCCATGCTGGGCGCCTTCTTCATCGCCACCGATCCGGTCACCGCCGCCTCCACCCCCCGGGGCAAGCTCCTCTATGCCGGCCTGGCGGGCTTCCTGACCGCCATCATCCGGGCCTTCGGCGGCTACCCGGACGGCGTGGCCTTCGGGGTGCTGATCGCCAACATCTGCGTGCCCTTCATCGACGCCTACACCCAGCCCCGGGTGTTCGGCCACCGCAAGGCGGAGAAGCCGTGAATCCGGCCTTGCGCGATGCCCTCTCCACCGCCCTGGCCCTGATGGTCTTCTCGGTGGTGGGCGCCGGCCTGCTCTCGGGCACCTTCGGCGCGACCCGGCCCAGCATCCAGCGCAGCGAGGAAGCCGACAAGCTGCGCCTGGTGGCCCAGACTCTGCCCGCGGGCAGCTACGACAACGACCTCATCCGGGATGCCCGGCCCCTGGCCGCCGATCCCCTGCTGGGCCTCAGGCGCCCGGGGCTAGCCTACCCCGCCCGCCTGGGCGGCAAGCCCGCCGCCGTGGTTCTGGAGGTCGTGGCTCCCGACGGCTACAGCGGCGAGATCCGCCTGCTGGTGGGCATCCTGGCCGAGGGCCGCCTCGCCGGCGTGCGGGTGGTGGCCCACAAGGAGACGCCGGGCCTGGGGGACTACATCGACATCCTGCGCAGCGACTGGATTCGCCAGTTCGACGGACGCAGCCTCGCCGATCCCTCGCCGGAAGCCTGGAAGGTGAGAAAGGACGGGGGCCGCTTCGATTACCGGGCGGGTGCCACCATCTCCCCCCGGGCCGTGGTGAAGGCCACCCGCAAGGCCCTGGAATATTTCGCCGCCCATCGGGCGGAACTGCTGGCCCCCGCCACGGCACAAACCGTCACCCAGGCTGAAGGGAAAGCCCACCGATGAGCACCGCCGACCTCGCCGACACCCCATCCGCCCCCGCGCCGGAACCTGCCGCCGCGCCGACGCCCCAGGCCACCCCCGCCACCCATGAATTGCGGGACATCGTGGTCAACGCCCTCTGGAAGCAGAACCCGGGCCTGGTGCAGATCCTGGGCATGTGCCCCACCCTGGCCATCAGCGGCAGCGTGGTCAACGGCCTTTCCCTGGGGCTGGCCACCGCCGTGGTCATGGCCCTGGCCAGCAGCGCCGTGGCCGCCCTACGCAATTTCATCCCCCACGCCATCCGCATCCCGGTGTTCATCCTCATCATCGCCACCCTGGTGACCGTGGTGGATCTGCTCATGCACGCCTACATGCTGGGCCTCTACCAGGTGCTGGGCATCTTCATCCCCCTCATCGTGGTGAATTGCATCGTGCTCGCCCGGGTGGAGGCCTTCGCCTCCAAGCGCGGCGTCGCCCATTCCTTCCTGGACGGGCTGATGATGGGCATCGGCCTCACCTTCGTACTGGTGGCCCTGGGCGGCCTGCGGGAGGCCCTGGGCAAGGGCACCCTGTTCGCCGGCATCGACCTGGCCCTGGGGCCCGTGGCGAAGGGCTGGGTCATCCCCCTGGCCCACGACTACGGCGGCTTCCTGCTCGCCATCCTGCCCCCCGGCGCCTTCATCGGCCTGGGGCTCCTCATCGCCCTGCGCAATCGCATCGAGATGGGACGCGATCCGGCATGAACACCAGCAAGCGCCGGGAACTCTACGAGCGCCTGAAGGCCGCGAATCCGGCCCCCACCACCGAGCTTCACTACAAGAGCCCCTTCGAATTGCTGGTGGCCGTGGTGCTCTCCGCCCAGGCCACCGACAAGAGCGTGAACCTGGCCACCGCCACCCTCTTCCCCACGGCCAACACGCCGGAGAAACTGCTCTCCCTGGGGGAGGACGGACTCACGGCCCACATCCGCCGCATCGGCCTGTTCAAGACCAAGGCGAAGAACCTGCTGGCCACCTGCCAGATCCTGCTGGACAAGCACGGCGGCGAGGTGCCCCGGGAGCGGGAGGCCCTGGAGGCCCTTCCCGGGGTGGGGCGCAAGACCGCCAACGTGGTGCTCAACACCGCCTTCGGCGAACCCACCATCGCCGTGGACACCCACATCTTCCGGGTCGCCAACCGCACCGGCCTGGCCCCGGGCAAGACCGTGCTGGAGGTGGAGAAGAAGCTGCTGCGCCACACCCCGCCGGCCTACCGCCAGGACGCCCACCACTGGCTGATCCTCCACGGCCGCTATGTCTGCAAGGCGCGCAAGCCCGACTGCGCCGCCTGCGTCATCCGCGACCTGTGTGATTTCCGGGAGAAAACGGTTTGAAGGCCGGGACGGGGCTCGCCCAGGGCCGGGTCGCCGATTCCGGACTCGCCGAACGCGCGGTCCGCGACGCCATGGCGCGGGCCGGCCTGGCGCATCCCCAGGCCGTGCTCCTGTACCTTACCGCCGACTTCGCCCCGGACCCCCAGCCCGCCCTGATGGCCGCCGCCCGGGCGGCGGGCTGCGTCCAGGTGGCCGGCTGCACCGCGGCGGGAGTTTTCACCGAGCAGGACTGGGTGCTGGATGCCCCGGCCGCGGCGGCCCTGGTGCTGGGGGATGGCGCGGGCCTCGCCCCGTCCCACCACCAGCAAGCGGGCGAAGACGGTCCCGAACTGACCCTGGCCGCCCCCAATGCCCTGGACCTGCACTGGCTTTCCGGCGGCGGCCGGCGCTTCGGCGGGGTCTCCGGCGACGCCACCGGGCGCGGCCCCTATTCGGTGTGGAGCGGCGGCCGGCTCCAGGCCGGCGGCCGCTGCGAGCTGAGGCTGACCGGCACCACCCTGAAGGTGGGCGTCTCCCAGGGCATCCGCCCCCTCTCCCAGCCCCTGCCCATCGAGCAGATGGAGGGTCACGACGTTCGCCGGCTGGGCGGCCAGGACGCCCTGGCCAGTCTGGCCCGGGAACTCCCCCTGAGCCAGCGGGCGCCGGACCGCATTCCCACCCATCTGCTCATGGCCGGCGTGCCCTATGGCGATCGGGAGCGGGCGCTGGAGGAAGGCCGATTCCATCTCCATCCGGTGATGGCCGCCAACCCGGCGGACAAGTCCGTCACCGTGGCCGGCCATCTGGCCCCGGGCATGGACCTGTTCTGGGCCATGCGCCTGCCCCAGGCCGCCGAACATGACATGGGCGCCCTGCTGACGCGCCTGCCGGACGCCCGTCCCGGGCCGCCCTCCTTCGCCCTGATGTTCCCCTGCATGGGCCGGGGCCCCTATTTCTACGGCGGCGAGGACCGGGACATCCAGCTGCTCAAGCGGCGCTTCCCCGCCCTGCCCTTCGCCGGTTTCTACGGCAACGGCGAGATCGCCCACCTGGACGGCGCCAACCGCCTGCTCCAGTACAGCGTGGTGCTGGCCCTGGGCTACGACGATGTTTAATCCCAGCCGCGACCAGGTGCGCCAGTTCTTCTTCGACGCCTGGGCCAATTTCCGGGCGGGCCGGCCCCTGACGGACCTGGAGACCATGGCGGCGGCGCATATCGGCCGGCATCCGGAGTACCACGCCGTGCTGGAACAGCCGGAACGCCACCGGGACCGGGAGTGGCCGCCGGAACTGGGCGAGACCAATCCCTTCCTGCATCTGTCCATGCACCTGTCCATCGCCGAACAGCTGTCCATCGACCAGCCCCCTGGCATCAAGGCCCGCTATCTCACCCTGGCCCAACGCCTGGGCGACGAGCACGCCGCCCAGCACGCGGTCATGGATTGTCTTGCGGAGATGATCTGGCGGGCGCAACGTGACAACCAGCCGCCCGATGGGGCGGCCTACCTTCTGTGTCTGGAAACAAAATGTCATTCCTGAAACGCGACCGCTTCGGCACCGAGTGGGCCAATCTCCTCGCCTGCAACCTCTGGCTCTACCAGTTCCTGCCGTTCCTGAAATGGCAGCATCGGGTGAACCGGGCCAATCTCAAGGACGACGGCATCGCCGGCCTGACCGGCGCCCTCATCGTCCTGCCCCAGGCGGTGGCTTTCGCCACCATCGCCGGCCTGCCCCCGGAATACGGCATCTTCGCGGCCGTGGTGCCCACCATCGTCGCCGCCCTGTACGGCTCCTCCTGGCACCTGGTCTCCGGTCCCACGACGGCGATTTCCATCGTGGTGTTCGCCTCGGTCTCGCCCTATGCGGAGCCGGGCACGCCCCAGTACATCGAGATGGTCCTGACCCTCACCTTCCTGACCGGCCTGTTCCAGCTCGCCATGGGCCTGGCCAAGATGGGGGCCCTGGTCAACTTCATCTCCCACACGGTGGTCATCGGCTTCACCGCCGGCGCCGCCCTGCTCATCGCCGCCAGCCAGGTGAAGAATTTCTTCGGCCTGAACATCGAACGGGGCGCCCCGGCCTACGAGGTGGCGCGCCAGCTGCTCATCCAGATCGGCGACCTGAATCCCTATATCACCACGGTGGCGGTGATCTCCCTGGTGGCCGGCCTGCTGGCCCGCAAGTACCTGAAGAAGGTGCCCTACATGATCGTGTCCATGGTGGTGGGCGGGATCGCCGCCGCCCTGCTGGACCGGCAATTCGGCAACGACGTCACCCACATCAAGACGGTGGGCGCCCTGGTGGCCGGCCTGCCGCCCCTGTCCATACCCGATTTTTCCCTGCCTGCCCTGAAGAACACCTTCTTCTCGGCCCTGGCGGTCACCGTCCTGGCTCTGACCGAGGCGGTATCCATCTCCCGTTCCATCGCCATCAAGTCGGAACAGCACATCAACGGCAACCAGGAATTCGTCGGCCAGGGCCTGTCCAACCTGCTGGGCAGCTTCTTCTCCGGCTACGCCTCCAGCGGCTCCTTCAACCGCAGCGGCGTGAACTACGACTCCGGGGCCCGCACCCCCCTGGCGGCCGTGTTCTCCTCGGTCTTCCTGCTCGTCATCCTCTATCTGGTGGCCCCCCTGGCCGCCCACCTGCCCATCCCGGCCATGGCGGCGGTCCTCTTCCTGGTGGCCTGGAACCTGATCGACTTCCACCACATCGGCGCCATCCTCAAGGCCCACCGGGAGGAGGCCGTGGTCCTGGGGGTGAGCTTCTTCGGCACGGTGATCGACCTGGAGAAGGGCATCTTCTTCGGCATCGTTGCCTCCCTGATCTTCTACCTCCAGGGTACCGCCAAGCCGGCCATCCGCGCCCTGGTGCCCGATGCCGGCGACCGCACCAACCCCCGGCGCAAGTTCGTGGTCGAGACGGGGGCGGAGCCCGCCTGCCCGCAGATGAAGATGATGCGTATCGAGGGCTCCATCTTCTTCGGCGCGGTGGACCACATCCAGCACGCCTTCACCGCCGTCGACGAGCACGTGCCCAGCCAGAAGCACCTGCTGCTGTTCGCCAAGGGCATCAACACCATCGATCTGGCCGGCGCTGAACTGCTGGCCCGGGAAGCCCAGCGCCGCCGCAAGCTGGGCGGCGGCCTCTACCTGTGCGCGGTGCGCGACGCCGCCCGGGGCATGCTCAGGAAGGGCGGCTATGAAGCCGACATCGGCCACGACAACATCTTCGTACTGAAGCAGGAGGCCATCGCGGCCCTCTATCCCCGCATGAACGTCGAACGCTGCCGCATCTGCCCCAACCGCATCTTCCAGGAGTGCATCGCCCGTCTGCCCAACGGCGAGGCGCGCCCCGCCATCGACGTCGAAGCGTTCACGGAACAGGTGGAGGACGTGAGCGCCGCCACCGCCGGCTTCAAGCGGCTTACGGAAATCGTCACCCGCACCGGCGACGATGGCAACACGGGCCTGGCCGACGGCACCCGTCTGGCCAAGCACGCGCCCCGTATCGAGGCCCTGGGCACGGTGGACGAGCTCAACAGCCAGGTGGGCGTGCTGCTGGATACCGCCTTGCCCCCCGAACTGCGGCCCCTGCTGGTGGACATCCAGCACGACCTCTTCAACCTGGGCGCGGAACTGGCCTGGCCCGAGGTCAGCCAACTGCACGAGGAAAACGTCCTGCGTCTGGACCAGGCCATCGCCACCTACAACGCGGGCCTGCCCCCCCTGACGGAATTCCTGCTGCCCGGCGGCACCCCGGCGGCCGCCCAGGCCCATGTCTGCCGTACCGTCTGCCGGCGGGCGGAACGGCGGTTGACGGCCCTGGCGGAGACCGAGTTGCTGTCACCCCAGCTGATCCGCTACATGAATCGGCTCTCGGACCTGCTGTTCGTGCTGTCCCGGCGCATCAACCGGGTGGCCGGCAAGGCCGAACCCGTGTGGAAAGGGCCCGCTACCCGCGGCTAAAGTCTACTCGCGGAAGGCCGGGTCAGCACCGAGCGCCGCTTGGGGCCGCGATCGCGAGGCGCGGCCCGCGGCCATGGCCCGGCGATGGCGAGGATACGCAAGGCGGCGAGCGGGGATGCCAGGCGGCTCGAGTGAGCGAGACTTTCGCGAGCGAGCTCGAGGGGCTCAGGCGCCCTTGCTCAGCCACATGAGGGTATCCAGGCGCCGGCCGGGCTTGTGCTCGATGCGCATCCGGGCCATGCCGGCGGAGCCCACGTTGAGCCGGTAGACGCGCTCCGGCGGCAAGCCGAGGGCATGGCCGATGGCCATGCGGATGACGCCGGCATGGGCCACCACCAGCACATGCTCGCCCTTGTGCTCGGCGACGATCTGCTCATAGGCGGCGGCCACCCGCCCGGAAAACTCGGCCAGGGGCTCCGCGCCCGGCGGCCGGCGGCCCACGGGATCGCACTTGAAGTCGAACACGCCGTCCGGGATCTCCCGGTTGATGTCCTCGGCGGTGCGGCCCTCCCAGGCACCGAATCCCACCTCCGCCAGACGGGCCTCCACCCGCAACGGAATGGCGGTGGTGCCGGATAGCCACTCGGCGAAGGCCCGGCAGCGGACCAGGGGCGAACTGACGATGGCCAGCCAGGGCCGTTCGCCGGCCGTGGCCGCGACCATCTGGGCCCAGCCTTTCTGGGACAGCGGGTCATCCGTCTGGCCACGGTAGCGCTTGCCGCCAACCGGCTCGCCATGGCGCAGGAAATCCAGGGTGGTGTAGAGGGCCATGGGGCCATTCTACGGCGGCAACCCCGGCGCGAAAAACCGGGCAATACCCTGGGTTCAGCGGCCCCTGAGCAGCCGTTCCACTTCTCGACGCAAGGCATCCACCTCCATGGCCGCCAGGGCGGCCCGGCTGCCCAGGTCCCGCACCGTTTGGCCCAGGGCCGCGCACTGCCGGTAGGCCGTGCGGCTCTTGAGGCTGGCGGCCAGCAGAGGGATGCCGAACTCGGGCAACATGCCCAGCACTTCCCGGGCGAGCACCGTGTTGGGCTGCATCTGGTTCACCACCAGGCGGGCGGCCAGATCCGGATTCTTGTGGCGAGCATGGACGATGGCCTCGCGGATGCGCACCGAGGCCCAGAGGTCCAGGGGCGATGGAATGATGGGCACCAGGGCCAGGTGGGCGGCCTTCAGGGCGCTGCCGGTCACCGGAGCGGCCGCGGCGGGCGGACTGTCGATGACGACGTAGTCGAAATCCTCGTTGCGCTTGCGCAGGGCCTTGTGAAGTTTTCCCTCCTCGCCCGAGACGTCTTCCACCTCGGCGGGGAAACCGTCTCCCATGCGGGCCCAATGCACGGCGGTATTCTGGGGATCGGCGTCGGCCACCAGTACCCGCTTGCGCTGCTCCGCCAGGGCACCGGCCAGGAGCATGGCCAGCGTGGTTTTGCCCGCCCCGCCCTTCTGGTTCACCACCGCGATGATCTTTGCCGCCATGGGCCTTCTCCTTCGTGGAAGCCGCCATGGTAGCGCCGGGATTCGGTGGACGCAGCCACATGGGTATAATTTCGCCGTTTCAAGTCACCAGGACCGAGACATGGGCTTTCTAGCCGGCAAGAAAATTCTCATCACAGGGATGA
Source organism: Thiobacillaceae bacterium (assembly GCA_035332045.1). Classification (GTDB taxonomy): domain Bacteria; phylum Pseudomonadota; class Gammaproteobacteria; order Burkholderiales; family Thiobacillaceae; genus PFJX01. Next base: position 6,589 of record DAOQNK010000036.1, on the reverse strand, counting down.
TCAGCAACCGTTCCATCGCCTATGGCGTGGCCAAGGCCTGCCACCGGGAAGGCGCGGAACTCGCGTTTACCTACCAGGGTGAGAAGGTGCGGGATCGGGTCGTCGGGCTGGCCAGCGAGTTCACGGACAGCCGCCTGGTATTCCCCTGCGATGTCGCCAGCGACGAGGAGATCGCCGCCCTGTTCGCCGATCTCAACAAGCACTGGGACGGCCTGGACGGAGTCTTGCATTCCATCGCCTTCTCCCCCAAGGATGCCCTGGCGGGCAACTACCAGGATTTCGTGAACCGGGAAAGCTTTCGCATCGCCCACGACATTTCCAGCTACTCCTTCACCGCCCTGGCCAAGGCGGCTCTGCCCATGATGGCGGGCCGGGCGGCCTCCCTGCTCACCCTTTCCTACCTGGGGGCGGTGCGCTACGTGCCCCACTACAACGTCATGGGCCTGGCCAAAGCCAGTCTGGAAGCCAGCGTCTACTACCTGGCCGCCGGCCTGGGACCCCAGGGCATCCGGGTCAATGGCCTGTCCGCTGGCCCCATCAAGACCCTGGCCGCCGCCGGCATTTCGGATTTCAACAAGCTGCTGGCCTGGGGCGAAAAGCACTCCCCTTTGCGCCGCAACGTCACCATCGAGGAAGTGGGCAACACCGCCGCCTTCCTGATGTCCGACCTGGCCAGCGGCATCACTGGCGAGATCACCTACGTGGACGGCGGCTTCAACTGCACCGCCGGCTTGGCGGTGGACGAGTAGCGGCGGCGCCGCGCAACAAAAAAGCCGGGCATGCCCGGCTTTTTTTCGTCACCACGCGTGGGCCTATTCCGCCTTGGGCTCCAGGGCGCCCGGGGTGATGCTGATCTTGGCCCGGGCCTTGGCGCTTTCCAGATAGGCCCGCATTTCCTCCTGGGCCACCAGCTTGCGCAAGTCGGCGTGGATCTTGGCGTTCATGCCAGCGGGCACCTCTCCCGCCGTCACCCGGTTGAGGCGATAGAGACGGAAGCCTTCGGCGGACTCCACGCCCACCCAGCCCGGCAACTTGTCCGCGCCGGCCCGGAACACCGCCTTGACCGACTCGGCGGGCAGATTCAGCGGGCGCATGCGGGAGATCGTCATGGGCGCAGACAGGCTGGCGGGGGCGGTACCGGCCTGGGCCGCGCCCAGGGCCTTCTTGCCGGCCTCGATGGCCTGTTTGCGGGCTTCCGCATTGGCCAGCCGGGCGCGAATCTCGTTCGCCACGTCAGCCAGGGGCCGTACGCCGGCGGGCCGGAAATCCACCACCCGGGCGGAAACCAGGGTATTGGGGGCCACCTCCACGGCTTCGATGTTCTGCCGCTTCTTCAGCGCATCGTCACGGAACAAGGCGTCCTGCAGCTTGGGATTGGCCAGGAAGTCGGGCTGGGCCGGCCGGCCCTTGGAGAGCCAGCCGCTTTCTTCCACTTTCAGGTTGAACTCCTTGGCGGCGGGATCCAGGCTCTCCGGCTGTTCGTACACCCGGTTGCTGAAGCGCTCGGCCATCTCGGCGAAGCGCTTCTGAGCCTCCTGCTGCCTGATCTCACGGATGATGTCGGCCTTGACCACCTCGTAGCCCAGCTTGGCGCCGGCCAGAATGCCATCCAGGCGGATGATGTGATAGCCGAACTGGCTCTCCACCAGGCCGCGAATCTCGCCGCTCTTCATGGCCCACACCGCGTCGGCGAAGGGCTTCACCATCATGTCCCGGGTAAAGACACCCAGATCGCCGCCCTTGGCCCCGGAAACCGGGTCCTGGGATTGCTGGCGGGCAAGGTCGGCGAACTTACCGGGATTCTTTTGTAGCTCGGCCAGCAATTGTTCGGCCTTGGCCTTCGCGGCCTGGCGGGTTTTGGCGTCGGCGCCCTCGTCCACCTTGATGAGGATGTGGGCGGCCCGGCGTTGCTCGGGCTCCTGGAAGCGGGCGGGGTTGGCCTCGTAGAACTTGCGGGCCTGGTCGTCACCAACCTGGATGCCGGCTTCAAGCCCGGCCTGGGAAAGCGTGAGGTATTGGACCCGAACCTGGGCCGGCGTGGTGTAGTCGTTCTGATGGGCCTGATATTCGGCGTTCACCGCCTTGTCGTCGATTTTCACGGCAGGCAAATAGGCCTTCGCGTCGAAAATGGCCTCGTTCACTTCCCGCTGCTGACCCAGCAGGGTGGCAAGACGCTCGGCCGCAGCCTTGGAGGCCAGGGCGCCCTCGCCGTAGCCGATCTGGACTTGTTTCAGGAGCAATTCCTGGGCGATGAGGCCCAGCAGTTCTCCACGGCCCATGCCCCGGTTGCGCAGCCAGGCATCCAGACGGGCCTCGGAGAATTTGCCGTTCTCCTGGAATATCTCCACGCCCATCAACACCGCCTGCACCTGGGGATCGTTGACGCTGAAACCAGCCCCCATGGCGGCCTGGGAAAGGACCCGGGTATTCACCAGCTGATCCATGACCTGCTTCCGCAGCGCCTTTTCCTCGACCTTGGCGCCCAGGGCTTCTTCCTGATCCTTGAGGGCCTTGATGAATTCCCGCTGGGTGACGACGCCGCCGTCCACTTCCGCAACCGGCGGTTCCTTGCCATCCCGTTTGAAGTAGGAGTCGATGCCCCAGAGGGCGAAGGGGATCACCAACAGACCCAGGATTACTTTGGCGATCCAGCCTTGGGCGCGTTCACGGATGGCTTCTAACATGGTTGCGGTATCACTCGATCAAGTCGAACAGGCATGAACAAAAAAAAAGGCGAACTTGCGTTCGCCTTTGAGGTGTTGGCGGAGTGGACGGGACTCGAACCCGCGACCCCCGGCGTGACAGGCCGGTATTCTAACCGACTGAACTACCACTCCTTGTACTTCTAACTACAAACTTCGAATCCTGGCTGGTGGGTGCTGACGGGGTCGAACCGCCGACATTCGCCTTGTAAGGGCGACGCTCTACCAACTGAGCTAAGCACCCCTAGGAAAGACCGCTAGTTTACCGCGTCTTTCAGCGCTTTGCCAGCGCGGAATTTCGGAACCTTCGCGGCTTTGATCTTGATGGTGGCGCCGGTGCGGGGATTGCGGCCGGAACGGGCGGCTCGCTTACCCACGTAGAAGGAACCAAAGCCCACCAGAGTGACCATCTCCCCCTTCTTCAAGGCTTTTTTCACCGCATCCATGGCGCCATCAAGGGCGCGGCCGGCGGCCGCCTTGGAAATATCGGCGGAAGCGGCGATGGCGTCGATCAGTTCAGATTTGTTCACGAAATCCCCCTTTCAGTGGATGATGTCTGCGCAGGAAAAATCCTGCTCGACTTTTATAGCAACCCGCAAAACGCGGTGTCAAGCGGTTTCCCGCCCAAACCCCGCGTCAGTGCTTGATTACAGCGGGGGGCTCGCTCGCGGGCGGCACCGGTGCTGGGGTTTCGCCGGCCACCTCTTCGACGAGGGGCGCCGGAGTCCGCTCCAGGGCGGCTTCCAGAACCTGCTCGATCCACTTCACGGGCTGGATCTCCAGACGGTTCTTGATGTTGTCCGGAATTTCCACCAGATCCTTCACGTTGCCCTCCGGAATCAGCACCTTCTTGATGCCGCCGCGATGGGCAGCCAGCAACTTCTCCTTCAGGCCGCCGATAGGCAGCACCTCGCCCCGCAGGGTGATCTCGCCGGTCATGGCCACGTCACAACGCACCGGAATGCTGGCGAAGGCCGACACCATGGCCGTGGTGATGGCGATACCCGCCGAGGGCCCGTCCTTGGGCGTGGCGCCCTCGGGCAGGTGGATGTGCATGTCGTGCTTTTCAAAGGCTTCGGCAGCAATGCCCAGGGCCTTGGCGCGGCTGCGCATGACGGTACGGGCCGCCTCGATGGATTCCTTCATCACGTCGCCCAACTGGCCGGTGCGGGTGATGTTGCCCTTGCCGGGCATGAGGGAAGCCTCGATGGACAACAGCTCCCCTCCCACCTCGGTCCAGGCCAGACCGGTGACCTGGCCCACCTGATTCACCTTCTCAGCCATGCCATAGGTGTAGCGGCGCACGCCCAGGTATTTGTCGAGGTTCTTGGAAGCCACGCTGATCTTGCCCTTGGCCTTCTTCAGGGTCTGGGCGGTGACCGCCTTACGGCAGATCTTGGAGATTTCCCGTTCCAGGGCGCGCACGCCGGATTCCCGCGTGTAGTAGCGGACGATGTCGCGTAACGCGCTCTCGGCCACGTGCAGTTCCGTGTCCTGGAGGCCGTTGTTCTTCATCTGCTTGGGCAGCAGGTAACGCTGGGCGATGTTGATTTTTTCGTCCTCGGTGTAGCCCGAAAGACGGATGACCTCCATGCGGTCCAAGAGCGGCGCCGGGATGTTGAGGGAGTTGGCGGTGGCCACGAACATCACGTCGGACAGGTCGTAGTCCACTTCCACATAGTGGTCCTGGAAGGTGTGGTTCTGTTCCGGATCCAGCACTTCCAGCAGAGCGGAAGACGGATCGCCCCGGAAGTCCTGGCCCATCTTGTCCACCTCGTCCAGCAGGAACAGCGGGTTGCGCACGCCGACCTTGGTGAGGCTTTGCAGAATCTTGCCGGGCAAGGAGCCGATGTAGGTGCGGCGGTGGCCGCGAATCTCAGCTTCGTCCCGCACGCCACCCAGGGCCATGCGCACGAACTTGCGGTTGGTGGCCCGGGCGATGGATTGCCCCAGGGAGGTCTTGCCGACGCCGGGTGGCCCCACCAGACAGAGGATGGGGGCCTTGAGCTTGTCCACCCGCTGCTGCACGGCCAGGTATTCGACGATGCGTTCCTTGACCTTCTCCAGGCCGTAGTGGTCGGTGTCCAGCACTTCCTGGGCGTTGTCCAGGCTCTTGCTGATCTTGGTCTTCTTCTTCCAGGGCAGGTTGATGAGGGTCTCGATGTAGGTGCGCACCACGGTGGCTTCCGCCGACATGGGGGACATCATCTTCAGCTTCTTCAGTTCCGCTTCCGCTTTCTTGGTGGCTTCCCGGGACATGTGGGCGGTCTTGATGCGCTTGTCCAGCTCGTCCAGATCCTGGCTTTCGTCCACGTCACCCAGTTCCTTCTGGATGGCCTTGACCTGCTCGTTCAGGTAGTACTCCCGCTGGCTCTTCTCCATCTGCCGCTTGACCCGGCCGCGGATGCGCTTTTCCACCTGGAGGATGTCGATCTCGGTTTCCATGAAGCCCATCAGGTGGTCCAGGCGGGCCTTCAGGTCGGCCATCTCCAGGATGGCCTGCTTCTGCTCCAGCTTCAGGGGCAGGTGGGCGGCGATGGTGTCGGTGAGGCGGCCGGCGTCGTCGATGCCGGCCAGGGAGGCCAGAATCTCCGGCGGAATTTTCTTGTTCAGTTTGACGTAGTTGTCGAACTGGGCCAGCAAGGCGCGACGCATGGCCTCGATCTCGGAATCCTCGGCGCCAGTCTCCGGCAGGGGCTCGCCCCGGGCCATGAAGTGGGAACCCTCGTCGATGAACTCGCTGACCTGGACCCGCTGGTTGCCTTCCACCAGCACCTTCACCGTGCCGTCCGGCAGCTTGAGCATCTGCAGGATGCTGGCGATGGCGCCGATCTCGTACAGGTCTTCGAAGGCGGGCTCGTCCTTGGCCGCCGACTTCTGGGCCACCAGCATGATGTGCTTGCCCGAGTCCATGGCTGTTTCCAGGGCCTTGATGGACTTGGGACGGCCAACGAACAGGGGGATGACCATGTGGGGGAAGACCACCACGTCGCGCAGCGGCAGCAGCGGCAGGGTGACAGCTTCGGTGAATTGGGTGATCTGGCTCATGGGGTTCTCCGGCGGACAGTCCGCCTCATCGGTTGGAGCTAGATGACGCCGCCGGGTTGGATTTCAACCCGGCGGGACTAACGTTTTTCAGCCGGCGGCCTTGGCCTGCTCGGCGTAAAGCAGCAGGGGCTTGGACTCGCCGCTGACGCATTTCTCGTCTACCACCACCTTGGTCACGTCCTTCATGCCGGGCAGTTCATACATGATGTCCAGCAGAGCGTGCTCGATGATGGAGCGCAGGCCCCGGGCGCCGGTCTTGCGTTTCAGTGCCCGCTTGGCGATGGCGTTGAGGGCCTCCTCGCGGAATTCCAACTCGGCGCCTTCCATCTTGAACAGTTTCTGGAACTGCTTGACCAGGGCGTTCTTGGGCTCGGTGAGGATCTTGATCAGGGCCTTCTCGTCCAACTCCTCCAGGGTGGCGATGACCGGCAAGCGGCCGACGAACTCGGGGATGAGGCCATACTTGATGAGGTCCTCCGGCTCCACCATCTTGAACACTTCGCCCACATCCTTGCGATTCTCCTTGGACTTCACCTCGGCGCCGAAGCCGATACCGGACTTCTCGGTACGGTTGCGGATCACCCGGTCCAGGCCGCTGAAGGCGCCGCCGACGATGAACAGGATGTTGGTGGTGTCCACCTGGATGTATTCCTGATTCGGGTGCTTGCGCCCGCCCTGGGGCGGGATGGAAGCCACGGTGCCCTCGATCAGCTTCAGCAGGGCCTGCTGCACGCCCTCGCCGGAGACGTCCCGGGTGATGGAAGGGTTGTCCGACTTGCGGGATATCTTGTCGATCTCGTCGATGTAGACGATGCCGTTCCTGGCCTTCTCCACGTCGT
>DAOQNK010000035.1:13369-20314 GCA_035332045.1 Thiobacillaceae bacterium | reverse complement strand
CGGCCTGCCCTGGTGGTGCGGGGCATCCCCCGCTTCGTGGAATCCGACCGGTATGCGGGATCCTTCTCCTTCCAATGGACCACGTACACCGATACGCAATTGGACAGCCAGCAGGGCGTGGCCCTCACCGAGCAGGATCTGCGCCTGAAAACCGGGTTTACCCCCGAGGAAGTGGCCGGCAAGCTGGTCCTGGATGCGGGCGTGGGCACCGGCCGCCATGCCGAAGTCATGGCCGCCTGGGGCGCCCGGGTGGTGGGCGTCGACTTATCCGAAGCCGTGGAAACCGCACGGGACAACCTGGCCCGCTTTCCCAATGCCCTGGTCATGCAAGCCGACATCGGCGCCCTGCCCTTCCAGCCGGCAAGCTTCGACATCATCTATTCCATCGGCGTCCTGCACCACACGCCCGATACCCGTGCCTACACGGAGCGGCTGATTCCCCTTCTCAAGCCCGGCGGCATCCTGGCCATCTGGGTCTACCCTCCCAAGTTCCAGCGGCGGGCGGAATGGGTGCCCCTGGTTTCACGACTGCCGGCCCAGGCCTTCCAGGCCTGGTGCGAGTGGATCATCGACTTGGCGAGGCCCCATCGGGATCGGCCCTGGGTGGAGGCTTTCATTCGCCAGTTTCCCTTCGCCACCCACCATCCCACGCCCCAGCGCAGTGTGCTGGCTCTTTTCGACGGCTACACGCCCACCTTCCATTGGACCCACGGCCAGGAGGAAGTCAGCCACTGGTTCCGGCAATGGGGCCTGGAGGAGATTCGGACGGTGGAAGAACCCACGGCGGTACGCGGCAGAAAACCCAGGCTCGGCCAAGCGGACGAGGCTGCTGTATAGAACAAATGTCACAGAACTCATTTCCATGTTGTGTAATACTTGCACACACACTCCCGGTTTCCTGGTGCTGGCTTTGAAGGCCATGCGGTGGAGTGCTTTAGAGGAGAGATGGAAATGAACACACACGGCCACTTCAAGAAAAAACTTCTGGCCCTCGCCCTGCCCGGTGTCTTCGCCGCCGGCCCGGCGCTGGCCATCCAGCCCCCCACTTTCTATGGCGTCGATTTCGTCGCCACCGCTGCCTTCGGTGTCGACATGAACGATGCCGGTGATGTGGTGGGGACCTCGTACCGGGACACCGGCTGTGGCTCCACCTGCCTTCCGCCCCTGGACACCGTGGTCTGGCGCGATGGCGTCCGCGTGGTCCTGCCCTCTTTGCCCGGCCTCACGCCAGTGACCGTCACCGGCATCAACAACAATGGCTGGATCAGCGGCTATGCCGGTTTTGACTACTCCAACGCCAGGGGCGTGGTCTGGGAACCTTCGGGCACCGGCTACCTGGCCCAGGACGTGGGCCTCGCGGCAGGCACCACCATGTCCTTCATGTATGACATTGACGACACCAACCGGGGCGTGGGCTTCGCCACCACCGTGACCTTCCCGCCCACCAGCGCGCCCATCCAGTGGACCCAGGCCGGCGGTCTGGTCAACCTGGCCAGCCAGGGTGCACCCAGCGAGGAACCCCTTGCCCTGAGTCCGGGGGGCACGGTGGCCACGGCCACCACTTGGTATAGCCTGGACAACCTCCTGGGCTGGCAACCCCTGATCCCCTCCCCCGCGGGCTTCTACAGCCCGGGCAACTACCCGACTGCCATCAATGACCTGGGCGATCAGGTCCGCTTCCTGCAAACCACCACCTCGGAATCCCTGTCCTACCTGTTCCGCTACAAGCATCAGGGCGAGTGGCAGCAGATCTGGCCCGTCGGCAGCGGCCTGCTGCTGCCCTTTGGCGTGGGAAGCGTCAATGCCGATGGAGACATCACGGCCACCGCGGCCGGCACGGGCATCATCGCCTACGGCCCGGACGGCATGGGCCAGAGTCTGGCCAGCCTGCTCTCACCGGCCTATCTGGGTGCCGGCGTGACCGTGGCGGGCCCCATGAACGCCTCCGGTGAGATTCTGGCCCGGGTCACCCTGGGCCAGAGCGCCCGGGTCGTGAAGCTGGTGCCCATCGAACCCTGCACCGCCAACTGCATCCGGGTCAGCACCATGCAGATCAAGGGCAAGTTCATCAACGATCCCTCCTTCCCTGGTTCCTGCACCCCGGCGGCTTCCAACAAGGTCCAGGTGACATTGACCGTGAAGAACGAAGCGGGCGCGCCAATGCGTGGTGTCACGGTCAGCGGCCGGTTCCTGGACGACTACTGGACCAACAAGCCGGTCAGCGCCCGGACCAACAGCAGCGGCATCGCCAAGTTCTCCTACAGTGGCCTGGCCTGCGTCGGCGCGGTCGTATTCCTGGTGGACAACGCGACCGGCGGGACCTCGACCTTCGACCGGAGTACCGGCGAACTGGTCAAATCAGTGATTCCTCTGCCCTGAGCCCGAGATGGCGGGCCGTCGGCCCGCCAGCCGCTCATTCCTCCAGGAGGGCCACAGAGGCCCGACCATCGGCCCGTTCGATCTCGAACAACACCTCGCAATACTCGCTGACCTCATCCACGGGTGTCGGGTCATCGGCGCAACTGCATCCGGCGATGAGGCCGGCAAATAACAATCCAGCCTTCACGGTCAGCCTGTCGGCCGTGACTTCCACCGCCAGAATGGTGGCGCCCAGGGGGCGGTCACTGACGTGACTGGTGAACGCCAGCGCAGCCTGCAAGGGTAGATCGCCGGGCTCCTGGGCTTCGATCTCGGCCTTGAGGATCGACTTGAATCCGGAGGACGGCCAGGCGGCCACGGCGCGGGGAAATCTGAGCATGGGACAGAGGTAGGACCAGTGGAATCCAGCCGAGGATAAACGCTCGGGGAAATGATCACGAATAATTTAACCCTGGAATGTCCGCCCTGGCGCATGCTGGCCTCCTCCAGTCCGGGAGACGCGCCATGCCATCCATCCCAAGAGGAATCCTGTTCGCGGTCCTGCTGACCCTGCCTCTGGCCATGCCCATCCTCTCCGTCAACCGCCCCGGGGCCGTGGTGGCCGCCGGCCTGCCCCGGCCCGCCCCGGCGTTCACCCGGACCGACGCCTCCGGCTGGATCAACTCGCCGCCCCTGGCCTGGACCGACCTACGGGGCAGCGTAACCCTTCTGGAAGTCTGGACCTGGGGCTGTTGGAACTGCACCCGCTCCATCCCCTGGATCAAGGACGTGCAGACCCGCCTGGGGCCTCGGGGCCTGCGGGTCGTAGCCATCCACAGCCCGGAGTTCGAGCATGAAAAAGACCCGGCTACCGTCCGCGCCAAGGTGCGGGAGTTCGGCCTGGATTATCCCGTCATGCTGGACGACGATTTCCGCTACTGGCGAGCCCTGGATAACCGTTATTGGCCGGCTTTCCATCTCATCGACAAGACCGGCCGGATAAGGGCGGTCCACGTGGGCGAGACCCATGCTGGCACCCCCCAGGCCCGGGCCGTGGAAGAAGTCCTGGAAGCCTTGCTGGCGGAACCCTCCCCACCCTGAACCGAGGGCATCGGCCCGGCAGGCGCCCTCCGGCATTGCGATCACCCCGCCATCCAAGTACCCTCGGGGACACGCTTGAATTCGGACTGATCGTCTCCGGAATGGTTGGCGAGCGGTCCTGAACGGACTAGGGAGCCAGGTTCATGGAACTCACGAAAAACAGCAAGATTCTGCTCGGGGTACTCGCGGTCACGGCCATCGGCGCCGGTGCTTGGTTTGGATTCGTTGACCAGGCTTCGCCCCCTCCTCCTCCCGCCACCGCGAAACCGGCCACGCCGCCGCCCTCCACACCTCCCGTTGCGCCCGCGATGGACAAGCAGGCGCTCATGGAAAAGCTGATACAGACCACCCACATCAGCGAGGCTTTGGGCAAGGTTCCCGAACAGATCCTGGCGGGGATGGAGCAGTCCGCCCAGGCGAATCGCCGTGCCAACATGCCGGGCATGGCCCAGTTCAAGCAGGCCATGGCGGAATCCTTCACGCCCGAGGGATTCAGAAACCGCTTCCGGGCCGGCCTGGAAGCGGGCTTTGACGTCAATCTCGCCAAGGCGGTCATCGATGCCTTCGCAGCCCCAGTGCACCAGAAGCTCCTGGGCCTGGAAATGGCGAACCCCGACCAGCAGGCCATGCTGAACTTTTCCAGAGAACTGGCCGCCCATCCCCTGCCCGCTCCCCGCGCCGCCATGCTCGACAGACTGAACTCGGCCACCGGGGCCAGCCGTCTGGCCGCCGAGGCCAGCTTTGCCGCCATGCGGGCCATGCTCGAATCCAGCGGGAGAGTGTCAGCGGACGAGATGCGGCAGGTTGAAGCAAAACTGGACCAGATGCGCCCTGTTCTCACTGAACGCCTTCAGGAAGCCACCCGGCTCAGCTTTGCCTACCTCTACAGAGAGGTTTCCGACCCGGACCTGGAGAGCTATGTCAAAGCCTACGAGACACCCGGCGGCCGCTGGTACTCCGGCATTGTCGGCAACGCCGTGCTGGAGGAACTCAAAGCGGGCTCCGTCCATCTGGGCGAACGCCTGGCCGTACTGCTGCCCAAGCCAGGCGAGTCCCGTACCACGGCCCCCGCGTCGGCCAGCCATTCGACATTTTCCGGCACGCCCAGGCATTGGCATCAGGATGCCCGGACCTGCCTGGAGCAGACCGACCGGCCAGCCATCATCCGCTGTGCCAACAAGTTTTACTGAGCCCCGCCTTCCCTGAAGCGGTGGATGAGGCGCCGGTCCCGTTTGGTGGGCCGGCCCTTGATGGCCGCGCCGGGATCCTGGCGGCTGGCTCTTTCCTCGCTCTGCCGTTGGCGCCGGTCCTGGCTTTCCTGGGATTCCTCGTACAGCAGGCGGGCTTCGCAGGCCGGGCCGCGCCGGTCCGAGAGCCCGGCCACCCTCACCACCCAGGTCACTTCCCCGACCTGGATGCTCAGTTCATCGCCTACCCGGAGCGCGCGCGAGGGCTTGACACGTTCACCCGCCATCCGCACCCGGCCGGCTTCCACGGCCTCTTTCGCCAGGCCCCGGGTCTTGAAGAAGCGGGCCGCCCAAAGCCACTTGTCCAGGCGTCCCCGGGACTCCCATGCCGGATCAGTCATGGACAGGACCGGGCTTCCTGGCGACCACCTGGACCACGGCGCCCCGGCCGGTATGGAGACTGCCCTCCAGGACATCCCGATCCAGCTCGACGGCATGCAGAAACTGAAGTCCGGCCAACTCCTCCCGCAATGCCGCCAGCGTCATCATGAGTTCCGCCACCGGTGGCCCCCCGGTGCCGAATTCGAGCTGGCGTGGGGTATAGGCTTCCAGGATGAAGAGGCCGCCTGGTTTCAGGCCCGCCGCCACGCGCTGGTGCAATCCGGCGCGGACTTCGCTGGGCATGTGGCAGAAAATGGAAACGATCAGGTCCCAGCCTCCCGGTTCGATGGGAAATCGGCCGAGATCGGCGAATCGGGTGCGAAGGGTCACGCCACGGGACCTGGCCAGTTTGTTCGCCTTGGCCAGCCCCACCATGGCCGCATCCACTGCCAGCACATCGTGGCCCAGCCCCGCCAGGTGGACGGCGTTGCGGCCCTCGCCCTCGCCCAGGCAGAGAACACGCCCCGGTGGGATGTTCCGGGCCGCTTCCACCAGGAAATCGTTGGGCTCGGTGCCGAATACATATTCCTCGGCACTGTAGCGTTCATTCCATAGACTCATGGCGTTCCGGTTTCAGGGTTGACTGCCGGCATCTTAGTGCCAGGGCCGGCCGTCGCCATACCCCCGCCAGGGGGCCAGTCAGGAAGAGGCGGCCGCCGGACAGGGACCGGGCCGTTTCCCATGTAAGCCCCACGTGCCTGACCTCATGCCCCGTTGATTGTGGCGCGCCGGCGTACCAGTCGGCCGGCCTGGTAGTCCGAGAAAGCCGTCTCGATTTCTTCCCGGGTATTCATGACAAAGGGACCGGATTGGACCACCGGCTCGCCGATGGGCTTGCCGGCCACGAGGATGAAGCGAGCCCCTTCTCCGCCCGCGTCCAGGGCCACGCTCTCTCCGTCGGCAAGCACCGCGAGCCCATGGCGCGGCAACCGTTTGCCCCCTGTTTCGGCATCCCCTTCGTAGACGTAGAAAAAGGTGTTGTGGGTGACAGGCAGAGGCAAATCGAAATGCCCGCCGGCGTCCAGGGCCACGTCCAGGTAGACCACGTCGGTGTTCGGGTCGCTGATCACGCCTCGCCGGCCACCATAGTCACCGGCCAGGACACGGACGCGGATGCCGGCATCGACCACTTCCGGAATCTCGCCGGCGCTGAACTCCTGGTAGTCCGGATCGGAAAGCTTCTGGGCGGCAGGCAGATTGATCCAGAGTTGGAAGCCGCGCATGCGGCCCTCGGTCTGTTTGGGCATCTCTGAATGGATCACGCCGCTGGCGGCTTTCATCCATTGGGCGCCGCCGGCGCGCAAGTCACCAACGTTGCCCATGCTGTCCCGATGCTCCATGTGGCCTTCCAGCATGTAGGTGAAAGTGATGAAACCGCGATGGGGATGGTTGGGAAATCCGGCGATATAGTCGTCCGGGTCGTCGCTGCCGAAATGATCCAGCATCAGGAATGGATCCAGGTTCTTCAGCCTGGGGGTGCCGATGGCGCGGTGGACAGTGACGCCGGCGCCTTCGTTCACGGCCTGGGCCTGCACGAGTTGGCGAAGGGTGCGAAGTTTCATGGTGGTCTCCTTGTCTCGGGCTCAAGTCCGATCCGCATCCATGGCCGTTCGCCATGCGCGGATCGTGCGTGTCACGCGGCGGCCAGCGTGGCGTCGTCGGTGGTCAGCAACTCGGCAATGCGCGCCCTGGCCTGTTCCCGGGCCGCCTCGCCCTGGATCATCTGGCGTTCGGCGGCGATGACCGCCACGTCGGTGATGCCCAGGAAACTGAGCACATGCTTGATCCAGGGCGTAGCAAAATCAAGGTTGCCGCCGATGGAAGTGCCGCCGCTTGCCACCACCAGATAGGCCTTCTT
>DAOQNK010000035.1:6203-13269 GCA_035332045.1 Thiobacillaceae bacterium | reverse complement strand
GTGGCGAAGTCGGCGGTCAGTCGGCGCCTCGCCGATCTGGAGGCGCGCCTGGGCGCGGAACTGATACACCGGACCACGCGCCGCCTGGTCCTGACCGACAGCGGTCGCGCCTTCTTGGAACGGGCCCGGCGCATTCTCACCGACCTCGATGAAGCCGAGCAGGCGGTGTCCCAGGCCCACGGCGCCCTGGGCGGGAAGCTCAAGGTGGCCATGCCCGTGGCCTTCGGCATCAAGCACCTGGGCCCCCTATTGAGCGAATTCATGGTCCGGCATCCCGGGGTGGAATTCGACCTGGACTTCAACGACCGGCACATCGATCTGATGCAGGAAGGCTTCGACCTGGCCATCCGCATCGCCCGCCTCCAGGATTCCAGCCTCATCGCCCGCCGACTGGCTCCCATCCGCAGCGCGCTCTGCGCAAGCCCCGCCTATCTGGCCCGCCACGGCACGCCTTCGACGGCGGCCGATCTTGCCCGGCACCGGGGTCTGCTCTACAGCAATCTGACCCACCCCGGTCTTTGGCACTACACCGGTCCGGACGGCCAGCCGGGCAGCGTGACGGTGCCGGCCCGGCTAAGCGCCAACAATGGTGACTTCCTGTGCCAGGCCGCCATGGCCGGGGAGGGAATCATCCTGCATCCCACGTTCTATCTCAGTGAGTATCTCCGGACTGGCGCCCTGGTTCCCCTGCTGACCGACCACATCTGGCCCCAGGTGGACGCCTATGCGGTGTATCCGCCCACCCGGCATCTGTCCCGTCGGGTGCGGGCCCTGGTGGACTTTCTCGCGGAACGGCTGGCTGGGGTGCCTTACTGGGACAGGTTGGACTGAGCGAGCGCCACTCCCTGCAGGATGCGCCGCACCGGCGTGGGCAAGGCAGCATTTTCCACCTCGGATAGGGGGAGCCAGAGCCTGCCGGGCTCATGGACGGCGGGATCGATCGATTCGACCGGCAAGGCCCAGGGCCGGACAAACAGGCGGAAGTGGCTGAAAACATGGGCAAAGGCCGGCAGTTCGCTGGCGCTTGAGGCGGTGTAGCCCAGGACCCGGGCGGCGGTAACGGGTTCGGACGCCTCGTCACATTCCGGCAGGCTCCACAGGCCTCCCCAGATGCCGGTGGCCGGTCGTTTCTCCAGGAGGACATCGCCAGCCCGGAGCAGCACCAGCATGGCGACGGATTTCTCAGGCAGCATCTTCTTCGGGCGCGGGCCGGGGAGTTCCTTTTGACGGCCCTGGCGAAGGGCGAGGCATTCGTCCTGGAATGGACAGGCGTCGCATCGAGGCCTGGCCCGGGTGCATAGGGTGGCGCCCAAGTCCATCAGGCCCTGGGTATAGGCCTCCACGTCCGATAACGGCAGCAGGGATTCCGCCAAGGCCCAGAGCCGGTTCTCGACAGACTTGTCTCCGGACCAGCCTTCGATGCCGAACACCCGCGCCAGCACCCGTTTCACGTTGCCATCCAGGATGGCCTGGCGCTGGCCGAAAGCGAGGGAGGCAATGGCGGCCGCAGTGGAACGGCCGATGCCGGGCAGCGCGCGGAGGTCCTCCACATCGGCTGGGATCCGGCCGCCATGCTCCCGCGCGACTCGCTGGGCCGCCGCGTGCAAATTGCGGGCACGGGAGTAGTAGCCCAGCCCGGACCAGAGTGCCAGGACTTCGTCCTGACTGGCGCCGGCGAGGCTGGTCAAATCCGGAAATCGGGTCAGGAAGCGTTGGAAAAAGGGAATCACCGTTTCCACCTGGGTCTGCTGCAGCATGATTTCAGACAGCCAGATTGGGTAGGGATCCCGGCTCGCCTGCCAGGGAAGGTCGTGGCGGCCGTGGCGGCGTTGCCAGGCCACGAGGCGGGAAGCGAAGTCGGAGGGCATGGGGGGAGTGTGCCAGAATCCGTCCATGATCCTCAGTATCCGCAACCACGACCGGGACGTGGCAGGTCTGACCTATGTCTATCCGGTCGTCTCCCGCCGCGCCGGAGGCGTCTCGGTGGGCGTAAACCTGAACCCCAACAATGCCTGCAACTGGCGTTGCGTCTATTGCCAGGTACCGGACCTGGTCAGAGGCGGTCCGCCGCCGCTGGACCTGACGAGATTGGAGGCCGAGCTGCGCGGCCTGCTGGGCGACATCGTCCACGGCGATTTCCTGGACCGCGAAGTCCCCGAGGGCATGCGCCATCTCCATGATGTGGCGCTTTCGGGCAATGGCGAGCCCACCACCGCCACCGAGTTTCCCGAAGCCGTGAGGCTGATAGGCCGCGTATTGGAAGACCTGGGAATTGCAGGCCGGATCAAGCTGGTACTCATCACCAACGGCAGCCAACTCCACAAGGCGCGGGTTCAGGAGGGTATCCGGACCATGGCGGCCCTGAACGGCGAAGTTTGGTTCAAGTTTGATCGCGGGACCCGGTCTGGACTAAGTCAGGTCAATGACACGCAAACTGACCCGGAGCGGCATCTGGACAGGCTTCGGCAAGGGGCAAAGCTATGCCCCACCTGGATCCAATCCTGTTTTTTTCAGTTCGATGGCCAAACTCCCTCCGACTCCGAGATGGAGGGGTACCTGGCCATGCTCAAGCACTGTCGCCAGAAGATCCCCGAGGTGGCGGGGGTGCTGCTCTATGGCATTTCACGGCCGTCCAGGCAACCGGAAGCGCCTAGGCTGAGTCCGGTCGACTCCGCATGGCTCGCCGCGCTGGCAAGCCGCATCGAGGCCCTGGGTTTTCAAGTCAGGGTCGCCCCCTGACATGATTTCAAGCGGACCGGGCAGTTCCGGATCGGAAACGCTCCAGAAGACGTGCCCGGGTCAGGGTCAGGGCGTCCAGGCCTTGTTCGTTGGCGAACATGTACATACCGCCCACCGGGCTGACCCAGTTCAGAATCAGGCAACGGGTTTCGTCCTCGTGAATGAAGCAAACCCGATCGCCGGGCTTTAGGTGGGAAGGATCCTTGCTTGGCGAGGCCACCGAACTGGCCTCCGCCACGCCATCGGAGGGAGGCAGGCCAGAAATATCCGCGCTTGCCTCGGTGTCCACGGGTTCGCCCACATGGATCTCGTTGTCCGCCCGGGATTCCCGGTACTTCAGGCCGGCTCGCGCAATCGCCGCATGCAACATGGCCAGGCGCTCGAAGAATGGATCCCGCTCGGGGGACGAAAGCCCCAGGGCATTGCAGCCTTCCTGTAGGCGCGACAGGATGGACGGCAGAAGGCGAAGCATCTTTTCCGTTTCCACCCGGCCAAATTTTGGTGAAAGGCTCCAGAGCAACGCGTTCACGGCATCCCAGCCCGCATTCCAGTCGGCATCCTGGTTACCCTTAGCCATGAAGATGCCCGTCATGAGTTTGGCCCAGTGCTGGATCAGGAATTCGTTCACATCCTCCGGAGCCTGGTGCTGGAGCAGGTGCTTCTCCATTTCCAAGCGGATCCTGGCCAATACATCGCGTTCATTGAGTAGGGTGTCGTACATTTCGGGATGGCACTCGCGGTTTCCGGTCATATCGGCGCCGACAATACGATCTTTAGATTAAAGACTCCTGGCTTTTTACCGATAGATAAACCTGCTAACCTTCGCGGGCTTTTTCGGGGTCCGCCCCCCTGGGAGTTGAAATCGATGAACTATTCGCCTCGCCCCATCCGCAAACGCTTGTTGCTGGCCCTGGCAGTGTTGCCGTTCGTGGGGGTGGTCGCCGCCTTTGGCATCGCGCCGGATACCGTCACGGATACCCTACCCCGGGAAACCAAGGTCGAAAGCGTGGCATTGCCGGAGATCAAGACAGCCGATGCCGGCACTTTCGATTTCTGGCGCGAGGAGCGGGTCGCGCGCGGCGACTCCCTGGCCAACGTCCTGTCCCGCATGGGTGTAGATAGCACGGAGTCCCGCGAGTTTCTCGGTGCCGCCCGGGAAGCAAAACCCCTCGCCACCCTTGTTCCCGGGCGTACCGCCCTGGCTCGCGTTACCGCCAGTGGACAGGTGCTGTTGTTCCGCTATCTAGCGCCGGACGACACCCTCGTTACGATCAACCGGGTCAATGGCACGTTCAAGGTGGAGCAGAAGAAAGCCATTCTGGAGTCCCGCATGATCATGCGCTCCGGTTCAATCCAGGCATCCCTCTTCGCCGCCACCGACGCCGCCGATGTTCCCGATCGCATCGCCTCTGAAATGGCCGAGGTTTTTTCCGGCGATATCGATTTCCATCGCAGTCTCCGCCGCGGCGATCATTTTTCCGTGATCTACGAGGGTTTTTTCCTTGATGGCCAACTTATCAGGAGTGGCCGGCTGGTGGCCGCGGAATTCGTCAACCAAGGAAAATCCTTCCGTGCCCTTTATTTCAAGGATGCCCAGGGCCGGGACGGCTACTACAGCCCCGATGGCCAGAGCATGAAGCGCGCCTTCTTGAAGTCTCCCATGCCTTTCACCCGGATTTCCTCTGGCTTTTCCAATGCCCGTTACCACCCCGTGCTAAAGGAATGGCGCGCCCACAAGGGCATCGACTACGCTGCGCCCGCTGGAACGCCCATCCGCGCCATCGCCGACGCCACCGTCAATTTCGCTGGCAGCCAGGGCGGGTACGGGAACCTGATCCTCTTGAATCATCGTGGCAATTACAGCACCGCCTACGGCCACCTGTCTCGTTTCGCCAAGGGTGTCCGGCGAGGCACGGCAGTCAAGCAGGGCCAGGTAATTGGTTATGTGGGCGCGACGGGACTGGCTACGGGGCCCCATCTGCATTTCGAATTCCGGGTCGCGGGTGTCCAGCAGAATCCCCTGGCCCTGAAACTGCCCACCACCTATCCCCTGGATACCCATAGCAAGGCGGTGTTCCTGGCAAAGTCCCAGCTTCTCAACGAGCGCTTGGAATTGCTCCGCAGCACCAATCTCGCCTCCCTCAACTAGCCTAAAGGTTCAACCTCGCCTGGCCGGGCTGTTGAGGCACGCTTTGCAGACTTAGAGGTTGCAGAAGGTCAGTTCGAAATCAATGTCCCGGTCACATAGCCGGGGCTTCTGCACGGTGTCAGGCGAAAGGAAGCGGATGTTCAGGGCGTATTTGTTGGCGCTGACCTCTGGGGCACAGGGGGCATCCATGGCTACGCGCAGAAGATGGGCGGTTCGCCCCCCCAGCATCAACTGAAACATCCCCTGCACGGCAGTATGCTTGCTCAAGTGACCACTGTCGCGCAGGATGCGCAACACGACTGCCACGGCACCCTTGAGGGGCAGCAACGGCTGTAGCCATTCCATCAGGTCCGAGGTCCGTTTGCTGGGTTCCTGGCTGAGCCAGAAATGATAGACAGGCAAGTCAAAGCTGCATGTGCCACCCGGAATTCCCGCCCTTCCCTTGATACCCAGCAGCCATTCGTTGTCCCTGACGTGCTGGCCGATCTTGCCGGTCATGCCATGAAGATCAGCCAGCGCGGTACTGATGCGGTCCAGCACATCCAACAACCGGGCGCCATCTACCGCAGGATTGCTGCGTAAGGCTTCCAGGCTGGCCTTCTGCCTATCCAGTTCCTGGATCAACTCGCTCTTTAGCTCCGAGCGGGCAGTGACATCGACGATTTCAAATATGCCGAGCAAAGCGGCATGATGGGACCGCGGATCGCTTTCCCTGCAGAAGAACAGCGTCTTGTCGAACAAATCCTCAAGGCGCAGCCAGGTTCGGATGCGCTCATTGAGGGGGAATTCATAGACAGTCACTGGGCCGGTCCGACAGGTCGCTTGAGGAATTCAGCGCAACAGCTTGAATGGCCGGCGATTTTGCAGGATGCACTACCTTAGCGCAATGAGTTGTTTGCAAGTCGCGACGCTTTACTGGCCGCCAACTTGAGATATTTCTGATGCAAGCGCATGACCGTGGCTGCCAGACTGGCCATGTCTCCACGATTTTCAATCACATCATCGGCAAGCCGGCGCCTGTCATTGCTATCTGCCTGGCTGGCAAGAATGGCCCGCACTTGGGTTTCATCCAGGCCTGGCCGCAGGGATGCGCGCTTTATCTGCAACTCTTCGTCGCAATCGACGACCGCGATTCGATCCAGCCAGGGCCCATAGGCCTCGCTATGCTCAGCCAACAAGGGCACGACCACGATGACGTAGGGGCCAGCGGCCTGTTCACATAATCGCTGGGCTTCCAGTCGGATCATGGGGTGCAGGATCGCCTCCAACTTCATTTTGGCGTCCGGGTCGGAAAACACCCGGGCGCGAAGCGCAGCCCTATCCAGGGTACCGTCCGAGCTCCGGATAGCCGGACCGAAGCATTCGAAAATAGCCGGCAAGGCTTGCCCACCTGCTTTCGTGAGTCCGCGGGCCAAGACATCCGTGTCGACGATGCTGGCGCCATGGCGTGCGAACAAATCGGATACAGCTGTTTTCCCGGAGCCGATCCCGCCAGTGAGGCCGATACAAAATGCCCTGGGGCTCAACCCAGCCATACCTTCAACAGGCCATCACCGAGGAAGAGAGCCAGCCCTCCCCCCAGTGCCAGCCAAGGTCCGAAAGGCAGTGGTTTACCCTGGTCGCGACCCGATACGACGATGAGCAGTATGCCGATCAAGGCTCCCCCCAAGCTGGCCATGAGCACGACAGGCAGCAACAGTTTCCAACCTAGCCAGCATCCCAAAGCTGACAAGAGCTTGAAATCCCCAAAGCCCATGCCTTCCTTTCCGGTCGCCAATTTGAAAAGCTGGTAGACCAGCCAGAGGGACCCATAGCCCACCACGCCTCCCAAAACCGCCTCGTCCAGCGGTGCGAATACTCCGCCAAGGTTGACGAGAAGCCCCATCCAGGCCAACGGCAAGGTGATTACATCCGGCAGGAGTTGCGTATCAAGGTCTATGACACTCAATACGATCAAACCGGAGAGCAGCACCCAAGCGAACAATGCTTGCGCACCGAACCCCCAGTGCCATGCCGCCAGGCCATACAAAAGCCCCGTGCTCGCTTCAACAATGGGATAGCGAACTGATATGGATTCCTGGCAGTTCGAGCAGCGTCCTCTGAGAAAAAGCCAACTGAAGATCGGGATATTTTCAAACCAGGCGATGACATGGCCACAATGCGGACAGGCGGAGCGGG
>DAOQNK010000035.1:2393-6103 GCA_035332045.1 Thiobacillaceae bacterium | reverse complement strand
TTGAAGATGGGCAGATACATGGCAATGACGATGCCCCCGATAAGCACCCCCAGTATCACCATGATGAAAGGCTCCATGAGGCTGGAGATGCCCGCTACCGCATCATCCACCTCCCGTTCGTAATAATCGGCCACCTTGGTGAGCATGGAATCCAGGGCTCCGGACTCTTCGCCAATCGCCACCATCTGGATGAGCATGTTGGGAAACACACCCGCTCCCTGCAAACAGACGGCCAGGCTGGAGCCGGTTGAAACCTGAGCCTTGATCTTCTGCGTCGCCTCCTGGAAGACATGGTTGCCAGCGGCGCCCGCCACGGAATCCAGGGCCTCCACCATGGGCACCCCGGCCGAGAACATGGCTGAAAATGTGCGGGCCCACCGTGCCACCGTGGCCTTCTCAATGAGCGGACCAAAGACGGGAACTTTCAAGATCCAAGTATCCATCTTCGCGCGCAACGCGGGCGATTGCTTCCAGGCCCTAGAAATCCCGGCGACTGCAATCCCGATACCTCCAAAGATCACGTACCACCAGTTCACGAAAAGATCGGAGAGCACGATGACAAAGGCGGTCAACGCAGGCAGGGACTGCCCCGCTTTTCCATAAAGATCCTTGAAGGCGGGGATCACGAATATCATGATGCCGGCGGTAATGATGAAAGCCACCACCATGACGATGATGGGGTAAAACAGGGCCGATTTGATCTTGCCTTTGATGGCCAACATTTTTTCCTGGTACGTCGCGATGCGGTCCAGCACCGTGTCCAGAATGCCGGCCTGCTCGCCAGCGTTCACCAAGTTGCAATACAAGCCATCAAAATACTGGGGATATTTGCTGAAGGCCTTGCTCATACTGGAGCCGGTCTCGATATCCGCCTTGATTTCACCTAACAAACGTTGCAAGGCCGGATTGGCATGGCTGCGCGCGGATATGTCGAAGGACTGCAAGAGCGGCACCCCCGCCTTCAACATGGTGGATAATTGTCGCGTGAAAAGGGCGATATCCTTGCCGGTGATCTTGCGGCGCTGGGAGAACATGCCCTGCTTTGCCACCTTCACCACATTGATGCCCTGTCTGCGCAAGGCCTGACGCACGAAAGCCTCGCCCGGCGCCAACATCTCCCCCTTGATTTTCTTGCCGGTCTTGTCTGTACCTTCCCAGAGGAAAGGTTCCTGTTTGACCGCCGCACCCCTAGCTTGCGCCATGGATAGTCATCCTCTTATTCGTTGGTTACGGCCAAGACCTCTTCCAGAGACGTGTATCCCTGTTTGACCTTCAACAAGCCCGCTTCCCGCAAGTTCAGAACGCCTTCAAGCCGAGCCTGATCAGCGATTTCCACCGCCGTGCCGTTCTTCAGAATGATGCGGTTGATTTCCTCGGAGACGGGCATCACCTGATAGATCCCCACGCGGCCCTTGTACCCGGTGTCCTTGCAGGCGGGGCAACCCACGGCCCCATAGGGCTGCCAGGAACCGTCCAGATCGGCTTCGCTGAAACCGGCGTTCAACAACGCTTCGGGGGGTATGTCGATGGGCTTCTTGCATTGGGAGCATAAGCGACGCCCAAGGCGCTGGGCCGTGATCAGATTGACCGAGGCCGCCACGTTGTAGGACGGGATGCCCATATTGATCAGCCGGGTCAAGGTCGCTGGCGCATCGTTGGTATGCAAAGTGGAAAGCACCATATGACCGGTCTGGGCGGCCTTGATGGCAATATCGCCCGTTTCATGATCCCGGATCTCGCCCACCATGATGATGTCCGGGTCCTGGCGCAGGAAGGCTTTCATGGCCGAGGCGAAATCGAGCCCCGCCTTTTCGTTGACGTTGACCTGATTAATGCCAGTCAACTGAATTTCCACGGGATCCTCCACCGTCGAGATGTTCACCCCCGGCTGGTTCAGAATATTCAGGCAGGCATAGAGCGAAACAGTCTTGCCGGAACCCGTGGGGCCGGTAACCAGAACCATGCCGTAGGGCCGCTGCACCGCCTCCAGCAACAGCTTCAATTGATCGGGTTCATAGCCCAGCTTCTCTATCCCCATGGTAGCGGATGTCGAATCGAGGATACGCATGACGATCTTCTCGCCATACAGGGTGGGCAGCGTCGACACCCGGAAATCCACCGCCTTGCTGCGAGACAGGACCAATTTCATCCGGCCATCCTGGGGCACACGCTTCTCGGAGATATCCAACTTGGAGATCACCTTGATGCGGGATGCGATCTTCTCCTTGATGGCCAGAGGGGGCTGGGCCACTTCGTAGAGCATGCCGTCCATCCGGTAGCGGATGCGGTAATTCTTCTCGTAGGGCTCGAAATGGATGTCGGAGGCGCCGGCGTTGATGGCATCCATGAGCATCTTCTGAAGATACTTGACCACCGGCGCATCGTCGATATCCACGGCGGCGGCGGTATCCGCCGCGTTCTGGGCCTCGTCGTCGGAAAACTCCAGGTTGAGATCCTCGGTCTCGATGGTCCTGAGGATGCTCTCCTCCGTCGCCTCGCCATGGCTTTCCAGCATCCGTCCTAGCTTGTCGTCTTCGACAACAATGGGCTCTGTGGCCAGGTTGGTCTGGAACTTGATGTCATCCAGAGCCTTGAGATTGCTGGGGTCGGACAGGGCCACGAACAGCCGGTTTCCGCGCTGCGCGATCGGCAATACCCGGTGGGTCGTCAGGAGCTTGGCATCCACTACGCCCTTGGGCAGGATAGACAGGTCCAGAGCATCCAGATTGAACAGCGGGATACCGAAATTCAGGGAAGCAAAAGCGGCGATCTGGTCAGCCCTGAAGCGCCTTGTCCTGAGGAGATGGGCGATGAAGGTTTCCCCGGACGTCCGGGACTGGTTTTGCAGGTTCTCGCCCTCCTCGGGCGTCAGCAGGCCCTGGGTCACCATGGCCCTGCACAAGCCAGTCAGATTGGCGCCTACTGTGACAGCGACCATACCCTCCACGCGTCCTTGTTCAACATCCAACCGCGCCGGATATTGCCCCCCGAGTTAGCAAATGTAAAGAAAGCCCGCTTCAATCCTGGCACCGGCGCGGCCCGATCCGGGCGGTCTTCACGACCCGGTCCTGCACCTGGACGATCTCCACTGGATAGCCTTCCAGCAGAATGCTGACTCCCGGTTCTGGCATGGCCTCCAGCTTTTCCAGGAGCAGCCCATTCAAGGTGCGGGGGCCATCCAGCGGAAAAGCCAAGCCCAGCTTTCTATTCAATTGGCGCAAGGATGCGGAACCCTCCACAAGGTAACTGCCATCCTTGTCTCGGGCACCCAGCAGGGAACCGCCGGGAAGTTCAGGCGTAAATTCCCCGACTATCTCCTCCAGAATGTCCTCCACGGTCACCAAACCCAGAAGCTCCCCGTATTCATCCACCACCAGGCCCAGCGACTGGCGGGTCGCCTGAAACTGCGCCAACTGGTTGTAAAGGGTTGTCCCGGAAGGAATGTAATAGGGCTCCCGCAGCCAGCCACGGAATTCAGCGGCATCAAAGTCGGCTTCCCGCAGCCGGGCCAGCGCTCTGCGCACATGAACCACGCCAAGGACGTTGTTGGGCTCGCCCTCATAGACCGGCAGACGCGCATGGTGGCTCGTGGCGAGCTGGTGGACGATCTCCCCCGCCTCCGTGGCCAGATCGATGGCCTCGATCTGGCCACGGGGCCGCATGGCGTCATCCACCGTGACCTGCTCCAGATCGAACAGGTTCATGAGAAT
>DAOQNK010000035.1:0-2293 GCA_035332045.1 Thiobacillaceae bacterium | reverse complement strand
GGCGTCACTTCGGAGAAGACCAGGATCAGAAAAGTGACCGCCAGGGTGCCAAGCGTCAGGGCCCATTCGCTTTCTCCGAACAGGCGAAAACTGATCAGGGTCACCAGGGCTGCCGCCGCGGCATTGACCAGATTGTTGCCGAGCAGCACCACGCCCAGCAGCTTATCCGTCTGGGACAACAGCCATTCCGCGAGCTTGGCACCACGATGGCCCGCCTTGGCCAGATTTTTCAGGCGATAGCGATTCACCGCCATCATGCTGGTTTCGGAGGCCGAGAAAAACCCGGAGCACAGCAGGAGCAGGATGAGGGCGCCCAGCATGGCGCCCAAAGGGATATTGTCCAATCGGGAGAGGGGTGGTTGCGACAGGGAAAGTGTAGCGGTAGTTGGGGAAACCCGTCACCGCTTGGTGGCCTTCAAGGCTGGTCGATCAGGGACATCTTCGCCCTCCGGCCCAGTTTCTTCAGATGCGCTTCTCGCCGAGTCGCATCCGCCCGGCAGGCATGACTTTCCGACCAGACCATCTCTACCGGCCGGCGGCTCCGGGTATAGCGCGCACCTCCGGGCAAGGCGCCGTTGTGCTCGGCAAGGCGCCGCTCGGGCTGGGTGGTGATGCCGCAATACAGGCTGCCGTCGGCGCAACGCAGGAGATAGACGAACCAGACGGGCGCAGCCTTGCCAGGCTCAGTGATGGTCAACCTCATAGAGCGAGGGGGTTACCCGGGCATGGGCCAGATACTCGCGCAGGTGCTTGATGGCGGATCGGTCCAGCACGTTGCTGTGGTGGGGCCGATGCAGGATGCCGTCGGCACCATTCAGCACCACCCGGACCCGGGCTCCCGAGAGCGATTCGACGGTAGCGCCCAGGTGATGCAGCAAGGATTCCACTTCCCGCCAATGAATGTTGCCGCTGATGGGATCCTGGAAGATGGCTCGGATGAAGGCTTCGTGTTTGTGGCTCATGACATGCATCCCGACTCGATCGAGTTCGGGACAAGTTTGAACTTTCCCAAAGGCGATGTCACGAGCACCGGCCCTGTCACTGGGCCGCATGCCCCTTCTTGCCGTCGGCGATCCGGTCCATGAGCGCGAACAGCACGCCGGACACCACGAAGGTCATGTGGATGCCCACCTTCCAGGCCAGTTGCTCGTTGGTCATGGACTCCACGTGCATGAAGGCTTTGAGCAACTCGATACCCGAAATGGCGACGATGGAGCCGATCAACTTCATCTTCAGTTCGGCGAAGCCCACGTGGCCCATCCAGGAGGGCCGGTCCTCGTGGTCGCCGGTGTTGATCTGGGAGACGAAGTTCTCGTAGCCGGCGAAGACGATGATGATGAGCAGGTTGGCCACCATCACCACGTCGATCAGCGACAGCAGGCCGATGATCACTTCGCCGCCCTCGGCGTTGAACACCAGGGGCGCGAAGTGCAGGAATTCCTTGGCGAACTTCACCAGCAGCAAGGCCAGAGCCAGTACCAGGCCCAGGTAGAAAGGCGCCAGCAGCCAGCGGCTGTTGAAGATGAGCTTTTCCAGCCCGTTTTCGATGTGCTTCATGGTTCGTTCCGATTCAAGTGGGGATACGTTTGCGCGTCGCATACAGGCTAGCCGCCACGGACGTCGCGATGATCAGGGCGACCAGCCCCAAGGCCAGGCCGATGGGCACCTTGTAGAAATCCGCGATCAGCATCTTGGTGCCGACGAACACCAGCACCAGGGCCAGGCCGTACTTCAGCAGATGGAAGCGGCCATTCAGGTCCGCCAGCAGGAAGTACATGGAACGCAGGCCCATGATGGCGAAGATGTTGGAGGTGAAGACGATGAAGGGGTCGGTGGTGACCGAGAAGATGGCCGGGATACTGTCCACCGCGAAGATCACGTCGGAGGTCTCGATGAGCATCAGCACCAGGAACAGGGGCGTGAACCAGCGCACGCCGTCCCGCATGACGGCAAACTTCTCGCCGTGGTACTCGTGGGTGATGCGCAGATGGCCGCGCATCCACTTCAGTACCGGGTTCTGGGCCAGATCCGATGTCTTGTCGGCGAAGATCAGCATCTTGAAGCCGGTGACGACTAGGAACAGGCCGAACACGTAGAGTATCCAGTGGAACTTGGCCACCAGCAGGGCGCCGGCCAGGATCATGACCGCCCGCATGACGATGGCCCCCAGCACGCCGAACACCAGCACCCGGCGCTGGTACTCCGCCGGCACGGCGAAGAAGGTGAAGATCATGATGAAGACGAAGATGTTGTCCACCGACAGGGACAACTCGATGAGGTAGCCGGTGAGGAA
>DAOQNK010000034.1:0-20368 GCA_035332045.1 Thiobacillaceae bacterium | reverse complement strand
AGAACGCCATGACCGTGCGCGCCGTCTGGGCCGGCGGGCGGCGCCACCAGGTGGGCGGCCAGGGCTACGGCGTGGAAGGCGTGCTGGAGCCCCCTCCGGCGGCGGGCCAGGACGCAGCCCTGCGCGAGGCCCTGCTGGCGGGGGTGCTCTGCAACGACTCCAGCCTGCAACGGGATGGCCGCCACTGGCGTATCACCGGCGACCCCACCGAAGCCGCCCTGCTGGTGGCCGCCCGCAAGGCGGGACTGGATGAGGCCACCCTGCGCACGGTGTTCCCGCGCCTGGACGAGTTGCCCTTCGACGCCGGCCGCCAGGCCATGGCCACCCTGCACGAGATCGAGGGCGACCGGGTGGCCTACGCCAAGGGCGCGGTGGAACGCCTGCTGCCGGCTTGCGCCGCCATGCTCGATGCCGACGGTCGCGAGGTTGCCGTGGACGTGGCCGCCGTCGAGGCCGAAGCCGGCGACCTGGCGCGCCAGGGCATGCGGGTGCTGGCCCTGGCCCATGTCCACCTGCCCGATGTCCATGCCCTGGACGCCGGACATCTGCACCGGGGCCTGGTGTTCCTGGGGCTGGCGGGCATGCTGGACCCGCCCCGGCCCCGGGCCATCGCCGCGGTGAAGGCCTGCCATGGCGCCGGCATCCAGGTCAAGATGATCACCGGCGACCATCCGGAAACCGCCCTGGCCATCGCCCGCCAGCTAGGCATCGCCGGGGAGGGTGCCGTCGCCCTGACCGGCCGCGATCTCGCGGGCCTGGATACGGAGGCGCTGCGGGCTGCGGCGGCGCGGGTGGAGGTGTTCGCCCGGGTGGAGCCGGAACAGAAGCTGCGCCTGGTGGAGGCCCTCCAGGCCCGCGGCGAGGTGGTGGCCATGACCGGCGACGGCGTCAACGACGCCCCGGCCCTGAAGCAGGCGGACATCGGCATCGCCATGGGCCGCTCCGGCACCGAGGTGGCCAAGGAGGCAGCGGCCATGGTGCTCACCGACGACAACTTCGCCAGCATCGAGGCGGCGGTGGAGGAGGGCCGGGGCATCTACGACAACCTGGTCAAATTCATCACCTGGACCATCCCCACCAATGCCGGCGAGGGCCTGGTCATCGTCGCCGCCATCCTGGCCGGCGTCACCCTGCCCATCACCCCCTTGCAGATTCTGTGGATCAACATGACCACGGCGGTCCTGCTGGGCCTCACCCTGGCTTTTGAGCCAGGGGAGAAAGGCGTCATGCGCCGGCCGCCGCGCCTGCCCACCGCGCCCATCCTGGACCGGGCCCTGGTCTGGCGCATTCTGCTGGTGGGGGTACTGCTGCTGCTGGGCGCCTTCGGCCTCTTTCTGCTGGAGCTGGAGCGGGGCCATGACCTGGCCGAGGCACGCACGGTGGCCGCCAACGTCTTCGTCCTGGTGGAGACGGTCTACCTGTTCAACTGCCGCTCCCTGACCCGTTCCTTCTGGTCCATGGGCCTGTTCAGCAACCCTTGGCTCTGGCTGGGCGTGGGCCTCATGTGGGCGCTGCAACTGGCCTTCACCTACCTGCCCCTGTTCAACACCCTGTTCCACACCGCCCCCATCGACGCCACGGCCTGGCTGGGCATCACCGGCTTCGCCCTGGCCTGCGGGGTGGTCGTGGGCCTGGAGAAAGCGATCCGCGCCCGGACTTGATCGGACCTGCGCGGGCTACAATCCAGGCTTTCCCGGAAAGCCTTGGAGCCCAGCGGGTGAAGACGGTCTATCTCCGCAACCTGTTCCGTTATTACAGCTTCTACACGGGCGGTTTCGTGCTCTTCCTGTTCACCCTGGCGGTGGCGGAATTCATGGGCATGCCGGAACAGTGGATCGGCTGGATCTTCATGGCCGCCACCATCTCCCTTTATGCCGGCATCGGCATCCTCAGCCGCACTTCCGACGTGGATGAGTACTACGTGGCCGGGCGGCGGGTGCCGGCGGTCTACAACGGCATGGCCACCGGCGCCGACTGGATGTCGGCCGCCTCCTTCATCGGCATGGCCGGCACCCTCTATGCGAAGGGCTACGACGGTCTGGCTTTCGTCATGGGCTGGACTGGCGGCTACGTGCTGGTGGCCCTGCTGCTGGCGCCCTACCTGCGGAAGTTCGGCCAGTTCACCATCCCCGACTTCATCGGCGCCCGCTACGGCGGCAACCTGGCCCGCTCCATCGCTGTGCTGGGGGCCATCCTGGCCTCGTTCACCTATGTGACGGCCCAGATCTACGGCGTCGGCATCGTCACCAGCCGCTTTCTGGGTATCGCCTTCGAGACCGGCGTCTTCGTGGGGCTGGCGGGCATCCTGGTGTGCTCCTTCCTGGGCGGCATGCGGGCGGTGACCTGGACCCAGGTGGCCCAGTACATCATCCTCATCATCGCCTACCTGGTGCCGGTGGTGTTCATGTCCTACAAGGTCACCAGCGTGCCCCTGCCGCAACTGGTGTACGGCTCGGTCATGCAGGAGCTGCAGGAGCGGGAGCGGGTGCTGCTCGCCGACCCGGCCCAGGCCGAGGTCCGCCAGGCCTACTCGGCCAAAGCGGCGGCCCTGGAGAAACAGATCAAGGAAACCCCCAATCCGGGCCTGCTGGAGCGGGAACGCTGGCAGAAGGAACTGCGCGCGGCCCAGGAGAAGGCCCAGCCACCCCATCCCCATGCCGAGGCTTTTCCCGGCGCCGACGCCGCCCACCGGGACGAGGCCCGGCGCAACTTCCTGGCCCTGGTGTTCTGCCTCATGGTGGGTACGGCGGCGTTGCCCCACGTGCTCATGCGCTACTACACCACGCCTTCGGTGAAGGAGGCCCGGGAGTCGGTGTTCTGGTCCCTGTTCTTCATCTTCCTGCTCTATTTCACCGCGCCAGCCTATGCGGTGTTCGCGAAATACGAGGTCTACACCAACGTCATCGGCACGGCCATCGCCGAGTTGCCCACTTGGGTTGCGTCCTGGACCAAGGTGGGTCTGGTGGCGGTGGAGGACATCAACGGCGACGGCATCCTGCAACTGGCCGAACTGACCCTGAACCCGGACGTGGTGGTGCTGGCCACGCCGGAGATCGCCGGCCTGCCCTACGTGGTGGCGGGGCTGGTGGCGGCGGGGGGCCTGGCGGCGGCCCTCTCCACCGCCGACGGCCTCCTGCTCACCATCGCCAACGCCCTGTCCCACGACGTCTATTTCCAGATGATCGATCCCCGGGCTTCCACCACGCGCCGGCTGGCGATCTCCAAGACCGTGCTGCTGGGAGTCGCCCTGGTCGCCGCCTGGATCGCTTCCCTGCGGCCGGACACCATCCTGTCCATGGTGGCCTGGGCCTTCTCCATCGCCGGCGCCTGCTTCTTCCCGGCCCTGGTGCTGGGCATCTTCTGGCGCCGTGCGACAAGGCAGGGTGCCGTCGCGGGCATGCTGGTGGGCCTGGGCCTGACCCTCTACTACCTGGTCGGGGTGAAATTCCTGGGCATGGAGAAATGGTGGGGCATCGGCGACGTGTCGGCCGGCGTGTTCGGCATCCCAGCGGGCTTCGCCACCATCGTCTTGATCAGCCTGCTGACTCCTCAGCCGGATGCGGCGACCCGGAGACTGGTGGAACGCATCCGTTATCCCGCCCTGGCCAGCGAGCGCAAGGCCCCTCCGGTAGAATGACGCGGTTGCCTGGAGCCCGCCCACCATGACCGCCCTGAAAAACGACACCTTCCTGCGCGCCCTGCTGCGTCAGCCCACCGCTTACACCCCCATGTGGCTCATGCGCCAGGCGGGCCGCTACCTGCCGGAATACTGCGCCACCCGGGCCCGGGCTGGCAGCTTTCTGAACCTGTGCAAGTCACCCGCCCTGGCCACCGAGGTCACCCTCCAGCCCCTGGCCCGCTACGACCTGGACGCGGCCATCCTGTTCTCGGACATCCTCACCGTACCCGACGCCATGGGCCTGGGCCTCTATTTCGCCGAAGGCGAGGGCCCCAAGTTCGAGCGCCCCCTGCGGGAGGAGTGGGCCATCCGCGACCTGAAGGCCCCGGACCCCCACGACCACCTGCGCTACGTCATCGACGCGGTCAGCGAGATCCGCAAAGCCCTGGACGGCTCCGTACCCCTCATCGGCTTCTCCGGCAGCCCCTTCACCCTGTCCTGCTACATGATCGAGGGCGAAGGCAGCGACAGCTACACCCAGGTCAAGCGCATGAT
This sequence comes from Thiobacillaceae bacterium, assembly GCA_035332045.1. Taxonomy (GTDB): domain Bacteria; phylum Pseudomonadota; class Gammaproteobacteria; order Burkholderiales; family Thiobacillaceae; genus PFJX01. Next base: position 16,194 of record DAOQNK010000034.1, on the reverse strand, counting down.
GTACAGCCGCCCGGATCTCATGCACCGCATCCTGGACGTCACCGCCCAGGCCGTCACCAACTATCTCAACGCCCAGATCGAGGCCGGCGCCCAGGCCGTGATGGTGTTCGATTCCTGGGGCGGCATGGTGTCCCAGGCCGCCTACCTGGAGTTCTCCCTGCCCTACATGGCCCGCATCATGGCGGGCCTGACCCGGGAGCGGGAAGGCCGCATCGTGCCCCGCATCGTCTTCACCAAGGGTGGCGGCCTCTGGCTGGAGCACATCGCCGCCTGCGGCTGCGACGCCGTGGGCCTGGACTGGACCATCGACATCGGTGGCGCCCGCCGCCGCGTGGGGGACAAGGTGGCCCTGCAAGGCAACATGGATCCCAGCATCCTGCTCACCACCCCGGAAGCCGTCGCCGCCGAGGCCAAGGCCATCCTGGCCAGTTACGGTCAGGGTTCCGGCCATGTCTTCAACCTGGGGCATGGCATCTCCCAGTTCACGCCACCGGAGAATGTGACGGTGCTGGTTGATACCGTGAAGGGGGAGAGCAGGGCGTATCACGGCGCTTAGGCGTTTGGCCGGGAGTTGCCCGACAAATCCCTTCAAACCCCGTGGCGGCGTCAAACCGCGTGCGACGCTGCCGCCCTTTGACACCTCCCCATGCCGGCTATTCGGCATGGGTGCATACCTCGGCTGGGCCCCTTCTCCATCACCACGAAGGCACCAGCCCGTGTTGCGCGACAAAATGGCGGCAATTATAGTGCCGACATGCAGGCCGAACTGGACACCCTGGAAAGCAAGCTCACGCAGATGCTGGAGCGCTATCAGACCATGCGGGAGGAGAACCTCAAGCTGCGCCAGCAGGTGGTGACTCTGGAAAGCGCCAACAAGCAGCTGACAGATCGCCTTGATGAAGCCCGCCAGCGCATGGAAACCCTTTTGAACCGGATACCGGACTGATATGGCGGCCAACAACAATGTCAGCCTTGATGTGGCCATCATGGGCAGGGAATTCCGGGTAGCTTGTCCTGAAGACGAGCGCGAGGGCCTTCTCCAGGCAGTCTCCTATCTGGACCGCAAGATGCGTGAAATCCGGGATGGGGGCAAAGTCATCGGCCTGGAGCGGATCGCGATCATGGCCGCCCTCAACATTACCCATGACTATCTGGCCGCCAAGCCGATCCAACCTGACACGCGGGAACACCGGGACCGCATTGACCGGCTTGTCGGACTCCTTGATCAGGCCATGGCCCAGCAAGATAATCTTTTCTGAGCACCCGGCCTTACCGTCGGGAGCTTCAAACTCCCTGCTGCGTTCGCGAGAGTCGCGTATTCTTTGAACCGATATGCGCTAGCAGAGGTCTTGGCCTTTCTTGTGCGGGTGTGCGCGTGGCATTGTCCATGTACCCGAAGCGCGGGAGCCTCGACCGATCTTGGACCCCCGGGTTCAAGATGAGCGGCCCGGACGGCGCGTGCGGGGAGACCCTCAACCATGCTTGAAGCCGCCAGCTTTCCCGACAAGTCGACTTTGCGCCGCGCCCTGCGCGCCGCGCGGGCCTCGGTTCCGGCGGATCACCGCCGACTCGCCGGCGAACGTTTGGTGCGTTGGGCACTGCGCCACAGATTGCTGGCTCGCAAACGGCGCATCGGCTTCTACATGCCCTCGAAGAACGAAATCGACCTGGAACCCTTGCTGAACAGGGCCCGGGCCATGGGCGTGGACTGCTATCTACCCCAGGTGCCAGGCCGGCGGCGGCGCAAGCTTTGGTTCATTCGCCTGGGCGACGAGGATGCCTGGCGCCTCAACAGATACGGCATTCCCGAATACCATCACGCATCGGCCCGCAGGATTCGCGCCTACCAACTCGACCTGTTGTTCCTGCCTCTGCTGGGCTTCGATCGTCGGGGATGGCGCATCGGCATGGGCGGTGGTTATTACGATGCCAGCCTCGCCAAGCTTCCCGGTCGTCGCCACTGGAAATCGCCCGCGCTGATCGGCGTAGCCTTCCAGGCCCAGGAAGTCGACCGGATACCCCGGGATGGATGGGATGTGCCCTTGCGAGCGATATTGACCGAGCAGGGCTACCTGACGGCCCAACGGCGCTGATTGCCGCCTGGCTAAGACTTCAGTAGCGATAATTCTGGGAAGGGCGCAGCCAGGGATTGCTCTTCGGATCCGGCATGGGCAGCATCAACCACTCTTTGGCGGCATCCTGCGCGTTGCTTCCCTCGACATAGGCGTTTGTCCACAATGTGGGCTTGAGGGGCACGCCAGCCTGGGCATTCGCGGGAATTTCCAGTCGAACGGGAAAGAAGCTTTCGACTGTGCCCAAAACGGGCTCCTGGGAACGATTGTGGATAGCCTGCCGATACCTGGAATCGACCCCTGCCGCCATCCACCTCAAATACAGATCCGGATCGACGAATTCCGCCCAACTCCGGACATTGGCCGGATCCACGCCACTACCCAGCGGCTTGGCTTCATTGCCGGCATCCAAGGCCACCGTCGCCAAAGCGGTCATGGCCTTCGGCTCGCTTGGCACATCCAGCCAATGCTCCGTGCCCCGTGAAGTCTTGCCAGACGGGGCGTCCAACGTCCCAGGAAACGGCTGTGTTCCCTCCGCTGCCAAGACGCCGCCCGATTTCGTGGGTCGGTGCATGTCCAGGCGGACCACGACGGAGCCATCCTTTTGCCTAACTTTCTTGACCGCCCATTTTCCCTGCGCGGCTTTTTTTGCTTGTGCCGTGGCCTGCCCAGTGGCCCCATGTGCTATCGGGGGAAACAAGGACATGAAAAATGCAGTCAACAACGCCGCACGGCCCAGCATTCAATACCTTAACGCGCATGAGGGGAAATAATATAAGCAAATCTTAACATGCTTTAATTAGAAGCAAAGAAAAAGGGCGGAACCGAAGTTCCGCCCTTTCAGGCCAAAACCTACCGCAAGAATTACTTGGCGGCGGGAGCGGCGGCGGGAGCGGCCGGGACCGGGATGAAGCCGGCGAAGGGATTGGCCATGTTGCCGTAGGTGGCGGGGTTCATGAAGGAGCCCCAGACACCGTAGGTCTTGGGATCAGCAGCGGCGCCAGCCCACTGGGTGTACAGGTTGGGGTTCAGGGGAGCCATCATGAGGTTCATGTTGGCGGGAGCCACCGGAGACATGGCCCAGTTCATGTACATGTTGGGGTTCAGGGGAGCCATACCCATCTGCAGGACGCGGGGATCCAGAGGAGCCATCATCCACTTCATGTACATGTTGGGGTTCATGAAGGGGGTCATGGCGGCCATGTAGAAGTTGGGGTCCATGGAAGCGGCCAGCCACTTGGTGTACATGTTGGGGTCCAGGAAGGCGGCGTAGGACTTCAGGATGTCGGGAGACATACCGGCCTGGGCCATCTTGGTGAAGGTGGCGGGATCCATACCCTTCTGCATCATGATGATGGCAGTGGCGGGGTCCATCAGGTTGGTCATGGCAGCGACGGCAGCCTTGGGGTCCTTGGCAACATCGGCAGCCTTGGCGGGATCCAGCAGCTGGGCGGCGGTGGACTCGGGGGTGGCACCGGCGGCGAAGGCGGACTGGGCGGCCAGGGCCAGGATCAGAGCAGACAGTTTCTTCATGGCAATACTCCTAGGGGGTTGATAACAAAGAATAACAAGGAATTCGGAACTGCCTGGGCAGTATAGGTTGGAATATTAGAAGATTCGATTGTTCTTCCCGTCTGCAACCAACACAGGAATTGGCTGTTGCTACACCGCAACAGCCTAGATCGTGGTCGCCCTATATTGGTGCGGACACGTCACCCAGGTACGCCGCCCTGACATTGGCATCCTTGCTCAACGCCGAGGAGTCCCCGGACAGGGCAATGGTCCCACTCTCCAGAACATAGGCCCGCTGGCTCACTCGCAAGGCCAGGTTCGCGTTCTGCTCCACAAGCAGGATGGTCACGCCTTCCCGGCCAACCGCGCGGATGGTTTCGTAAATCTTTGCAACCATGATGGGGGCGAGTCCCATGCTGGGCTCGTCCAGCAACAAGAGGCGTGGCCGGCTCATCAGCGCGCGGCCAATGGCCAACATTTGCTGCTCGCCTCCTGACAAGGTGCCGGCCAATTGGCCACGTCGTTCGGCCAGCCGCGGGAAAAGCGCGTACACCCTTGCAACATCGGCCCGGACACCCTCCGGGTCTTTGCGAAGATAGGCCCCCATGTCCAGGTTTTCCGCCACGCTCAAGCGGCCGAAAATGCCCCGGCCTTCCGGCACCAGCGCCAAGCCTCTGGCGGCAATGGCATGGGTCGGCAGGTGGCGCAGGTGCTCCCCCGCGAAGCGCACCTCGCCCTTTGGGTGCACAAGCCCCATGATGCCCTTGAGGGCGCTACTCTTGCCCGCGCCGTTGGCACCGATGAGGCAGACCAACTCCCCCTCCGCCACCTCCAAATCGATGCCGCGCACAGCCTGAATTCCGCCATAGGCCACCTGGAGTCCCTTTACGCTCAGAAGGCTCATGGGGCCTCGCCTCCCAAGTAGGCCGAAATGACAACCGGATCATTTTTCACGGCGTCGGCCGCGCCCTCGGCGATCTTGCGGCCATAGTCCAGCACGGCTACCCGGTCGCACAAACCCATGACGAGCTTGACGTCATGCTCAATGAGCAGCAGTGTCACCTGGCCATCCCGAAGCTTGCGGAACAGCTCATCCATCTGTCGCCGCTCGGTGGGATTCATCCCCGCGACTGGTTCGTCCAGGGCCAGCAATGTCGGCTCTGTGGCGAGGGCTCTCGCGATTTCCAGGCGGCGCTGATCGCCATAGGACAAGTGCCCGGCAAGCGCCCGCCCCTTGTTCTTCAACCCAACGTAGTCCAACAATTCCCGGGCCTTGTCACGAATCGCCGCTTCCTCTGCACGGGTGCGCGCACAACGCAAAACCGCGCCCAGGACGCCCGCGCGGCTACGGGTATGGCGACCCACCATGACGTTTTCCAGCGCGGTCATGTTGGCGAACAGCCGGATATTCTGGAAGGTACGCGCAAAGCCACGCTTCACCACCTGGTGGGGCTTGAGGCCATGGATGGGCGTGCCTCTGAGGAGTATCTGGCCCGCCGTCACGCTGTACAAGCCTGTCATGCAATTGAAAAGCGTGGTCTTGCCCGCGCCGTTGGGTCCGATGAGGCCATAGATCTCCCCCTCATTGACGCCAAGCGTGACTTCATCCAGGGCGGCCAGGCCGCCAAAGCGCTTGGTGACCCCCGCGACGCGGAGCAATTCAGCCATGGCTCCGGTCTCCACCCGGTTGCCGGCCGGTTGCGCGGGTCGGATACGACATCTCAGGCCCGCGCATCGTACAGATCGGATTGTTCCTGCTCGGCCACGCCATCTTCGGCGCCGAATTCCCGCTTGCGCTGGCGCGAGGGGATCAGGCCCGCCGGCCGGTACAGCATCATCGCCACCAGGGCCACGCCGAACAGCAGCATGCGCAGGTCGGAGGGATCCACCACGACATGGCCCAGGGTGGCCCGTTGCAGATCGCCGATGTAGCGCAGCGCTTCCGGAATCACCGTCAATAGCACCGCCCCCAGGATCACGCCGGGGATGTTGCCCATGCCCCCCAGCACGATCATGCACAACACCAGAATGGACTCCCACAGGGTGAAGCTTTCCGGGCTGATGAAGCCCTGGAAGGCCGCGAACAGCCCCCCCGCCAGGCCACCGAAGGTGGCGCCCATGGCGAAGGCCAGCAGCTTCACGTTGCGGGTGTTGATGCCCATGGCCGCCGCCGCGATCTCGTCCTCCCGCAAGGCCGCCCAGGCCCGGCCGACGCGTGAATCCTGCAGGCGCATGGCGACGCCGATGACCAGCAGGGTCGCGGCGAGGAACAGGTAGTAGTAGAGGTAGGTGGAGGGCAGGGTCAGACCCGCCACTTCCAGGGGCTTGCCGAAGGAAACGCTGCCCACGCTCACTGGGTCGATGAGGTTCATGCCCTGGGGCCCGTTGGTGAGATTGAAGGGGGCGTTCAGGTTATTCATGAAGATGCGGATGATTTCGCCGAAGCCCAGGGTGACGATGGCCAGGTAATCCCCACGCAGGCGCAGCGTCGGCGCCCCTAGCAGCACGCCAAATACCCCGGCCAGGGCCGCGCCCAGGGGCAAAACCATCCAGATCGGCAGATGCAAACCAAAGTGAGGGCTCGCCAGCCAGGCATACAGATACGCGCCCAGGGCGTAGAAGGCGATGTAACCCAGATCCAGCAAGCCGGCGTAGCCCACTACGATGTTCAGGCCCAGAGCCAACAACACGTACAGCAGGACGAAATCCAGCACCCGAACCCAGGAGTTGCCCAAGCCTGCGCCGATGACGAAAGGCAGGGCAAGCAACAGCGCCGCCAGCAAAGCCAAGGCCAGACGCGGCCGGCCTCGCAGGGCGGCGAAAACACGGTCAGGCACGGTTGGCCACCCGCTCGCCCAACAGGCCGGAAGGCCGGAACACCAGTACCAGGATAAGCACGAAGAAGGCGAACACGTCCTGGTAATGGCTACCCAGGAAACCGCCGGTGAGATCGCCGATGTAACCCGCCCCCAGAGCCTCGATGACCCCCAGCAGCAGGCCGCCCAGCATGGCCCCGGCAATATTGCCAATGCCACCCAGCACCGCCGCCGAAAAAGCCTTCAGGCCCAGCATGAAGCCCATGTAGTAATGGGCCAGGCCGTAGTAGGCACTCACCATCACCCCCGCCAGGGCAGCGATGGCGGCGCCGATGACGAAGGTGGAAGAGATCACCCGATCCACATTCACGCCCATGAGTTCCGCCACTTCCTTCGACTGGGCGGTGGCCCGCATGGCCCGGCCCAGCCGGGTCTTTTCCACCAACAGCCAGAGGCCCGCCATGGTGAGCAGGGAGAGGACAACGATGGCGATCTGCAAATCCGTGATGTGGGCGCCCAGGATTTCATGCTGACTGCGCGGCAGGATGGGCGGAAAGGACACGTACTGCCGACCCCAAACCAGCATGGCCAGGTTCTGCAGGATGATGGAGACGCCGATGGCGGTGATGAGCGGTGCCAGGCGTGGCGCGCGGCGCAATGGCCGGTAGGCGATCTTCTCGATGCCGAAGGCCAGGGCCATGCAGGCGGGAATGGCCACCAACAAACCGGCGACCACCACCAGCAGGCCCGGCAGGTCCGGCGATACGCCCAGCAGGGCACCGATGGCACTCAAAGCCACCATGGCGCCGATCATGGTCACCTCGCCGTGGGCGAAGTTGATGAGTTCGAGGATGCCGTAGACCATGGTGTAGCCCAAGGCCACAAGGGCATAGATGCTGCCCAGCACCAGGCCATTGATAAGTTGCTGGGTGAAGATGTCCATGGTCGGGAGCCGGTAGCACTTAGCCGGTGGCTTGTAGCTCGATCTTGCGCGCCTGCGGCGCGAAAACCCTGGCTACCCGCTACCGGCCAGCACTACTTATGCTTCACTTCACCGTTTCCAGCACCCGCCAGGTACCGCCCTTGGCCTCGTAGACCGTCACGGCGCCGCCCAGGGTATCGCCCTTCGCGTCGAACTTGACCGGGCCGGTCACCCCCTGGATGTCCACCTTGGGCAGTTCGGCCAGCACCTTGGCGCGATCGACGGAATTGGCTCGCTTCATGGCGTCCACCAAGGCATAGACCGCGTCGTAGGCATAGGGCGCGTAGACCTGGATCACCCCATATTTCGACTCGAACCTCTTGCGAAAATCCGGGCCGCCGGGCATGGAATCGATGGGCAGGCCCGGGGAAGAAGCCACCACGCCCTCGGCGTCGGCCCCGGCCAGCTTGAGGAAGTTCACGTTCTGCAGGCCGTCGCCCCCCAGCAGCTTGGCGGTCAAACCCAGGCGCTTCAACTGCTGGGCCAGGGGGCCGCCCTGGGGATCCATGCCGCCGAAGAACACCAAGTCCGGGCTCTTGCCCTTGATGCTGGTGAGAATGGCAGTAAAGTCCGTGGCCTTGTCGTTGGTGAACTCCCGGGCCACGATCTCGCCGCCCGCCGCCTTGGAGGCCTTCTCGAACTCGTCCGCCAGTCCCTGGCCGTAGGCGGTGCGGTCATCGATGATCGCGATCTTCTTGGCGCCCATCTTGCCCACCGCGAACTGGCCCAGCGCCTTGCCCTGCTGGGCGTCGTTGGCCATCACCCGGTAGGCGGTCTGATAACCCTGGGCGGTATAGGCCACGGCGGTGGCGGACGGGGAAATCTGGGGAATCCCGGCGTCGTGGTAAATCTTGGAGGCCGGGATGGTGGTACCGGAATTCAGGTGGCCGATCACCGCCACCACGCCCGCGTCCACCAGCTTCTGAGCGACGATCGTGGCGGTCTTGGGTTCGGCCTGGTCGTCCTCGCCCAACAGTTCCAGTTTCATCTTCTTGCCGCCCAGTTCCAGGCCCTTGGCGTTGATCTCGTCCACGGCCAAGCGGGCGCCGTTCTCGTTGTCCTTGCCGATGTGAGTCTGGGGGCCGGTCAGGGGCGCCACGGAACCGATCTTGATGACGTCGCCCCCATCCTTGGGTTTGTCGCCGCAGCCGGAAACGGAAAGCGCGATGGCAAACGCCAGTGTGGAAAGGAAATATTTTTCGTGCTTCACGGAAAGCCCCCGAAATAGCCTGAGAATCCGCGATTTATATCACAGCGGAGCCCGCCCAATTGCCGCGGAAACCAAGAAAAAAGGCCGGGCAAGCCCGGCCTTTTTCAATTCAGGATGCCTTACAGGGACAGAACCCATTCAGCCAGCTTCTTGGCATCCTCGTCCTTCACCTGGGGGTGCGGGGGCATCGGAACCGCGCCCCAAACGCCCTTGCCACCCTTCTTGATGACCTCGACCAGATGGTCGGCGGCCTTGGCGTCACCCTTGTACTTCTTGGCCACATCCTTGAAGGAGGGCCCCACCACCTTCTTGTCGACCTGATGGCAGCTCATGCAGGCACTCTTCTGGGCCAGGGCCTGGTCGGCGGAAGCAACACCGGCGGTCAGGGCCAGGGCTGCAGCAGCGGCGAAAACGATCGCTTTCATTAACATCTCCTTTATGGAAAAAGGCAACTCGAGTTGCGGCGCAAATCTTACTGGACGGTCAAAACACTGAAAATAGCCGTCGGATCATGAATTTGGACTATTTCCGGTAGGCAATTAACGCCAGCGCAAAGCCGGGCGTTGACGCTCATTTTGTGCGGAATGGCAAATTGGTAGGAATTGCCGGGGATGTCTGGTTGATTCGAACAAGTATGTGGCGAGGATGGACCCATGATGCGCTGCTCACTGCCCGCTGCAATGAGCCGTCGCCCGTCTCATCCCAGCGGGAAATCAGGCGGGCGCGTGCATAGGAGTTGGGGCCTGTACGCCCAACCAGGACAATGCTGTCGACAGTCAGGGTTTCCCGGTTTGGCTCCCTATCCGGAAAGTCGCGTGGCAGGACACGCAGTTCTGCATGAGCTTGCCCAGTTGCTTCAGGGCCAGGTTGCCGTCGGCCATGCTGGCGGCGTCCCGGGCCAGGTCGTCGAAGCCTTCATGGGTGGCGTGGCCGAGTTTCTTGAATTCCAGCGGCAGTTTCTCGCGCAAGCCCGCAGGCACGTTGTGGGCGGCGGCCATGCCGGATTCGCCGGCGGCCTCGGCCACCACCTTCATGTCGTTGTAGGCGGCGGCGGTGACGATCTTCTGCACCGAGGTGAGGAACAGGCGCATTTCCAGGCGGACGTGGGCGGCTTCCTCGGCGTTGAGGGGGATGGGCTTGCGGTATTCGACGGACTTGCCCGGATGTTGATGGGCTGGCTCGGCGGCGAAGGCGGGGAGGGTGGACAGGGCGAGGAGCAGGGCGGTGGCGCGTTTCATGGGCGGTGCTTTCAGAAGGTATCCAGCAGTTCCAGGGTGACATCGGCCATCAGGCGCATTTCCGCTTCGCCGATGACGTAGGGAGGCATGAAGTAGACGGTGGACCCGATAGGCCGGATGAACAGGCCCCGGGCCAGGGCGCGCCGGTGGAATTCGCCGCTAAATCCCGGCGGCGCGCCGGCCACGTCGAAGGCCCAGATCATGCCGGCGTGGCGGAAATGGCGGACCCGGGGATGGGCGGCGACGGGGGCGAGCAGTTCGCTGAAGCGGGCGGCCTTGCCGCGGTTTCCGGCGATCACATCGTCTTCCGCGAAGATGTCCAGCACCGCCAGCGCGGCGCGGCAGGCCAGGGCGTTGCCGGTGTAGGAGTGGGAATGGAGGAAACCCCGGGCGGTGGCATCGTCGTAGAAAGCCTGGTAGACCGCGTCGGTGGTGAGCACGCAGGACAGGGGCAGGTAGCCGCCGGTAATGCCCTTGGAAAGGCAGAGGAAGTCCGGGGTGATGCCGGCCTGCTCGCAGGCAAACAGGGTGCCGGTGCGGCCGAACCCCACGGCGATCTCGTCGGCGATGAGGTGGACCCGGTGACGGTCGCACATCTCCCGCACGCAGGCGAGATAGATGGGGTGATACATGGCCATGCCGGCGGCACCCTGGACGAGGGGCTCCAGAATGACGGCGGCGGTGGTGTCGGCGCATTCGGCGAGGAAGTCCTCCAGGCTGGCGGCAGCGCGCAGGGCGTAGGCCTCCGCCGACTCACCCGCCTCGGCCCGGCGCCAGTCCGGGCTCATGACCTGGTGGGTGGGGCGCAGCAGGGGCGCATAGGTGTCCTTGAAAAGGGCCACGTCGGTGACCGAGAGGGCGCCCAAAGTCTCGCCGTGGTAGCCATCCTGGAGGCTGACGAAGCCGGTCTTCGCGGTCTGGCCCACGTTGCGCCAGAAGTGGAAGCTCATCTTGAGGGCGATTTCGGTGGCGCTGGCGCCGTCGGAGCCGTAGAAGGCATGGCCCAGGCCGGTGAGGCGGGCCAGGCGCTCGGACAGTTCCACTACCGGGGCGTGGGTGCAGCCTGCCAGGATGACGTGCTCGATACGGCCGAGCTGATCCATGATGGCCGCGTTGATGCGCGGGTTGCAGTGGCCGAACAGGTTGACCCACCAGGAGGAGATGGCGTCGAGATAACGGCGGCCCTCGAAATCGATGAGCCAGGGACCTTCGCCCCGGGCGACGGGCAAAGGCGGCACCCGCGCAAGGTGCTTCATCTGCGTGCAGGGATGCCAGAGGGCGGCCTGGGTGCGTCTCAGCCAGTCGGTGTTGCTGGGTCCTTCGGTGGCCAAGCTGGTTCCCCCCATCCCCGGGCCTTCCCCCGCGGGCGGGAGAAGGGTGCCGCCTATCGTGTTACTGGAAGAAGCCCTTGGAGAGCAATTCCATGGTGAGCAGCCGGTAGTCGTGGGCGCCAGGCGAATCGGCGGAATAGGCGAAGATGTCCATGCCATGCGCCGGGCTCTCGGAGAGGGCCGGATCGTCCTGGATGCGGGTCTCGCACAGGTTGTCGCCGTAGCGACTTTTCAGGCTGGCCAAGGCTTCCCGGCACTGGGGCTTGGACTCGTCGAAACGGGTCATGACCACCCGCCGCTCGATTCGGCGACGGAGGGGCCCCTCCAGCACGTTGAGGGCCAGATCCAGACGGTTGAGGCCCTGGATCGAGAGAAAATCGGAAGTGACAGGGATCAGCACCCGGTCAGCGGCAAACAGGGCATTCAGGGAGAGCACGCCGAGGGCCGGCGCACAGTCGATGAGGATGGGGGAATCCTCCCAGGCCAGACTGGTGTCCAGCCCTTTCTTGAGGGTGGCCGCCACGCCGCTGGTGGCCCCCAGGAGGGCATCGATCTTGGCCAGGTCGGCATGGCCGGGCAACAGGCGAATGCCGTTGCCCAGGCGGCGGATGAGCCTGTCCACCGGAACCTTGTCCTTGAAGAAGGCAGCCAGCGTCACGTTGCCCGGCAGGTGCTTGACGCCCAGCGCCAGGCTGACGTGGGCCTGGGGATCCAGGTCCAGCACCAGGGGCTTGCGCTCCAGGAGCGCCAGGGAGGCGGCCACGTTGAGGGTCGTGGTGGTCTTGCCGACGCCGCCTTTCTGGTTGAAAACCGCGATGACTGCCATCTATGTCGCCTTTCTTGGGTTATTCCACCGTGACGGACTTGGCCAGGTTGCGGGGCTGGTCCACGTCCGTCCCCCGCAGCACCGCCACGTGGTATGCGAGCAATTGCAGCGGCACACTGTAGACGATGGGAGCCGTGCTGGGATAGATGTCGGCCAGCGTCAGGTTCTGATAACGATCCAGCTCGATCCTCACCTTCTGATCGCTGAACAGGAATAGCTCGCCGCCCCGGGCCCGGACTTCCTGGAGATTGGAGAGCACCTTGTCCAGCAGGGGGTCGTCGGGCAGGGCGCAGACCACCGGCATGCTGGCGTCCACCAGGGCCAGGGGGCCGTGCTTCAGCTCCCCGGCGGGGTAGGCCTCGGCATGGATGTAGGAAATCTCCTTGAGCTTCAAGGCGCCTTCCAGGGCGATGGGATAAAAGGGACCACGGCCCAGGAACAGGGCGTGAACCTTGTCGGCGAAGGCATCCGCCATCTCCTTGATGGCATTGGAGAGCTTCAGCACCACCTCTACCTGGCGTGGCAGGGCATGCAACTCCTCCACTAGACGCCGCTCGGTTTCGGCGTCCATGCCCCGGCGTCGGGCCAGGGCCAGGGTGATCAGCCGCAAGGCGGTGAGCTGGGTGGTAAAGGCCTTGGTGGAAGCCACGCCGATTTCGGGGCCGGCCCGGGTCATGAGGGCCACGTCGGATTCCCGGGTCAGGGAGGATTCCGGCACGTTGCAGATGGTCAGAGAACCGACGTAGCCGGCGGTCTTGGCGAAGCGCAGGGCCGCCAGGGTGTCGGCGGTTTCACCGGACTGGGAGATGGACAGGAACAGGGTATCCGGCGGCACCACCACCTTACGGTAGCGGTATTCGCTGGCCACCTCGACACTACAGGGCACACCGATCTCCTCCAGCCAGTAGCGGGCCACCAGGCCGGCGTGGTAGCTGGTGCCGCAAGCGATGATGTGCACCCCCCGCGCCTTGTCGAACAGGGCCTTGGCCTCATGCCCGAAACTCTCCTCCAGGAGCCGGCCCTTGTGGATGCGGCCTTCCAGGGTCTCGGAAATGACGGCGGGTTGCTCGAAGATCTCCTTGAGCATGTAGTGCTGATAGGGACCCTTGTCGGCGGTGGAGGCTGATATCCGGGAAATCCGCTCGGGACGTTGCACAGGCTGTCCGGCGCTGTCGAATACCGACACGCCGTCCCTGCGAATTTCCGCCACATCCCCTTCTTCCAGGAAGACGAAGCGCTGGGTGACCGGCAGGAGGGCAAAGACATCCGAGGCGATGAAGTTCTCGCCAACTCCCAGGCCCACCACCAGGGGGCTGCCCGCCCTGGCCACCACCAGGCGATCGGGATGGGATGGGGAGGCCACCGCCAGCCCATAGGCGCCGACCAGCCGGGAGATGGCCTGGCGCACGGCGCGCAACAAATCCGTCTCGGATTCCAGAATATGGGCCAGCAGATGGGCAATCACCTCGGTATCGGTCTCGGAGGTGAAGACAAAACCCTGGGACTTCAGCTCCTCGCGCAGTTCGGCATGGTTCTCGATGATGCCGTTGTGCACCACGGCCACCTTCTCGCCGCTCATGTGGGGATGGGCGTTGCGCTCCGCGGGTATGCCATGGGTAGCCCAGCGGGTGTGGGCGATGCCCAGATCGCCCTGGATGGGATGGGCGGCCACCGATTCCTTCAGCATGGCCACTTTGCCGACGGAGCGGATGCGCCCCATGTGGCCATCGCCGGTGCGAACCGCCAGGCCCGCGGAATCGTAACCCCGGTATTCCAGCCTTTGCAGGCCCTCGATCAGGATGGGAACGACATTGCGCTGGGCAACGGCGCCAACGATGCCACACATCTTCAATACTCCGCTTTGGGTAAGGGGTGAAGAGCGGGGAGGGCGGGGGAAAACGCCCCCACCCTTCGACTTTGGACGTTCGGCATGGACGCTTCCTTGTTTCTAGACTTCCGGCTGTTGATCTTCACCCCTACCTCCTCACTCCTCACGCCTCACCTTCTTTGCCGGCCGTTGCCAGCCGGGCACGGTGAGTTGCTTGGCCCGGGACAGGGTGAGCTGTCCGGCGGGCGCATCCCGGGTCAGGGTCGTGCCGGCCCCCAGGGTGGCGCCCTCCCCCACCGTCACCGGCGCGACCAGTTGCGTGTCGGAGCCGATGAAGGCGTTGTCTTCAATGACCGTGCGGTGCTTGTTGACGCCATCATAGTTGCAGGTAATGGTGCCGGCGCCGATGTTGACCTTGCTGCCCACGCTGGCATCGCCCACATAGGACAGGTGGTTGATCTTGGAATTGAAACCCACCTGGGCATTCTTGATTTCCACAAAATTGCCGATGTGGGTTTCCTCGGCCAGATCCGTGCCCGGACGCAAGCGTGAGAAGGGACCGACCAGGGACCGGGAACCGACCCGCGCGCCCTCCATATGACAGAAGGGGCGGATTTCGACGCCGGGCTCGATCTCGCAGTCCCTGAGTACGCAGTTGGCGCCCACTTTCACCCCATCCCCAAGCACGACGAGGCCCTCGAACACGCAGTTGACATCGATGAGGATGTCTTTGCCGCACGCCAGGCTGCCGCGCACATCGATCCGGGCCGGGTCGATGAGGGTCACGCCCTGAACCATGAGGGACTCGGCGATGTTGCGCTGGTGGGTGCGTTCGAGTTCCGCCAGCTGTTGGCGGCTGTTGATGCCCAGCACTTCCCATTCCGCGGCCGGATGGCAGGGGATCACCTTCTCGCCCTCGGCAGCGGCCATGCCGATCACATCGGTGAGGTAGTACTCGCCCTGGGCGTTGTCGTTGGTAAGCCGGGACAACCAGCCTGCCAGTTTGCCGGCGGGCAGGCAGAGGATGCCGGTGTTGACCTCGTTGATGGCCAGTTCCTCGGGGCTTGCGTCCTTGTGTTCGACGATGCGCTCCACCTGGCCGCGGGCGTTGCGCACGATGCGGCCGTAGCCGGCGGGATTGGCCAGACGCACGGTGAGCAGGGCAATGGCGCCTTCCCGGGCGATGAGCGTCATCTCCTGGAGGGTTTCCGGCCGGATCAGCGGCACGTCGCCGTAGAGGATGAGGCAGAGTCCGTCCGGGTTCAGGTGGGGCACGGCCTGCTGCACGGCGTGGCCGGTGCCAAGCTGGGGTTCCTGTTTCGCCCAGGCGAGTTCGGCGCGGCCCATGGCCTGGGGTAGGGTTTCGCCGCCATGGCCGTAGACCACACAGATCCTCTCCGGGGCCAGGCTGTCGGCGGCGGCGAGGACATGGCCGAGCAGTGGTTTGCCGGCCAGGGGGTGCAGCACCTTGGGCAGATCGGATTTCATCCGGGTGCCCTTGCCGGCGGCGAGGATGACGACATTCAGGGGAGGGGACATGGATGCGGCGCCTTGGATGACCGGGAGGCCGGAAACGCGCGTAAGTATAAACAGCCGGCGATGGCCTGTCCGAGGCCACAAAGTAATACGGCAGCCCCAGGGGCTGCCGTATTTCCAATCACGTCGCCGGGAATCAGTGGCGGATCTTCCGCAACTTCTGGATAGCCGCCAGTTGCGCGACGGCCTCGGCCAGCTCGGCCTGGGCACGGGCATAGTCCATGGAGGAGGTGCGGTTTTTCATGGCCTCCTCCGCCTGGCGCTTGGCTTCAAGGGCACGGGCTTCGTCCAGGTCGGCACCGCGCAGGGCGGTATCGGAAAGGATGGTAACCACCCCGGGCTGGACTTCCAGAATGCCGCCCGACACGTAGATCAAGTCCTCTTCGTCCTTATCCGGCGACTTGATCCGCACCGAGCCCGGCTTGATCCGAGTCAGCAGCGGCGTGTGCCGGGGGTAGATGCCCACTTCGCCCATCTCGGCGGGCACCACCACGAATTCCGCCAAGCCGGAATAGATGGAGGCTTCCGCGCTGACGATGTCGACATGTATGGTCATGGCCATTTCAATATCCTCGTAAGGCGCAAGACGTGGGGTTCAAAGCGAAAATCATGGGGTATTCCCTCGCCTTTGCCCTATCGCCTTACTGCAAGGTCTTCGCTTTTTCCACGGCTTCGTCAATGGTTCCCACCATGTAGAACGCCTGTTCGGGCAGATGGTCGTACTCGCCGGAGACGATGGCCTTGAAAGCGGTAATGGTGTCCTTGAGGGACACGTACTTGCCGGGAGAGCCGGTGAACACTTCCGCCACGAAGAAGGGCTGGGACAGGAAGCGCTGGATCTTG
>DAOQNK010000033.1:0-20875 GCA_035332045.1 Thiobacillaceae bacterium | reverse complement strand
CCGACGAGCGTCTGCCCGGCTCCTAGCCGGTGACATTCCTACACGGGAAGGTATCTGGCGCCCGGCGCGCCCCCGGCGGTCTCCGGTCAATCGCCTGACCAGGTCCGGCTTCGGGCCAGCCAACGGGAAGGCCATCGGCGAAACCGTGGCACCTTCTCTATTACGCACACGCAAGAAATATTCCGAGCATCCTTAGCGATTGCTTTGTGCGTTGCGCGGTACTCACGGCATGAGTAAAGTCAAGCTGGGTTCGTCATTTCAGGAGTAACCTCATGGCCGTCTCTTCACTGCCGATGACCATGAACACGCGAGATGAACTGTTCTTCAAGGAACTCGGGGCACGCATCGCCCAGGCCCGCAAGGACCACGGCTTGACCCAGCAGGAGCTGGCCGAACAGTTGGGCGTGGCCCAGCAGACCCTGGCCCATTACGAGGTGGGGCGCGCCCGCTTGCCCGCCTCGATGCTGCCTACCCTGGCCCGGTTGTTGACGCTGTCCCTCGATGAGCTGATGGGGCAGCCCGCGCCCGCACGGGCCCGCGCGGGCGGCAAGCGCGACCCGGCTTCCCGCCTGCAACAGCAAATCGAGGCCTTGACCCAGTTGCCCAAGGCCAAGCAGCAGTTCGTGTCCCAGATGCTGGATACCGTGCTGGCCCAGACGGCCGGCCGCTAAGGAGGAAGCCATGACAACGTTGGAAGTGAAACTGGATTTGCCGGATCGCCTGGCCCGCGAGGCCCAGGCGGCGGGGTTGCTGACGCCCAAGGCGCTGGCGCAATTGCTCAAGGATGCGATGCGCAGGCAGGCGGCCCAGACCTTGCTGGCCGGGGCTAAACGCGCCACCGAGGCGGGCGGCAAGCCCTTGTCGATGGCGGAGATTCAGGCGGAGGTGAAGGCCGTGCGCGCTGAGCGCAAGGGCCGCCATTCGTGAGGCTGGTGGTCGATACCAATGTGCTGGTGTCGGCCTTCCTGTGGGAGGGGACGCCCGGCCAGCTGATCGAGTTGGCCGGGGAGAAGGTGGTCCGGCTTTATACCAGCCGGGGGCTGCTGGATGAGTTGGCGGCCACACTGGCCAAGAAGAAGCTGGCCAAGCCCGTAGCCGCCACCGGGCTCACCGCCGCGCAGATGCTGGCCAACTATCGGCGCATCGCGACCCTGGTGACCGCCCGTCAGCTTACCGACCAGGTTTCCCGCGATGCCGACGATGACAAGGTGCTCGCCTGCGCCATCGCCGCCAAAGCCGATCTCGTCGTCTCCGGCGATGACGATTTGCTCTGCCTCAAGGCCTTCCAGGGCATGCCCATCGTCTCGCCGGCAGAGGCAGTCAGGATCATCGGGTAGCAGCGAGGCTAAGAACTGCTGTCCTCGTTGTCCTTCTTATTCCGCCGGCGAGATAGCAGGCCCGTATAGCCAAACAAGGCCAAAACTGGAAGGGCCAGCACAACAAGCAAAAAGAGCTTTGCGAGCGAGCGCTCTCCCATCCAAGACAAGAAATCCATGGCCGTCTCCCACATCACCTTACCTCCCTGCAGCCATCAGAAGACTTGCTATCGCCCACAGAAAGATTTCCTTCTGTCCGGGTCTTCGCAAATCCACTTGTAGCCCGCATAAGAACTGACCTGCCCCCCAACGAAGGGAAGTAGGTCAGCTTTACTCAGGGCATGTAATTGGGGACACCCATTAGCCGATCGTCATGCGCTCTTCGGGTTGAAGCTGTTGGTACGATGCTCGTTTCTGCATGTGCACACCTTAAAACATCCAAGGTGTTGCACTTCAGATTTGAGGCCGCCCTCTTTATTCCTGTATTTCCGCGATCATTAACCCGCTAGAAATTGTCTTTGATGATGCGTATCAGCACAAACGCGAATCCTAGTGCAGCAATAACTGCACAAAAGGCTAAGCCGACACTTGTAACGGGCAACGAGAATGCCATCCATTTGTGCAGGCGTGGGCGACTTTCCCTGAGTGTTGGCGAAATGGCCTCAGGCGGTATCTCAAGTTGTTTGAAATATCGCCAACAGGCATTGGCAGCACGCGCAAATCCGAATGAAATTGCTGCAAGTGCAACGAGTAGGAAAAATAATGGGAAGTTCATGGGCAACTACTCTTTCCCTTGATGGCGCATAATTGGCATCGCATAATTGGGCGCATAATTGGGGACAGACCACAATTCTTTTCCTTTCCCTGAAGTTTCTTTTGAATTCCCCCGCCGACCGCTTAAGAGTGCACGGCCATCCTCCCAAGCCGTCCCCCGCCACGCAATATGCCAAAAGGCATGGTCGCGGAAACTTCATGGTCGGAACAACAGAGAGATTTCCCTCTCCCCCTCCCTCCCCCGCCGAGGGAGGGCTAATACCTACACCACCCGATTCCTCGCCTCGCCCTTCACAAACGCCGTGATGTTCTCCATCAGCTGATCCGCCAGGGTCTGCATGGCTTCCCGGCTGGACCAGGCCACGTGGGGGGTGAGGAGGAAGTTGGGCAGGTCCAGGTCCAGGAGGGGGTTGCCGTCCGTGGGGGGTTCCACAGCCAGGACGTCGAAGCCGGCGCCGGCGATGCGGCGGGTCTTGAGGGCGGTGACGAGGGCGGCTTCGTCCACCACGCCGCCCCGGGCGGCGTTGATGAGCACGGCGCTCTTCTTCATGAGGCCGAACTCCCGGGGGCCGATGAGGTGGCGGGTGCCGTCGGTGAGGGGCACGTGGAGGCTCAGGTGGTCGGCCCGGGCCAGGACGTCGTCGAAGGGGGTGTAGCCGGGCCGGAGGGTGTCGGCACCCTTGTGCTCGGCGAGGAGGACTTCCATGCCGAAGGCCCGGGCCAGGCGTTCCACCCCGGCACCCACGCTGCCGTGGCCGATGATGCCCAGGGTGGAACCGTGGAGGTCGTGCATCTCGTGGTCGAAGAGGCAGAAGCCGCCGGCCTTTTGCCAGGCGCCGGCCTGGAGGGTGCGCCGCCAGGCCAGCAGGTTGCGGCGCAGGGCCAGGAGCAGCATGAAGACGTGTTCGGGCACCGCGTGCTCGGCGTAGCCCCGGATGTTGCACACCGCCACGCCCTTTTCCCGGCAGGCTTCCAGATCGACGTTGTTGACGCCGGTGGCGGCCACCGCCACCAGGCGCAGCTTGTGGCAGCGTTCCAGCACGTCCCGGGTGATGGGCACCTTGTTGGTGATGGCCACGGTGGCCCGCCAGAGCCGGTCGGCCGCCTCTTCGGGGGGCGTTTCCGGGTGCTCCACCCAGACGTGGTCGAAGTCGGGGATGGACAACTCGGCCATCAGGGTGGCCCGGTCCAGGAAGACGATGTATTCCTTCATGCTCTTTCTCCGTTGAGCCGCTCCAGGGCCCGGATGAGGGCCGAGGAGTCCTGCTCGCCGCCCCCGCCGCCCACCAGGGCGTTGATCAGTTGGGCGGCCACCGCCGTGGCGGGCAGGGCCAGGCCCAGGCGCCGGGCCTCGTCCAGGACGATGCCCAGGTCCTTGCCGTGGAGGCGGGCCTTGAAGCCGGGCTGGAAATCCGCCTCCAGCATGCGCCGGCCGTGGACCTCCAGGATGCGGCTGTAGGCGAAGCCGCCCAGCAGGGCTTCCCGCACCCGGGCCGGGTCCACGCCCTGGGCCCGGGCGAAGCCGATGGCTTCGGCGACGCCCAGCAGGGTGGCCGAGACGGCGATCTGATTGCAGGCCTTGGCCACCTGGCCGGCGCCGCTGTCGCCCACGTGGACGATGTTGGCGCCCAGGATTTCGAGCAGCGGTCGGACCTGCTGGAAGGCGGCCGCCGGGCCGCCCACCATGATGGACAGGGTGCCGGCGACGGCCCCCGCCTCGCCGCCGGACACCGGCGCATCCAGCAGGGTGGCGCCGCGCCGGGCCAGGCGGGCGGCGAAGTCCCGGGTGGCGGCCGGCGAGGTGGTGCCCATGTCCACCACCACGGCGTCGGGTCCCAGGCCCTCGGCCACGCCCTCGGGCTCGAACAGCACCGCCTCCACGGCCGCGTCGTCGGACACGTTGATGAACACCAGGTCCGCCGCCTCGGCCACGCCCCGGGGCGAGACGGCGGCGTGGGCGCCGGCCCGGACCAGGGATTCGGCGCGGGCGTAGTCGCGGGCGAAGACGGTGAGGGGATGGCCGGCCTGGAGGAGGCGCAGGGCCATGGGCCGGCCCATGGTGCCCAGGCCGATGAAACCGAGGGAAGGCATGGTGTCCTCGCGCTGACCGCTCGCCGGCTCAGTCGCCGGGGGCGTGGAAGATGAAGCCGGACTCGAAGCCCTGGAGGGGATGGGTGCCCAGTTCCCGCAGGGGCATGAAGCCCCCGAGGCGCTCGGCGGCCGGCGCGCTGAACACGCAGCGGGTGTCCAGGCGGCCGGCCAGCTTTTCCATGCGGAAGACGAAATGCACCTCGCTGCCGGAAATGCGCTCCTCCTCGCCGATGGCCACGCCGCCGAACACCACCGGCGCCAGATGCAGGACGAAGCGGAAGTCCGGGGCGCCGCCGGCCTGGAGCTGGCGCAGGGCGCCGACGCATTCGGCGATGTCCTTCTCCTTGCCCGGCTCGTCCAGCCAGTAGGCGAAAAAGCCGTCGCCCATGAACTGGTTGATGCGGCCGCCGCCGGCCTCGATGCGCTTGCGGCAGGCCTTGACCCAGCGCCCGGTGAGGACCGGCAGCTCCCCGGGGGGCAGCTCGCTCACCAGCCGGGTGGAACCGACGATGTCGGCCACCAGCAGCCAGCAGCGCACCGGCCGCACGTCGTAGAGGGTGCCTTCGATGGTGGTCTCGCCCATCCGGGTCGCCTCGGCCCGGTCCGTATCCGGCCGGGCCAGGCGGAAGCGGAACTCGGCATTGCCCAGGCCGATGCGGCTGCCGTCATGGAGACGGGTGGCCTGGACGAGACGATGGCCGTCCAGGTAGGTGCCATTGCTGCTGCCCATGTCCACCAGCCAGTACTCCGCCTCGCCCTGGCGCTGGATCATGCTGTGGTGGCGGGAAATGCGGGGGTCGCTGATGACCACGTCGCACTCGGCGGCGCGCCCCAGGACACAAGTGGCGCGGACGGGCACGGGGTGGCCGTCGGCAGCTTCGAGCCAGGCGGGCCATTGGGGGGCGGGAGACGTCATGGGCTGATTATCGCGCCTTCACGGCCTCTTTGGCGTACCGCCCTCAAGACCGGAACGGGGAGTGCCGATACTGAGCTTTGCAAAAGCAATGTCCATGCGCTCCCCCTCCCAACCTCCCCCGCGAGCGGGGGAGGAGTTTGCTCCCTCCCCGCTGGCGGGGAGGGCCGGGGTGGGGAGAGCATCGCTTCGTGCCGCCGAAGCCGGTGGGGAATGCGGCGCCCACCGTGGCCGCGCCCGCCGGGCGGGCCGCCGCCGCTTCCCCCGGCTTGCCGGGTGTCCATCGCAACGCCACAGGAGTATCGCCATGACCGAGATCCGCGCCACCAACATCACCTGGCATGAAGGCCACGTCCAACGGGAGGACCGCCATCGCCTCCTGGGCCAGAAGGGCGCCACCCTCTGGTTCACCGGCCTCAGCGGCTCGGGCAAGAGCACCATCGCCTTCACCCTGGAGCACGCCCTGGTGGCCCGGGGCCATCTCGCCTACGTGCTGGACGGCGACAACATCCGCCACGGCCTCAACAAGAACCTGGGCTTCTCGGCCGCCGACCGGGAGGAGAACATCCGCCGCATCGGCGAGGTGGCCCGCCTGTTCGCCGACACCGGCGTCATCGCCCTGACCAGCTTCATCAGCCCCTACCGCAAGGACCGGGACCAGGCCCGCAAGATCCACGCCGACAGCGGCCTGGACTTCATCGAAATCCTGGTGGACGTGCCCATCGCGGTCTGCGAGACCCGGGACCCCAAGGGCCTCTACAAGAAAGCCAGGGCAGCCCTGGCGGAGGGCCACGGCATGGGCTTCACCGGCATCGACGATCCCTATGAGCCCCCCGTGGCGCCGGAACTGGTGATTCCCAACGACCGCCTGACACCCCAGGAGGCGGCGGCCACCATCATCGAGTTCCTGGCCGGACGGGGCTTGCTGCCGGCCCGACCCTGAGGCGCGCCGGCCTCAACGCCCCAGCAGGGCGATCCAGGCCGGCAGGGTGAGCAGGAAGGCGAGGCTGGTCCAGCTCGCCGTCAGGGCCGCCGCCCGGGCATCCAGGCGGAAGCGGTCGGCGAAGCTGGCGGCCATGAGCATGGTGGGCATGGCGGTCTCCAGGATGGCGGCATTCTGGGCGGGGCGAAGTTCGCCGAACAGCAGGCGGGCCAGCAAGAACACCAGGAAGGGCGCCAGCAGCAGCTTGACCGCCACGGCCGCCAGCACCGGTCGGGTGGGCGCCAGGTCGCGCCAGGGAATGGACAGCCCCAGGGTGAACAGCATGATGGGAATGGTGGCCTGGCCCATGAACTTGGCGGCCTTCACCAGGGGCGCCACCTCCACGCCGGTGAGGTTCACCGCGAAGCCCAGCACGAAGCCCCAGATGGGCGGCAGGGTGAGCATGGTGCGCAGCAGGCTGTGGCCCTGGCCGCCCTCGTGGCCCAGGCGGGTGGCGATCCAGACGCCGAAGGTCCAGACCAGGGGCGAGGAAGCCAGCACGTCGGCGAAGGCGGCGTAGCTGCCGCCGATGTCGCCGTAAAGGAAGCTCAGGGTGGGATAGCCCATGAACAGCACGTTGCCGAAGCAGCCCGCCAGCAGGATGGCCGCCCGGGTCTCCCGGGCCAGGCCCCGGCCCAGGGCCGAGTGGAAGAGCACGGGGTAGAGGAGCAGATAGCTCAGGGCGATGCCCGCCACGGTGAGCAGCGGCACGGTGAGCAGCTCCCGAGTGATCTCGGCCTGAGCCGACAGGGCGAAGAGCAGGGGCGGCGCGAAGACGTCCACCACCAGGCGGTTGAGGTTGATGCGCAGGGCTTCGGCGGGAAACTCCGGGCGGAAGCGCACCCAGAGGCCGCCCGCCGTCACCAGCAGGGCGATGGGCAACCAGACCTGGAGAAGGAGCTGGCTCAGGAATTCGGGCGTCATGGGGCCATTGTAGGCGTCCGGGGGCATTCCGGCCCTGGCACGGCGGTTGCTGAAGAGAAGCCGTACCCATTTTTTCGCCTCTGGAGCCTCCCATGACCCCGAACGCCGCCTCCGCCGCCCTCCTCGCCCTGCTGGGCGCGGTCCTGGCCGTCCCCGCCTCCGCCAACCTCGCCCTGCCCTACGCCTATTCGGCGGCCGGCGATGTCGACGATCCGAACAGCCTTGTCGAGGATATGACTTTCTTCGGGATGGCCACCGCTAGCGCCGCCACGGACTGGGCCTGGGCCCAGACCGACCTGGGCATCCAGCGCGCCGGCGCCTCGGGCGACGGCGGTGACACCTGGCATGGCGCCCTGTCCGTCTGGTCGGACGGCTTCACCTATTCCGGGGGGCCGGGAACCGGCACGGCCCAGGTGAGCTTGAGCCTGGACGGCCTGTTCGCCGGCGCCGACGCCGCCGTGTCCGGCTACGCCCTGCTGAAGACCGCCTATCCGGTCCTGCCCGGCGACCTCTACGCCCTGCTCTCCGGCGCCACCACCCTGCCGGCCGACATGGAGGTGGTGCTGTGGGACAGCCGGGACAACCAGGCCGGCGCCGTCCACACGGTGCTGACCGGCAGCTTCCAGTACGACTACGGCGAGACCTTCTACCTCACCAGCGTCTTCGGTGTCGCCGCCAGCGGCAACGGCGCCGTGGATTTCGGCCACACCGCCGAGTTCGGCATCAGCGGCGCCGGCGATCTGGTCACCGACTCCGGCACCCGCTACATGGCGGCAGCCGTGCCCGAAGCCCACGAATGGGCCATGCTCATGGCCGGCCTGGGCCTCATGGGCCTGCGGCTGCGCCGGCGCGGCCCGGGATCGAGCCGCATCGCCGCCTGATCCGGCGGGCTGCCCCCGGCGAGGCTCAGAGATCCTTGCCGGGGTTGCGGGCGATATCGGCGCGGCGCCGCTCGATGTCCCGCACCAGGTCCTCGGCGGAGAAGCGGATGGCGGACAGATCGAGGCGGCCCGTGTAGCGCTGGGCCGTCAACGACTCGCCGGCCGAGCGCCAGGTGAGGGTCCTGTTCTCGAAGGCCAGGTCTTTCAGGTTGCGCACCGTCTCGGTCTGCACCCGGCCAGGCCCGTATTTGCCCCGCAAGGCCTCCACCACCTGGGCGAAGTGCTTTTCCTCCAGGTGCAGGGTGATGCCGGTGAGCCGGTTGTCGAAGTAGAAAAAGAACAGGGAACGGACCGGCGCGCCGGCGATGGTTTCCTTCTCCCGGGGCCGCAGGCTGCAAATGGTGTCGGCCCCCGGCGCGCTGGCGGTGCGGCACTCGTATTTGGGGCTGTTGGCCACGGCGGCGATGCCCGAGCCCAGTTCGATCCCCTTGAAGCCGAACCGCTCGGCGGCGTGGGCGGCCCAGGCCGCGCCAAGGAGGGCCGCCAGCAGGGTCAGTTTGCGTAAGTTCAATCGACTTCCTCGATCCAGGCCTGCTGGATGGCTTCCAGGATCTTCTCGCCGGAGCGGTTGGCCTCGTCGTCGAAATCCGGCAGCTCCATCACCCAGCGATGCAGGTCGGTGAAACGGACATAGCGCGGGTCCACGTCGGGGTGGTGCTCCGCCAGGGCAATGGCGATGTCCAGGGTGTCGATCCATTTCATGGCTTAACCTCGGTGAGGGGTAAGGAGTGGGGCGTGAAAAGAACCCACCCCCCCACTCCTTACTCCTGACTCCTTACTCCTTAGGGCACCGCGAAAAACCCTTGGTTCGTCGTCCCCGCGCAGGCGGGGACCCAGTCAATTCAACGGCTGGATTCCCGCCTGCGCGGGAATGACGGGTTATTCGAGGCACCCCCACACCTTACTCCCCACCACCTTCAATGCCCTTCCTTCACCATGTTGATGGTGTATTTGGGGATTTCCACCACCACGTCCTCCTTGCCCATGAGGGCCTGGCAGGACAGGCGGGAGGTGGGCTCCAGGCCCCAGGCCTTGTCCAGCAGGTCCTCCTCCATTTCGATGGCCTCCGACAGGCTGTCGAAGCCTTCCCGCACCACCACGTGGCAGGTGGTGCAGGCGCAGGATTTCTCGCAGGCGTGCTCGATGTCGATGCCGTTCTCCAGCAGGGTGTCGCAGATGGACACCCCCTTCTGGGCTTCGATGACGGCACCGTCGGGGCAGAGCTCCACATGGGGCAGGACGATCAGTTGGGGCATGACGCTTCCTGAGGGCTGGTCTCGTTGTTTTGGCTGGGCAGGGCGGCCAGGACGCCATCCCAGAATTCGATGCGCGCCTCCACCGCCCGGACCGCGGCTTCCCTGGCTTCCGCGATCCTGATCAGGTCGCCGTCGCACAACGTCTCCAGCAGACGCAGTGACAGGGGCGCGTGGAAATCCTCATCCAGGTGGATGTGGCGCTTGAGATAGTAGTGGAAGGTGGGCGCCTGTTGCTCGGTCACCGCCATGCGCTCCAGGAAGGCCCGGAACATGGCCGGGATGACGTGCTCCCGGCCCAGGGCCAGGACGGCGGCCACGGCGTGGGGCTGGTGGGTGTCGATGTAGGCGAAGGTGACCCGGTTGAAGCGGGCGGAGGGGTCCGGCGCCAGGCCGGACGCCAGGGCCGCCTCGATGCCCTCGCGGCCGGCGATCTCCACGAAGCGGGCCGGCCGCTCGGCATCGGCGCCGATCTCGCCCATGGCGCCGAGATAGAGCTGGAAATGGCTGGAGAATTCGCCCGGGGCGCCGGGACCGGCTTCGTCGGTCTCCTCCTCCAGCACCAATTCGTTGATGAATCGCTGGACGGCGGGGTCCACACCCGGGGTCCAGGGCCAGCGGGCCGGGGCCACGGTGGCCTGGAGGTACTTGATGAGGGACATGAAGTCCCACACCGAATGCACATGGTGGGCCATGAACACCCGCAGGTCGTCCAGGGTCCGCACCGCACCGTAGATGGGGTGGTTTTCCAGGCGCTCCCGCAGGGAAGCAATGAACTCGGGCTCGAAGAGGGTCATGGCCTCGGCCTCACAGCTCCAGTTCGTCCAGCCGGTGGCCGGTGAGGGCCTTCTTGACGGACAGGTCCATGCGCCGGGCGGCAAACTCCACCGTACCCTGGTTCAGGGTCTCGGTGGCGCGCTTCACGGCGGCCAGGTCGGCGCCAGCCAGGGCGGCGCGCAGGGCGGCGATCTGGCCATCGATGGCGGTTCGCTCGTCCACGTCCAGGAGCGTGTCGCCATTCTCGGCCAGGGCGGCCTCGGTGGCCTCCACCAGGCGCTGGCCATCCACCTTGGCCTCGGCCAGGTTGCGGGCCGCCATGTCGTCCTGGGCATGGGCGTAGGAGTCCTGGAGCATGCGCGCCACCTCGTCGTCGGAAAGGCCGTAGGACGGCTTCACCGCGATATGGGACTCGACGCCGGTGCCGGTCTCCCGGGCGGTGACCGAAAGGAGGCCGTCGGCATCCACCTGGAAGGTGACGCGGATGCGGGCCGCGCCGGCCACCATGGGCGGGATGCCGCGCAGCTCGAAGCGGGCCAGGCTGCGGCAGTCGGACACCAGCTCCCGCTCCCCCTGCACCACGTGGATGCTCATGGCGGTCTGGCCGTCCTTGTAGGTGGTGAATTCCTGGGCCCGGGCGGTGGGGATGGTGGCATTGCGCGGGATGATCTTCTCGGTGAGGCCGCCCATGGTCTCCAGGCCCAGGGACAGGGGCACCACATCCAGCAGCAGCCAGTCGTCGCCGCTCTTGTTGCCGGCCAGCACGTTGGCCTGGATGGCGGCCCCCAGGGCCACCACCTTGTCCGGGTCCAGGTTGGTCAGCGGCGTCTGGCCAAAGAACTCGCCCACCGCCGCCTGGATGCGGGGGATGCGGGTGGAACCGCCCACCATGACCACGCCCTTCACGTCCGCGGCCTGGAGGCCCGCGTCCCGCAGGGCCTTGCGGCAGGGCAGCAGGGTCTTGTTGACCAGGCTGGCGGTCATTTCGTTGAAGGCGTCCTCGGACAGGGTCAGGTCCACCACCTGGCCGCTGGTCAGCACGGCGGTGATGGCGGCCCGGGCGTGTTCGGACAGGGTTTCCTTTGCCTCCCGGGCCCGGGCCATGAGCAGGGTCTTGTCATGGTCGTCGATGCCGTGCAGGCCAGCCTTCTCCAGAATCCAGCAATAGGCCCGGCGATCGAAGTCGTCGCCGCCCAGGGCGGAGTCGCCGTTGGTGGCCAGGACCTCGAACACGCCCTTGGTGAGCTTGAGGATGGAGATGTCGAAGGTGCCGCCGCCCAGGTCGTAGACCGCGTAGATGCCCTCAGCGGCGTTGTCCAGGCCGTAGGCGATGGCGGCGGCGGTGGGCTCGTTGAGCAGGCGCAGGACGTTGAGGCCGGCCACCTTGGCGGCGTCCTTGGTGGCCTGGCGCTGGGCGTCGTCGAAGTAGGCGGGCACGGTGATGACCGCCCCCACCAGTTCGCCCCCCAGGGCCGCTTCGGCCCGGGCCTTGAGCACCTTGAGGATCTCGGCGGACACCTCCACCGGGCTTTTCACCCCGGCCACGGTCTTCAACTGCACCATGCCCGGCGCGTCCACGAACTGGTAGGGCATGGTGGCGGCGTCCGGGACGTCCTTGATGCCCCGGCCCATGAAGCGTTTCACCGAGATGATGGTGTTGTGGGGGTCGTCGGCGGCCTGGGCCTGGGCAGCCAGGCCCACGGTGGTGGCGCCATCCTTGTGGTAGCGCACCACGGAGGGCAGCAGGCCGTGGCCCCGGGCATCGTTGAGCACCACGGAGACCCCGTTGCGCACCGTGGCCACCAGGGAGTTGGTGGTGCCCAGGTCGATGCCCACCGCCAGCCGGTGCTGGTGGGGGGCGGTGGACAGGCCGGGTTCGGAAATCTGGAGAAGAGCCATGGAGCGGAATTCGTTAAGGGCGGCCGGTGAGAGGTGGGAGGCTCAGGCCAGGCTGTCGTAGGCGGCGGCGACGTCGGCCAGCAATTTCTCGGTAAACCGGAGTTTACGCAGAGTTTCGGCGGCGGCGGCATCGTCTCGTTGGACATCCAGCGCATCGGCCAGGCGGCGCTGATGCTTTCCCGCCTCATCCCGCAGCCGCCGCTCCAGCTCGTCCAGGCCATCCGGGTCCTGGGCGGCGACGGCATCGGCCAGTTGCTCGCGCCATTCCATCTGCTGGGTCAGGAAATCCATGGGCATGGCCGTGTTGCCCGCCGCCATGGCTTCGATGCCGCGCAGCCGGAGCAGGTAGTCCGCCCGCTCGAAGGGCTTCTTCAGGGTCTGGTAGGCCTCGTTGACCTTGGTGGTCCACTGCATGGCCAGGCGCTGTTCCGATTCCCCCGCGTGGGCGAACTTGTCCGGATGAATTTCCGCCTGGATGTCCCGGTAGGCCTTGTCCAGCCGCTCCGCGTCCAGGGCGAAGGCCTGGGGCAGGCCGAACAGGTCGAAGTGATTCTGGTTGAAGTCCATTCGGGAAGCGTGAGGCGTGAGAGGTGAGGCGTGAGGCGTAGTTCGGCAGCCCACGCCTCACCTCTCACGCCTCACCGATATGTCAAACGTTGAACGATTCCCCGCAGCCGCAGGCCGACTTGACGTTGGGGTTGTGGAACTTGAAGCCCTCGTTGAGGCCTTCGCGCACGTAGTCCAGCTCGGTGCCGGCCAGATAGGAGAGGCTCTTGGGGTCCACGTAGACGGTGACGCCCAGGCAATCGAACTTCACGTCCTCCGGGTCTTCCACGTCGGCGAATTCCAGCTTGTAGGCCATGCCGGAACAACCGGAGGTGCGCACCCCAAGCTTGATACCCAACCCCTTGCCGCGCTTGATGAGGAAATTGCGGATATGGTTGGCGGCCCGCTCGGAAAGGCTGACGGACGCCTCGGCGGCGGCGGGACCCAAGCCCAGTTGGGACATGTCCGAGGGCATGCCCTCGGGGACGGCGCAGGTATCGGCACCCATCTCAGTGCTCCTTGGGCGGGTTGCAGGCGGTGTACTCGGCGCTGCCGCCGGCGTTGCCATGCTTCTGCTTGTAGTCGGCGACGGCGGCCTTGATGGCGTCCTCGGCCAGGATGGAGCAGTGGATCTTCACCGGCGGCAGGGCCAGTTCCTCGGCGATCTGGGTGTTCTTGAGGTTCATGGCCTCGTCCAGGGTCTTGCCCTTGACCCATTCGGTCACCAGGGAGGAGGAGGCGATGGCGGAGCCGCAGCCGTAGGTCTTGAACTTGGCGTCCTCGATGACGCCCTGCTCGTTCACCTTGATCTGTAGTTTCATGACGTCGCCGCAGGCGGGCGCCCCCACCATGCCGGTGCCCACTCCCGCGTCGTCCTTGGTGAAGGAACCGACGTTGCGGGGGTTCTCGTAGTGGTCCAGAACCTTGGTGCTGTATGACATGACTTGCTCCTAGTTCAATGCGCGGCCCACTGCACCGTGTCGAGGTCGATGCCATCCTTGTACATCTCCCAGAGGGGGGACATGTCGCGCAGCTTGCCGATCTTCTCGTGCAAGAGCTTGATGGTGTAGTCGATCTCTTCCTCGGTGGTGAAGCGGCCGATGGTGAAGCGGATGGAACTGTGGGCCAGCTCGTCGTTGCGGCCCAGGGCCTTGAGCACGTAGGACGGCTCCAGGCTGGCCGAGGTGCAGGCGGAACCGGAGGAGACGGCCAGATCCTTGATGGCCATGATCAGGGACTCGCCCTCGACAAAATTGAAGCTGACGTTGAGGTTGCCGGCGATGCGGCGCTCGAAGTCGCCGTTCAGGTGAACCTCCTCGATGTCCTGGAGGCCCTTCCACAGCTTGTCGCGCAGGGCGCGGATGCGCTCGGTCTCGGCGCCCATCTCCTGTTTGGCGAGGCGGAAGGCCTCGCCCATGCCGACGATCTGGTGGGTGGCCAGGGTGCCGGAACGCATGCCCCGCTCGTGGCCGCCACCGTGCATCTGGGCTTCCAGACGCACCCGGGGCTTGCGCCGCACGTAGAGGGCGCCGATGCCCTTGGGGCCATAGGTCTTGTGGGCCGAGAAGGACATGAGGTCCACCTTCAGCTTGGCCAGGTCGATCTCCACCTTGCCGGTGGCCTGGGCCGCGTCCACGTGGAACAGGACGCCCTTGGAACGGCACAGCTCGCCGATGGCGGGAATGTCCTGGATGACGCCGATCTCGTTGTTCACGAACATCACGGAGACCAGGATGGTGTCCGGCCGGATCGCCGCCTTGAGTTCTTCCATGTCGATGAGGCCATTGGCCTGCACGCCCAGGTAGGTCACCTCGAAGCCTTCCCGCTCCAGTTCCCGGCAGGTGTCCAGCACCGCCTTGTGTTCGGTCTTCACGGTGATGAGGTGCTTGCCCTTGCCCTGGTAGAAGCGGGCGGCGCCCTTGATGGCCAGGTTGTTGGACTCGGTGGCGCCCGAGGTCCAGACGATCTCCTTGGGATCGGCGTTGACCAGGGCCGCCACGTGGGCGCGGGCCTCCTCCACGGCCTTGTCCGCATCCCAGCCGAAGACGTGGGAACGGGAAGCCGGGTTGCCGAACAACTCGGTCAGATAGGGGATCATCTTCGCGGCGACGCGCGGGTCCACCGGGGTGGTAGCCGAGTAATCCAGGTAAATCGGGGTGTTCACCATCATCAATGCTCCGTGGGCCGATCCTTCAGATCACGGCCTTCAGTTCCGCCGAGCCCACCACCCGGCGGCTCTCGTGCTTGTTCGAGGGGGATGCGCCTTCGGCCGCCTTGTCCAGTTGTTGCTGGACCAGTTCGGCCAGGTGCACGGAATCCAGGTAGTCGTAGATGCGGGCGTTGAGGCTCATCCACAGTTCGTGGGTCATGCATTCCCGGTCGTCGTGGCAGTTGCCCAGGCCGCCGCACTGGGTCGCGTCGATGGGCTCGTCCACGGCGCGGATGATGTCCGCCACGGAAATATCGGTCATGGGCCGGGCCAGGGTGTAGCCGCCACCAGGGCCGCGGACGCTGTCGACAATGCCCTGCCGGCGCAGGCGGCCGAACAACTGCTCGAGATAGGACAGGGAAATCCGCTGCCGCTCGCTGATCCCGGCCAGCGTGACGGGGCCGCGCTGGTGGCGCATGCCCAGGTCGATCATTGCCGTTACCGCAAAACGTCCTTTGGTGGTCAGCCGCATGATGTGCCTCGTTGGGGTAGTGGGGTTATCGACACTCTACTAATCCCGATTATTTTGGTCAACTTTTCATTCTTCAAGACCGTCAATCCACCAATTTGTTCAGGCTGGCGGCATCGAAATGGTCGTCGGGCTTGGCGTTTTCGCTGTGCCCGCCCAGGCGCTTGAGTTCGGCGACGACCCATTCGATGCGCTGGTCGACATTGGCGGAATGGTCGATGAGGCCGTGGATGGCCTTCACCATGGGATCGTTCATGTCGGCCCCCACGCCGTAGGCGGAGAAGCCCAGCTTCTTGGCCGCCTCTTCCCGGGCCCGGTCCTGCTCGGCGTCCAGGATGCGGGCGGGAATACCGATGGCGGTGGCGCCCGCCGGCACATCCTTCACCACAACGGCGTTGGAGCCCACTTTGGCCCCCGCCCCCAGGGTGATGGGCCCGAGAATCTTCGCCCCGGCGCCGACGATGACGCCCGCCTCCAGGGTGGGATGGCGCTTGCCCTTCTGCCAGG
This sequence comes from Thiobacillaceae bacterium, assembly GCA_035332045.1. Classification (GTDB taxonomy): domain Bacteria; phylum Pseudomonadota; class Gammaproteobacteria; order Burkholderiales; family Thiobacillaceae; genus PFJX01. The sequence goes on along the minus strand of DAOQNK010000033.1, from coordinate 5,274 downwards.
AGGTGCCGCCCAGGGTGACGCCGTGGTAGAGGGTGCAGTCGTCGCCGATCTCGGCGGTTTCGCCCACCACCACGCCCATGCCGTGGTCGATGAACACCCGCCGGCCGATCTTCGCGCCGGGATGGATTTCGATGCCGGTGACCCAGCGGGCCAGGGTGCTGGAGAAGCGGGCCAGCCACTTCAGGCCCAGGCCCCACAGCCGGTGGGACAGGCGGTGCCAGAGAATGGCGTGCAGGCCGGGATAGGTGGTCAGCACCTCGAAAAAGGTACGCGCCGCCGGATCCCGGTCGAACACGATGCGGATGTCTTCCCGCAGCCTGGCGAACATTTGAATATTCGAATGATTAAATCGGACTGCGGAGTATGCAATTCCCGACCGGTCCGGTCAATTTTCCTGCTTCCCCGCCGGTTGGCGCAGGGTCGCGACGATGCCCCGCCAGATGGCCACCTCTTCCTTCTCCAGGCCGGCCTTGGCAAAAAACCGGCGCAACCGGGGCAGGAGGCGTTTGGGATGGGCGGGATCGTGGAAGCCCACTTCGGTCAGCAGTTTCTCCATCTCCGCCAGCAGGGCTTCCTGGGCGGCATGGGGCGCCGGTTCGAAATCGGGCAGGGCCAGCACGCAATCATCCAGGCTGGCGCGCAGCTCGTAGGCCAGCACCTGCACCGCCGCGCCCAGGTTGAGGGAGGCGTAGTCCGGATTGGTGGGAATGTTGATGAGCCAGCGGCATTTCATGAGCTGCTCGTTGGAGAGGCCGAAGGTTTCCGAGCCAAAGACCAGGGCCACCGGCCCCGTGAGCGCGGCTGTCAGCATCTCCGGCGCCGCCTGGCGGGGGGTGTAGGCGGGATGGGGCAGGTCCCGGCGCCGGGAGGTGCAGGCGGCGGCCAGCACGGTGTCGGCCAAAGCCGCCTCCAGGCTGTCGAAACGGCGGGCCGCCTCCAGCACGTCCACCGCGCCGGAGGCCCGGGCCCGGGCCTCGCCGTCGATGTCGCACTTGGGATTCACCAGGGCCAGGTCGGCCAGGCCCATGACCTTCATGGCCCGGGCCGTGGCGCCCAGGTTGCCGGGGTGACTGGTTTCCACCAGGACCACGCGGATACGGGAAAGAGGAGTCTCGTCGTTCAAGGTAAAATGCCGCGGCTCAATGTCGCTCTTTGGAAAATCATGCACCCGATGCTCAATACGGCCGTGAAGGCCGCCCGGCGCGCCGGCGCCGTCATCAACCGCGCGTCCATGGATCTGGACCGCCTCACCGTGCGCGCCAAGCGCGAGAACGATTTCGTCAGCGAAGTGGACCAGCTGGCCGAGCAGGCCATCATCGAAACCCTGCTGGAGGCCTATCCGAAGCACGCGATTCTAGCCGAGGAGTCCGGCGTCACCGGCGAATCGGAATACCAGTGGGTCATCGACCCCCTGGATGGCACCACCAATTTCCTCCACGGCTTCCCCCAGTACGCCGTGTCCATCGCCCTGCTGCATCGGGGGCAGCTGTCCCAGGCCGTGGTCTACGACCCGGTGCGCAACGATCTCTATACCGCCAGCCGGGGCCGGGGCGCCTTCCTCAACGACCGCCGCATCCGCGTCTCCAAGCGGGACAAGCTCCAGGACGCCCTCATCGGCACCGGCTTCCCTTACCGGGACTTCACCCACCTGGACGCCTACACGGCCATGTTCCGGGATCTGGTGCAGAAGACTTCCGGCCTGCGCCGGCCCGGCTCCGCGTCCCTGGACCTGGCCTGGCTCGCCGCCGGCCACACCGACGGCTTCTTCGAGATCGGCCTCAATCCCTGGGACATCGCCGCCGGCTGCCTGCTGATCCTGGAAGCGGGCGGCCTGGTGAGCGACTTCACCGGCGAGGAGCACTACCTGAAGTCCGGCAACGTGGTGGCGGGCAATCCCAAGGTGTTCGTGCAGCTTTTGCAGGCCATCACGCCCCATGTGACCCCGGCCCTGCGGGCCTGAGGTCCGGCCTCAGACCACGAAAACCCCGCCCTGGACCAGGGCCCGGACGGGAATCGGCGAGGCCTCGATCAGTTCGGCCATGATGGCCGCCTCGCCACCAGGCTTGAGATGGCTGATCCAGACCTCGGGACCGGGTTTCAGGCCGGCCAGGTCGGCGGCCAGACTGGCCGGGTGGTAGTGGCGGGAGGCATGGGCGATGCCCTTCTGGGCATCGGTAAAGGAACATTCCACCAGCAGATGGCGCAGGTCCCCGGCGCCGTTGGCCCAGGCCCAGAGGTCGGCATGGCTATCGGTATCCCCGGAAAACAGCAGGCTGCCCGTCTCGCCGCGTAGCAAGTAGCCCGTGGCCGGCACCACGTGGTGGGCGGGCAGCGGCGTGATTTCCCGGTTGCCCAGCCGCACCGGCTCGCTCAATACCAGGGGGGCATAGCGCATGAAGGGCGCCTCCACGTGGGGCACCCGGGTGAAATCCGGCCAGATGCGCCAGTTGAACAGATGATCCTTGAGGATTTCCAGGACTTCCGGAATGGCGTGGACCGTCAGGGCTTCCGTCCGGTGGGCCGCGACGCTGTCCAGCAGCAGGGGCAGACAGAGGATGTGGTCCAGATGGCTGTGGGTCAGGAAGACATGGCGGATGCGGGTCATGGCCTCCAGGCTCAGGGTGGTCACGCCGCTGCCGGCATCCAGCAGGATATCGTCGTCCACCAGGAAAGACGTGGTGTGGCGGCCATCGCCGATGCCTCCGGAACATCCCAGTACCTCGATGCGCAAGGCGGCTCCTTTCTGCCAGGGGCGGACCACGGGGTCCGCAAGGGCACTATCGGCTACTTGGTGGTGAAGGTGAAGACCCCATCCCAGTCCGGGCCGGGCGGATTGAAGCGGAAGTGGGTCACCCGGTCCAGATAGACCTCGTAGAGCCGGCGGGGTTGCAGGCGACCCAGTTCCATCAGCTTGATCTCAGCCTCGTCCCAGCGCTGGGCCTGGTAATCGGCGAAGGCCGCCTCGAAGCGCTCGGCCTCCTGGCGGCGCTCGGACGGCAGTTCCGCGGCCACGCCCAGGGGTTCATAGATGGCCACCGGCACATCCTTGCCCTTCACCCGCACCCGGTCCACCTGCTGGAACAGGATATCCGGGCACTCCGCCCGGGTGGCTTCGCCGGCCAGCACGCCCACCCCGTACTGGCGGGTCAGGGCCTCCAGGCGGGAGGCCAGGTTCACCGCGTCGGCCATGACCGTGTAGGCCATGCGGAATTCCGAGCCCATGTTGCCGACGCTCATGCGGCCGGTGTTCACCCCGACGCCGATCTTCACCGGCGGCCAGCCCCGGGCTTCCAGGCGAGGGTTCAGTTCCGGCAGCACCGCCTGCATGGCCAGAGCGGTCAGGACGCCATCCCGGGCATGGCGGTCATCGCTCATGGGCGCACCCCAGAAAGCCATGATGGCGTCGCCGATGTACTTGTCGATGGTGCCCCGCCGGGACTGGATCACCCGCGTCATCTCGGACAGGTAGACGTTGAGCATCTCGGCCAGCTGGGCGGCTTCCAGCTTCTCGGAGAAATGGGTGAAGCCGACGATGTCGGAGAACAGCACGGTCATCACCCGGGACTCGCCCCGCAGGCTGTAGCGGGCCGGGTCCTTGGCCATCTCGTCCACCAGTTCGGGGGGGATGTACTGGCCGAACAGCTTGGTGATCTGGGCCTTGGAGCGGGCCTCCACGAAGAAGCCCCAGCTCATGTTGAGCACGAACAGGCCCCACACCGTCAGCAGGGAGGCGGCCAGGGGAAGCTGAACGTGGAGGGCGGACCAGGCGTAGAAATTGCCCGCCGTGAGCAGCACCGTCAGGGCCAGAGTACCCAGGGCCGCCCAGAGGGGCGTCGCCACGGGCAGGGCCGCGGCCAGCAGCAGGCCGGCCACGGCGATGGCCGCCACCTGCATGCCGACGGTGCCCACCGGCTCCCATTTCACGGTGCCATCCAGAATGCCGGAGATCAGGTTGGCGTGAATCTCCACGCCGGGGAAGACCTTGGATACCGGCGTCACCCGCAGATCCATGATGCCCGGCGCGGTGGAGCCGATGAGGACCACCCGCCCTTCCAGGTTGGCGGCCGGCGCCCGGGCCAGGATCACGTCGCTGGCGGACACATAGGCGAAGGCATTGGCGGCGCGGTAAGGCACCAGAGCGCGCCCTTGCTCGTCCAGGGGCACCCGGAGGCCGTCCAGGTCCAGCATGGGGGGATGATGACCGTCGGCAGGCAGGATCTTCACCGCCTGGCTGCCCATGGCGGCCTGGGTGCTCATCAGGGCCAGGGAACCCCGGCAGCCGCCCTGAAAATCCATCACCACCGGCATGCGCCGGGCGACCCCGTCGAAATCCGCTTCCATGTTGAAGAAGGCCGCGCCCGCCGCCTTGTCCTGGAGACGCGGCAGGTTGGCGTTGTAGCCGCTGGCCCCCAGGGGCGCGACGCCGCGCTTCGCCAGGTCGGCGCAGGGAAACAGGGCCGGCGGCAGGGCGCCGACGATCTCGGGATGCTCGCCGAAATTGAAGTAGTAGCCCAGGACGGACGGGCCGGTGGCCAGGGATTCGGCGAACTTGCCGTCGTAATCGAGCTGGGCGCGGATGCGCCCCAGGCTGGCGGCGAACCCCCCGTCCCCCGCCAGGGGACCCTTCGCCAGGCCTTCAAGAACCGGCAGGCCGGAACTCTGGTCCGGCTCGGCGAACACCACGTCGAAGCCCACCGCCGCGACGCCATACTGCTCGAACAGGTTGCGCGTGAGCTTGGCGGTCACGTCCCGGGGCCAGGGCCAGCGGCCGATCTCCTTGAGGCTCTTCTCGTCGATGTCGACGATGACCACCCGCTCGTCCACCCCCTGGGTCTGGAAGAGCCGCACTTTCAGGTCGTAAAGGGCGGCATCCAGCTTGTCGACGAAATACAGGTTGTAAAGGCCGCCCACATGGCCCAGCAACGGCAGCAGCAGGGCCACGCTGACCGCCATCTGGCCCAGGAAGCGACGGGTTCTCAGGGTCATGGTAGCTCCGGGAAGTACGTCAGCGCAGCCGGTAGAAACGCTTGTCGCCGTTCTGGCCGGGCGGCAGGCCATCCAGCTTGTTGCCCACCGACTCCGCCAACTCGCCCAGGCGGTCCTCGGGCTGGGGGTGGGTCTTGAACAGCAGGGAGACCCGCTGGTCACCCTTGGCCACATGGCCGATGTCCGCCAGGACGGTGGGCAGCGCATAGGGGTCGTAGCCGGCCCGGGCGGACAGCACCACGCCGATGCGGTCGGCCTCGTATTCCGCGTCCTTGTCCAGGCCCCGGG
>DAOQNK010000032.1:14935-21168 GCA_035332045.1 Thiobacillaceae bacterium | reverse complement strand
CACTTCCACGAGGACGTCACCAACCGCATCCTGGACGACCTGGCCCGGGCCACGGAACCGCGCTTCATGCGCCTGACGAGCAAGTTCTACGTGCGGGGCGGCATCTTCACCAACGTGGTGGCCGAGCATCGCCAGGCGGGCTGGGAACCCGCGCCCCGGGTGGAACTCACCCAGTTCGCGGGCAATTCCAACACCCGGGGCTGAGCCCCGGGCAGGTTCAGGGCGCCACGCCGCAGGCCACCCGGGCGCCGCCGCCGCCCAGGGGCGCGGGATGATCGGCGTGGTTGTCGCCGCCCATGTGGATCATCAGGGAGCGGCCCGCCATGTCCGCCATCTTCAGGCGCGGCGCCAGCATGGGCTGGCTGGCGTTGCCGCCGGCATCCACGTACAGCGCCGGCAGATCGCCCAGGTGGCCGTCGCCCCAGGGGGTGCCGTGGCGGTTGGTCTTGGCCGGATCGTAGTGGCCGCCGGCCCCCAGGGCGGGCACTATCTTGCCGTCCTTCTCCTTGGGCTTGCAGTCGGGGTTCTGGTGCACGTGGAAGCCATGCAGGCCCGGCGCGAGGCCGGTGAGCGCGGGGGTAAACACCAGGCCATAGGCGGACTCGGAGACGGTGACCTGGCCGACGGCGGGGCCGATGCCTTTCTCATCCACCAGATTCATGGGGATGACCATGTCGGCGCGGACGGGAACGGCCACCAGGCCCAGCAGGCCGGCGAATAATAGGGATTTCGCATGCATGATTGCTTCCTTCCTCTCGGGATGACAGCTTTTGCTGGAAGAATCCAGCCGGTGGCAGCCGGCCGGCCAAACGCCTTTGTACCCGCAAACCCCGGCGACAGCTAGCGGAGGGGCCGGGCCAGCACCCAAGCCACCAGCGCATCCGCCTCCAGTGGACGGCTGATGAGGTAGCCCTGACCCAAGGGGCACCCCCTGTCCCGCAGGAATTCCAGTTGGCTGGCCTCTTCCACCCCCTCGGCGAGGGATTCCAGGCCCAGCAGCTTCGCGAGGCCCACCACCGCCTCGGAAATCGCCGTGCCGTTGGGATCCTTGCCGATCTCGCCGACGAAGCCCCGGTCGATCTTCAACCGGTCCAGGGGGAAGCGCTTCAGGCTGGCCAGGGAGGAATAGCCGGTGCCGAAATCGTCGATGGCGATGGAGACGCCGAGTTGGCGCAGGCGCTCCAACGTCAGGCGGGCGGCTTCGGGATCGTCGGCCATGGCGGTTTCGGTCAGTTCCAGTTCCAGCCGATGGGGCGGCAGGCCGTGTTTTGCCAGGGCGTCCCCGACGACGGCATCCAGGTTGCCGCTGCGAATCTGCCGGGCGGACAGGTTGACCGCCATGCGCAGGGGCGGCAGGCCCGCTTCGTCCCAGACCTTCAATTGCCGGCAGGCTTCCCGCAGCACCCACTCGCCCAGCGGAATGATGAGCGTGCCCGATTCGGCGATGGGAATGAAACTGTCCGGGGCCATCAGACCCCGCTGGGGATGCCGCCAGCGGACCAGGGCCTCGACGCCCACCACCCGGCCGCTGTCCAACTCGATCTGGGGCTGATAGGCCAGGAACAGCTCGTTGCGCTCCAGGGCACGGTGGAGGTCGGCCTCGATCTTGAAGCGTTCGTGGACCTCCTCGTTCATGGTGTGGTCGAAGAAACGATAGCCGCTACGCCCGCCGCTCTTGGCCTTGTACATGGCGATGTCGGCGTTTTTCACCAGGCTGTCGATGTCGACACCGTTGTCCGGATAGATGGCGATGCCAATGCTGGCCTTGACCACGGTTTCGGCGTTGCCGGCGGGCATCCGGTCCAGCAGTGATTCGGCTATGCGCTCGGCCGTACGGGCCGCGCCGCCGGCCTGATCGACGCCTTCCAGAAGGATGAGGAACTCATCGCCGCCGAAACGGCCGCACAGGTCCTCTTCCCGCAGGGAACCGCGAAGTCGTTCGGAAAAACCCCGCAGCAGTTCATCGCCGGCGCCATGGCCAAAGGTGTCGTTCACCACCTTGAAGTCGTCCAGGTCCACCAGCAGCAGGGCGCAGCGCTCGCCCAGGCGCTGGGCACGGCTCAGGGCCTGCTCGGCGCGCACCCGGAATTCGGCGCGGTTCAGCAGGCCGGTCAGTTCGTCGTAGGTGGCGAGAAAATGGAGACGGGCCCGTTCGCAGCCCAGCTCGGCGTGGGCATAGGCGTGTTCCAGCACGGCGGGCAGCTTGTCCAAGTAGCCCATGTCCTTGATCAGATAGTCGCTGACGCCGAGGCGCAGGGCCGCCGCCGCCGCCTCCTCGGAGCCCCGGCCGGTCACCAGGACGATGGGCAGGTCCAGGTTGTGGTCGTGCTGCAGGGACTTGATCAGTTCCAGGGCATCCATGCCGGCCAGTCGATAGTCCAGGAGCAATACCTGGTAATCCCGGGCCGCCGGCCCCGCCAGCTTGTCCAAAATTCCCTGGGCTCCGGGCACCACCTCCAGGCGAATGTGGGGGGCGTGGCGGGCAAAGTGCATGCGGGTCAGCTCGGCATCATCCCGGTTGTGCTCGGCATACAGCACGCCCAGCAGCCGGGAGCGCCGCTTGCATTCACGCTTGAAGCGGGCCAAGGCGTGTTGGAGGGTGGTGGGCAGCCGATCCAGGTAATCGGCCCGCTTCACCAGGTAATCATCGGCCTGCAGCTTCAGGGCCCGGATGACGCTCTGTTCGTCACCGGAGCCGGTGAGCATGACCGTCGCCAGAGCGCGCTGGCCCGCGCGGATTTCAGCCAGCAGATCCAGACCGTCCCCGTCGGGCAGGCGCATGTCCAGAAGGGCCAGGTCATAAGCGGCGCCGTCGGCCAGCAAGCCCCTGGCGGTGGCCAGATCGTGGGCCACCTCGACCCGGGCATCCGGCATGGACTTTGCCAGGGACCTGACCGTGAGTTCCGCGTCGGCGGCGTTGTCTTCCAGGTAAAGAAGTCTCATGGGTTTTCCAAGGCGTGATTGAGCACGCCCCAGTAGAGTTCGATCTGGGTGGCGACTTCCATGAAGTTGTCGAAGCTGACCGGTTTGACGATGTAGGAATTGGCGCCGAGTTGGTAGGCGGTGCGCATGTCCACTTCCTCGGTGGAGGTGGTCAGCACCACCACGGGCACGCTGCGCAGGCGGGGATGGGCCTTGATTCGACCGAGGACGTCCATGCCGTCCACCTTGGGCAGTTTCAGGTCCAGCAAGATCAGCAGGGGCGGCGGCTCGCCGCCCTCCCAGGCGTCCACCCGCCGCATGGCCTCTTCGCCGTCCCTCGCCACTTCCACCGGATTCGCCAGCCGTCGTTTGGAGAAGGCCCGCAAGGTGAGGTCCACGTCCATGGGATTGTCTTCGATGAGCAGGATCGGACGCATGGCGTTCATGTGGGAAGTTCCAGGAAAAACGTGGTGCCCACCCCGGGTGTGCTTTCGGCCCAGACCTTCCCGCCCATGCGCTCCATGGCCTTGCGGACGATGGCCAGGCCCACCCCCGTGCCGGGGAATTCCTCGGCCCGGTGCAGGCGCTGGAAAATATCAAAGATCCGATCGTGGTATTTCATGTCGAAGCCGCAACCGTTGTCCGCCACCTTGAGGATCACCCGGCCATCCCTGGGTTCGGCGGTAATGGCGATTCGGGCCGGGCTGGCGTCGCGGCTGAACTTCAGGGCGTTGTCGAGGAGGTTGCGGACCGCCTGGGTGAGGGCGTCGGCATCGGCCACCACCACAAGGTCCCCCACCTGGTTGTCGAGGACCAGCGCCCGCTCGCTCAATTCGATTTCCCGCTCGGCCAGAACCCGCGCCACGATGTTGTCCAGCCCGACGCGTATGCTGCTCAGCTCCCGCCGTTCCAGGCGTGAATAGGCCAGCAGGTCATCGATGAGCTGGTTCATCCTGCCGGAGGCGGCACGGATGTTGTCCAGAAAGCGCTGGCCCTCTTCGGGCAAGGCGTCCCGGTAGTCCTCCAGCAGCAGCCGGCTGTAGCCGTCGATCCCCCGCAGGGGCGCCTTCAGGTCATGGGAAACGGAATAGGCGAAGGCTTCCAAATGCTGATTGGCTTCCGCCAGCCGGGCGGTACGTTCCGCCACCCGTCCTTCGAGTTCCGTATTGAGTCGCTCGAGGGCCAGTTGGGCCTGGACCCGTTCGGTGATGTCACCGATGAAACCTTCCCGGGCCACCAGCCAACCCGCTTCGTTATAGATGCCCCGCCCCTTGGACCAGACCCAGATTTCCCGTCCGTCGGCACGGACGATGCGGTACTCGACCTTGAAGGAACGGTATTCGGCCAGGGCCAGATCGACCTCGGCATAGACCCGCTCCCGGTCCTCGGGATGGACGATGTCGTTGAAACAGGGCTGCCCGGCCATCAGTGACTCGGCGGGATAGCCCGTGAGTTCCAGGCAACCCTTGCTGATGTATTCCATGGGCCAGCCCGGCTCGTTGCGGCGTCGGTAGGCCACACCGGGCAGGTTGGCCACCAGGGTGGCCAGAAATCGTTCCCGTTCCTGGAGGGCCGCCTGGGCCGCCTTCCAGGGGCGCAGGTCGCGGGCCACGGTGGACAGAAATTTGAGGTGGCCATGCTCATCCTTGTGGGCGATAAGCACTTGGGAGACGGGAAAGGGAACGCCATGGCGGTCCTGAAAGGCCGATTCGCCGGTCCAGACCCCTTCCCGGATGGCGGTGGGAATGGCTACACGGTCGCGCTGTTCCTTGGCCCAGAGCGGGTAGAGTTGCCCCACCTCCCAGTCTTCCAGGGATTCATCCTGGGCCAGGCCCACCAGGCGCCGTCCCGCCGGATTGATATAGGTGGGCCGTCCGTCGGTGCCGGTGGTGCCCACGAAGTCGGGGGTGGCTTCGAGAATCGAGGCCAGCCGCCCCTGGCGGGCTTCGATTTCCCTGCGTTCCGAGGCCTCCAGGGCCATGGCCACCATGTCGGCCAGGGAGGAAGCGAAACTGACTTCTCCAGGGATCCAGTGCCTGGCGGGCCCCATCTGCTCATGGCAGAGCACACCCACGGTCCGGCCACCCCTGACGATGGGCGTGTCCAGCATGGCGCCAATGCCCAGCGGCGCCAGATAGTCATCGGTCAGTTCCCGGGTCCGGGGATCGTGGCGCGCCTGGTGGGCGTCCACCACCCTGTCTTCTTCCAGAGCCCGGAAGTAGTCGGGATAGCGGGCCTTTTCCACTATCTGGCCCGCGCTGTGAACGCCGCCCGCCAGATCGAACATGTCGCGGCAATCGATGCGGCTGCGCGCATCGTCCAGCAGCCAGATGCCGACCCGGGCGACGTCCAGCACCCGGGCCGCCGTCTCGGTGATGGCCTCGAAAGCATCCTGGAGAGAACCGGACGAAAGCACGCCGCTCCGCGCCAGCCTGGAAAGCGCATGGTGATAGCGATTGAGAAACGGTCCGATGCGGCTCGTCGATTGGTCCCGGATGGATAGTCGGATGCCGGCCAGGCCGCCCTCGGGATGCCGCACGCCTTTCCAGGAAATCGCCACCCAGGCCTGGGAGCCATCGACTCGACGGATGCGCAGGGGTTGGTCGTTGCCGCGGCCGCCGACTCGGGCTTCGGACAATATCTGTTCGAGGATGGGTCTATCCCGGCTGTCCGCCAATGCCAGGGGATAATCCGCCATGGCCAGACACTCCGCCGGGGCTCGGCCGGTGATGTCTTCCACAACCGCATTGACCCAGATCGCCTTGCCCTCCGGGTCCAGCCAGCTTTCCCAATCGCAGGTGTGTTCCGCGATCAGGTGAAAATCAATGGCTTCCTCGGAACCTCCGTGCATGCTGGCCAACCCGTCCCAGGCTGTTATTGTGTGCCGACACTAATCCCCTGGACGCCTAGGGTCAAGCCGTGGAAACCAGGCATGGCAGGCTTGGGAAAAGGCCTTTGGGGAATGTCCGGATGCCTGGCTCAACAGTTGTGACGCAGATCAAATTTCGCCGCTCTCAGACAGATCTTCGCTGGATTCTGCCGGCACCCGGTATTTCTCTGTGGACCATTCTCCCAGGTCGATAAGCTTGCAGCGCTCGGAGCAGAAGGGACGCCACAGGCTTTCTGGGCGCCATTCCACGTCTTTTCCGCAGGTTGGGCAGGCCACGATTGTGATTTTTTCCGCCATAGCTGTCTCGCCAATGAAAAAAGGCGGCTCGCGCCGCCTTTGACCGGGCTGGCAGTACTCAGACCGAGAAGGAGGAACCGCAGCCGCAGGTGGACACGGCGTTGGGGTTCTTGATGACGAACTG
>DAOQNK010000032.1:3022-14835 GCA_035332045.1 Thiobacillaceae bacterium | reverse complement strand
AGGAGGAACCGCAGCCGCAGGTGGACACGGCGTTGGGGTTCTTGATGACGAACTGTGCGCCTTCCAGACCCTCGGTGTAGTCGATCTCCGCACCCATCATGTACTGCATGCTCATGGCGTCGATGAGCAGCGTGACACCGTTCTTCTGCATGACGGTATCGTCGTCGTTCTGCACTTCGTCGAAGGTGAAGCCGTACTGGAAGCCGGAGCAGCCACCGCCGGTGACGAAGACACGCAGCTTCAGGTCGGCATTGCCTTCCTCGTCGATGAGGGCCTTGACCTTGTTGGCGGCGCTGTCGGTGAAATTCAGGGGGGTCATTTCGGTCGCGGCATTCATCGCGATACTCCTGCAAAAAGGTTAAGTCGGGGCATTATTGGCGCCGGGTCGGCGCCCGTCAACCACTGGGTAAATAGGGCTTCAGGTCAATAAATCAAGGCATTACCGGGATTTGGGTGAGACCCGTGTTTTCCGGACGGTCGAACAGGATGTTCATGTTCTGCACCGCCTGGCCCGCGGCCCCCTTCACCAGGTTGTCGATGACCGACAGGATCACCACGGTGTCGCCGCCCTGGGGCCGGTGCACGGCGATGCGGCACAGGTTGGAGGCCCGCACGGAGCGGGTTTCCGGATGGGATTTGGGGGGTAGTACGTCCACGAAATACTCGTTGGCATAACGCTGCTCGAACAGGGTTTGCAGGTCCGCATCCTGGGTCAGCTTGCAGTACAGCGTCGCGTGGATGCCCCGGATCAGGGGCGTGAGGTGGGGCACGAAGGTCAGGCCCACGCTCATTTCCCCCGCGAAGCCTGCCATCCGGTTAAGGCCCTGGCGGATTTCCGGCCAATGCCGATGGCCAGGCACCGCGTAGGCCTTGAAGGTGTCGGAAGCCTCGGGAAACAGCGTGTGGACCTCGGCCTTGCGGCCGGCGCCGGAGACGCCGGACTTGCAGTCCGCCACCATCCAGGAGGTATCCACCAAGCCCGCTTCCACCAGGGGCAGGAAGCCCAGCTGCACAGCGGTGGGATAGCACCCCGGGTTGGCGATGAGGCGAGCGCCCTTGATCTTGTCCCGGTTGATCTCCGGCAGGCCGTACACGGCTTCCGCCACCAAATCCGGACAGGCGTGTTCCATGCCATACCACTTGGACCATTCGGCGATGTCGGTGATGCGGAAGTCGGCGGCCAGGTCGATGACCTTCACCCCCGCGTTCAGCAGTTCCCGGGTCTGCTGCATGGCAACCCCGTTGGGGGTGGCGAAGAACACCACATCGCAGTTCTTCAGCGGCGCATCCTCAGGCGTGGAGAAGGCCAGGGACACCCGGCCGCGCAGGGAGGGGAACATGTCCGCCACCGGCATGCCCGCTTCCTTGCGGGAGGTGATGGCCGCCAGTTCCACATCCGGATGCTGGGCCAGAAGCCGCAGAAGCTCGACGCCGGTGTAGCCGGTGCCGCCGACGATGCCTGCCTTGATCATGGAATTGCTCCTTGTGCAAAACAAAAAGCCGCCCAGTCGGCGGCTTTTTGCATGAAACGTTCCAAATTAACGCTTGGAGAACTGCTTGCGCCGACGGGCCTTGTGCAGACCGACCTTCTTGCGTTCCACCTCACGGGCATCGCGAGTCACCAGGCCCGCCTTCTTCAGGCTGCCCTTCAGACCGGCGTCATACTCGATCAGGGCGCGGGTGATGCCGTGGCGCACAGCACCGGCCTGGCCGGTTTCGCCGCCGCCGTTGACGTTCACCATGATGTCGAAATTGCCGTCACGCTCGGTCAGCTTCAGGGGCTGGCGCACGATCATGCGGCCGGTTTCACGGGAGAAGTACTCGTCCACGGGCTTGCCGTTGACGACGATCTTGCCGGAGCCGGCTTTCATGAACACGCGCGCGACGGAGCTCTTGCGGCGGCCGGTGCCGTAGTAGTAGGTGCCGATCATTCGAGTCCTCAGATATCCAGGGTTTGAGGCTGCTGCGCGGCGTGGGGGTGGGCACCGCCGGCATAGACCTTGAGTTTCTTGATCATGGCGTAGCCCAGGGGACCCTTGGGCAGCATGCCCTTGACGGCCTTCTCCAGGGCACGGCCGGGAAAGCGGGCCTGCATGTTGCCGAAATTGGTCTCGCTGATGCCGCCCGGGAAGGTGGAGTGGCGGTAATACTTCTTATCCAGTTCCTTGTTGCCGGTGACGCGAATCTTGTCCACATTGACCACGACAATGTAATCACCGGTGTCCACATGGGGGGTGTAGATGGGCTTATGCTTGCCCCGCAGACGGCGGGCAATCTCGGAGGCCAGACGGCCCAGCACCTTGTCGGTGCCGTCCACCAGATACCAGCCTTGCTGGACCTCGTGGGGCTTGGCGGAAAAGGTTTTCATGTCGCGTTCCAGATGGAGAACTACAAAAAAGAGTAATTTTATTGTGCGCACCATGTACTGTCAAACCCATTGAGACTCGCCGGCATGCTCGCGCCCCGCCGCACCACCCCGCGCCATGGCCACTGACCGGTCCGCCAGCAAGACGCGACCGCTTCGCCCAGGCTGGCTGCGCATCCTATTCTTCGGCCTGGCCGCGTTGTCGCTTGGCGAGCCCATGCGCCAGCATGCCGATGCATTGGCCTCGGCCGACTCGCCCCTGGGAATACTCAGCCTCCAATTCGTCTGGGACGCGGACATGGCGGCCAGGATGCTCGCCGCATGGGGGCCCGAGGGACGCAGCCAGGCCCTTCTCAGTCTGGCCTGGGACTGCCCCTTCGCCTTAGCTTATGGCCTTGCCCTGGCCAGCCTGGGAAAACGGCTGGCCCATGCAAGTCAAGGGTCCTGGCTGGCCGTGTTTCTCTCCCTGGCGCCGCTGGCGGCCGCATGCCTGGACTTGGCCGAGAATGCCTTCCATGGCTGGCTGATCCTCGACTTCCCCGCCACCGGAACCGCGTCCCTGGCCGCGCCAGCCTGCCTGTGCGCTTTGGCCAAATGGGGACTGCTCGTGGCCTGGCTGATGGCCAGCCTGGGCCTGGCCGCCCGCCGTGCCCTCCTGTTCCTGACTCGGCGCTGAGGCCTCCGGTCTTCTGCGCATGGCGTATTTCAACGGGTTCGGATGATAATGAGAGATTGCCCACTTGCCGGCACCGCCGGACCCGCGCCCTCGACGATGGCCTCTGATGTGTCCTTCAACGCTACCCAGGCTCCCACCGCCACATTCCGGCTGGGTGACGTGGAAGCCTGGCTTGGACGCGGCGAGGTGGCGAAAGGTCGGGGCTATCTGGACCAGGTGCTGGAACTCGATGTCCGCGAAGAGGCCGTGACCGCCCAGGTCCAGGGCACCCAATCCAAACCCTACCGGGTGGACATCCGCTTCCATGCCGACCAGCCGGGTGCCTGGCGGCCCACTTTTCATTGCACCTGCCCCGTGGGCGGCCACTGCAAGCATGCGGCGGCGGCGCTGCTGAAGACCATGGAGGAGCGGCAGCAACCGGACCAAGTCCGCCCCGAAGTCCTGAATTGGGTCCAGGAACTGCGCCGCCTGGCCGACACCCCAAAATCCGGGCGGCGAGCCAAGACCGCCCCCGCGTCCCGGCTGTATTACCTGCTGTCCGGCCCCGATGGCCGGGGGGATTTCCGGGTCAAGTGCGTCAAGGCCCGGGTCGACGCCCTGGGCCGCCCCACAGGCACCTTGCAAGCCTGGTCGGGTTTCGAGCGGGCGCTGGCCCATGCCCCCCAGTTCGTCGACGAGGACGACCTGGGCATCATCCGTCTGCTCTGGTCACCCCGGGGCCGTGAACGCTATATGGATGCCCCCCTGCTGGATCCCCAGCGTGGCGATGAAATCCTGCGCCGCCTGCTGGCCAGTGGCCGCTGGCTGATCGACCGGGAATCCCGGCTGCCCTGGCGTCAAGGCAAGGACCGGCCGGCCGCGCTGGCCTGGCGCCAGGATGGCCTGGCTCGCATGCACGCCCGCCTGGACTGCCAGCCCGCGGCCAGCCGCGTCCTGCCCTTGGATCCCCCCTGGTACCTGGACAACGGGGCGGGAGAAGCCGGCATCCTCTCCATGCCCATTCCCGCCGCCCTGGTCCGCCAGCTGCTCACCGGCCCGTCCCTCTCCCACTCCGAAGCCCAGGTCCTGGCGGCGACTCTGGCGGAAATCGCGCCGGGCGTGCCATCACCCACCGGGGAGCGGGATGCGCTCCGGGTCATCGAGGCACCGACCCAGGCCGTGCTGCAGATAGCCACGGCGACCATCTATGGTCTTTCCGGGTATCGGGAATACAGCGATGTCTGGGACCGACGCGCCTTCGACTACGCCGTTCCCTTCTTCGATTACGCGGGCCACCGCTTCGCAAGCGGCGACAAACGGGAATTCGTCGTACTGGAATCGGGGGAAACGGTACGGGTTCGGCGGGATCTAACCGAGGAAGGCCGATGGCTCAGAAACCTCCAGTCCCTGGGGTTCTCCCTCGTTCCCACCCACGCTGTCTTCGCGGGTCGCCCACTGCCCCGGCCATGTTATGGCCTCGCCAGCGATGCCGCCTGGGAAGATTTCATGACCGGCGCCTTGTCTGCCCTCAAGGCGGCGGGCTGGCAGGTGGAACTGCCCGCCGATTTCCGCCATGACTATCTGGACGTGGAATCCTGGCAGGCGGAAATCGAGGAAGCCACGCCGGGCTGGTTCGACCTCAGCATGGGTATCGTCGTGGAGGGACGCCGGCTGGCCCTGGCTCCCCTGCTGGCCACGCTTTTCCAGCGGGAACCCCGCTGGCTGGACGCGTCGAGCCTGGCGCATATCGATGACCATGCCTGGGTGGCCGTGGACGGCCCCGACGGCCGGCGCATCCGGCTGCCAGCCGGACGCCTCAAACCTGTGGCCAGAACCCTGCTGGACCTCTTCGATGGCACGATCGGTTCCCAGGGTGTGCTGCGCGTGCCGCGCCTGGACGCGCCCCGCCTGGCCGACCTGGCCGACCCGGCCCGTTGGCAGTTCAAGGGCATGGAGGCGGTCCGGGCATTGGCAGACCGTCTTTCCCACAGCCAGGGGATCCAGGCCGTGCCGACGCCGCCCGGATTCGCCCTGGAATTGCGCCCCTACCAGCAGGAAGGCCTGGCCTGGCTGCAATACCTCCGGGAACACGGCCTGTCCGGCATCCTGGCCGATGACATGGGCCTGGGCAAAACCGCCCAGACTCTGGCCCATCTCCTGACGGAGAAGGCGGCGGGACGCCTGGACAAGCCCGCCCTGGTGGTCCTGCCGACTTCCCTCATCTTCAATTGGCGGCATGAGGCGGCCCGCTTCGCGCCGGGCCTGCGGGTACTGTCCCTGCATGGCAAGGACCGACATGGCCTCTTCGAGAAGATCGCCGACCATGACGTGGCGCTGACCACCTATCCCCTGCTCTGGCGGGACCACGAGGCCCTAGAACGGCAGGATTACCACCTGCTGATCCTGGACGAGGCCCAGACCGTCAAGAATGCGGGCAGCCAGGCGGCGCAAGTGGTGCGTCGGCTCCGTTCCCGGCACCGGCTCTGCCTCACCGGCACCCCTCTGGAAAACCACCTGGGCGAACTCTGGGCCCAGTTCGATTTCCTGCTGCCGGGATTTCTCGGCGACGCCAAGTCCTTCGCGCGCATCTGGCGCACACCCATCGAGAAGCATGGCGACATGACCCGGCGGGACCTGCTGGCGCGGCGCATCAGCCCCTTCATTCTGCGACGGCGCAAGGAGGAAGTGGCCCGTGAGCTTCCGCCCAAGACCCACATCCTGCGCACCGTGGAACTGGAGGGAGGCCAGCGGGACCTCTACGAGACCGTACGCAGCGCCATGGACGCCCGGGTCAGGGAAGCCATCGCCGATCTGGGTTTCAACCGCAGCCAGATCGTCATCCTGGACGCCCTGCTGAAGCTCCGCCAGGTCTGTTGCGACCCACGCCTGCTCAAGACCGAAGCCGCCCGCCAGGTGCGGGAACGGGCCAAGCTTGACCTGTTGATGGCTATGCTGCCGGAAATGGTGGAGGAAGGCCGGCGCATCCTGCTCTTCTCCCAATTCACCGCCATGCTGGATCTGATTCGCGTCGAACTCGACGCGGCGGGCCTTGGCTATGTCCTCCTCACCGGCGACACGGTCGACCGGGAGACACCCATACGCACATTCCAGGAAGGTCGGGTGCCTATTTTCCTGGTCAGCCTCAAGGCGGGCGGCGTGGGTCTGAACCTCACCGCCGCCGATACCGTCATCCACTACGACCCCTGGTGGAACCCCGCGGTGGAGAACCAGGCCACAGACCGCGCCCATCGCCTGGGCCAGACCAAGCCGGTGTTCGTCTACAAGCTCATCGTGGCTGGCAGCATCGAAGAGAAGATCCTCGCCTTGCAGGAAAAAAAAGCCGAGCTGGCCGCCGGCATTCTGTCCGAGGATGGCAAGGGCCTGACCAAGTTCGGCGAGAACGACCTGTCCGCCTTGCTGGCTCCCCTGCCCTCGACTTAGCCGGGACAGACGGCGCGCGATTGGCCGACCGGGGCGCCACGCCAGACCCGGACCTGAGTCCTCCAACCTAGGGCAGACCCCGGATTTCCGTTCAAGTAACATGCGGTCTCCAACGAGTTGGATCATCGGAATGCCACAGAGCCCCTGCATACTGGTCGTCGACGACGAGCCCATCATTCTCGAAACCCTGGTGGACAACCTCCAGGACACGGGCTACGAAACTGTTCAGGCCACTTCCGGTGAAGAAGCCTGGCAGCTGCTGTGTGACGCGCCCGACCGCTTCGAGGCCGTGCTCCTGGATCGGGTGATGCCCGACATGGACGGCATCAAGGTCCTGCATCTCATGAAGGGCAACCCCGACTTGTCGCGCACTCCGGTGATCATGCAAACCTCCATGAACGCCGACACGGAAATCGCCGAGGGACTGCGCGCCGGCGCCTATTACTACCTGACCAAGCCCTTCGCGGCCGAGACCTTGCTGGCCATCGTCGCCGCCGCCATCAAGGACAGGAATCAGCGCCGGGATCTGGAACGGGAGGCCCGCAGCGCCGAACGCACCCTGGTCAATATGCACTCGGCCCGCTTTGGCTTTCGCACCCCCGCCGAAGCGCGGGCCATCGCCACGCTCATTTCCGGTGTTTGTCCCGACCCCGGGCGGGTGGTGTTGGGGCTATCCGAGTTGATGCTCAATGCGGTGGAGCATGGCAACCTGGGCATCACCTACGCGGAAAAGACCGTGCTCATCCGGGAAGGCCGCCTGGGGGATGAAATCAACCGGCGCCTGGCGCTGCCGGGATACGCCGAGCGGG
The DNA here is from genome assembly GCA_035332045.1 of Thiobacillaceae bacterium. Classification (GTDB taxonomy): domain Bacteria; phylum Pseudomonadota; class Gammaproteobacteria; order Burkholderiales; family Thiobacillaceae; genus PFJX01. The sequence goes on along the minus strand of DAOQNK010000032.1, from coordinate 7,565 downwards.
AGGCGAGCCTTGAATTCGAACGTGGCGAGTTCGGCTACCGCTTCACCATCCGCGATCATGGACAGGGGTTTGACTGGCACGAATTCCTCGACATGCGGCCGGAGCGAGCCTTCGATACCCATGGCCGGGGCATCGCCATGTCCAGGCTCATCAGCTTCGACCAACTGAACTATGTAGGCAGGGGCAACGAAGTCGTGGCCCTGCTCAGGCATCCAGAATCGCTGTAGGCCCCGCGGCCCGTATCCGGTCGAGGTGCGCTACGGCCAAGGGGTAGTTGTAGCTGGACACATGCCCCACCAGGATATTGAAGGCAGACTCTCCCAGGAATGCCCGCAGGATAGGCGCCGCCTCCCGCAACACCTCGCCCGCGAGGATGTTATCTTCGGCCAGCATGGACCCCAGGCGTTCCAGCACGGCCTTGGTCTGATCGGCATCGAAATCCACCGGCGGCGGCGGGACCTGAAGGGGCCCTTCCAGGGCGCCCCGAATGGCCTGGCAGACCTGCCTCAGCTCTTCCTCCAACGCGGCCTCCGCCCTGGCCAGTTCACCGGCGTCCGCCCCGCGTTTCAGGCTCGACTCCAGTTCGACCGTCAATTCCCGGACGCGGGCAAGGCCCAGGGTTGCCGAAGCCCCCTTGAGTGAGTGGACCAGGCGCAGGGCGCCATCCCGTTCCGCGTGCTGCCGCAAGCGCCGGCACTCGGCCATGTCCTCCCCATGGTTATCGGCAAAGAGGCCCAGCAGCCGCTGGTAGCTTCCCCGCCGCCCGCGCACGCTGCGCAGGCCGGTCTCAATGTCCAGATGCGGTATCGAGTCCAAGGGATCGGCGCCGGCCGGGGCGGTAACGGCAGCCGGCTCGGGGCGCTGGGCCGGCTCGGCCACAGGCTCCATGACGGGGGACAACCACTTGAGCAGGGCAGCATAGAGCACATGCGGCTCCACCGGCTTGACGATGTAGTCATCCATGCCCGCTTGCATGCAGCGTCGCCGGTCCTCGCCAAAGGCGTTGGCCGTCATGGCCAGGATGGGAACCTGGCGATAGGCGTCGAGGCCGCGGATTTCCCGGGTGGCATCCAGGCCATCCATCACGGGCATCTGCATGTCCATGAGAATGAGGTCGTAGGCTTCTCCTCTGGCCATCGCCACCGCCTCCTGGCCGTTGGCCGCCAGATCGACCCGCAGCAGGGTTTCCCGCAGAAGCTCCAGGGCCACCTCCTGGTTGATGGGATTGTCTTCCGCCAGCAGGATGCGCCGCCCGCCAAAGGCGAGTCTGAGCCGTTGCAGGGTATCGAGGTTGTCGCGATGCCCGGATACGGGAATCTCGGCGCCTGGACGCAAGCCCAGCCAGGCGGTGAACCAGAATTCACTGCCTTGGCCCGGCTCGCTTTCCGCGCCGGCTTCGCCTCCCATGAGCCTGGCCAGCTGGCGGGTGATGGCCAGGCCCAGGCCGGTGCCGCCAAAGCGGCGAGTCGTTGATCCGTCACCTTGCTCAAAGGCGGAGAACAGCCTGGCGAGATGCTCGGGTGCGACGCCCATACCGGTATCCCGGACACTGAAACGCACGAGGATCCGACCGTCCTGCTCCGCCTCGATCCGGGCGGCCAGGCGGATGGCGCCCCGTTCGGTGAACTTGACGGCATTGGAGAGGTAATTCACCAGGGCTTGGCGCAGGCGGGTGACGTCTCCCGCCAACACGGGGGGCAGATCGGCGATATCCGAAATCAGCTCCAGACCCTTGCTGTGGATCTTGTCGCTCAGCAGGGAGCGGACCTGATCGAACAGACTGTCTGGCGAGAAATCCACCGTCTCCAATTCCAGTTTTCCCGCCTCGATCTTGGAAATGTCCAGGATGTCGCTGATCACCGACAGCAAATGGTGGGCGGCGCTGTCGATCTTGCCCAGACGCTCCAGCTGAGCGGGTTCCTTCAGGCCGCGGCTCATGAGATGGGTCAACCCCAGTATGGCGTTCATGGGGGTGCGGATCTCGTGGCTCATGTTGGCCAGGAAGGCGCTTTTCGCCCGGTTCGCCGCCTCGGCCTGGAGCTTGGCGGAGGCCAGTTCGGCGGTGCGGGTTTCCACCAGGTCTTCCAGATGATGGCGGTACTGGTCCAGCTCCAGGCCGATGCGCTTCTTCTCCGTGATGTCCTCCTGGATGGACAGGTAATGAGTGATACGGCCATCGGGTTGGCGGATTGGCGCCACATGCACGAATTCCACGTACTTGGTTCCGTCCTTGGCCCGGCTGATCATCTCCCCTTTCCAACTGCTCCCCGACTCGAGGGCCATACGCAGGCTGGCGAAGGTGGCGGCGGGCGTATGGGCGGTCAACAGCGGGGTGGCGGCCTTGCCGAGGATTTCCTCTGGCTGGTACCCGCTTCGATTCACGAACGCCTCGTTGACGTACTCGACCAGCCCCAGGGTGTTGGTGATGACAATGCTGTTGGGACTTTGAGCCACCGCCAGGCCCAGCTTGTGGGCCTCATCCTCGGTCCGCTTGTGCTCGGTGATGTCCCGGTTGGTGCCCCGGCGGCCCATGAAGCGCCCCTCGGCATCGTGGATGGGCAGGCAATGATGGGCGATGCAGCGGACCTGCCCATCCGCGCGGATGATGCGAAATTCCAGCTCGCCGACGTCGGCGCTCTGCCTGGCCCCCAGGTGGTCCATGAAGCGCGCCCGATCCTGGGGATGGATCAGGCGCGCCATGAGGCCCGGGTCCTCCAGGAAGTCGGCCGAGCCATGGCCGGTAATCTGCTCGCAAGCCGGCGAGACGTAGCGGAAGGCGCCATCCGCGTCTTGCCAGAATATGCAATCGGCGGCGTTATCCGCCAGCAGGCGGTATTTCGCCTCGGACTCCTGGAGGGCCTGCTCCGCCCTTCTGGCCTCGGTCACATCGCGAAATACGGCGTAATAGCCTGCCGTGGCCGTGACCGTGTCCTGGAGGGTGCCCAAGACAAATTGGAAATCGCGGGGCCCGGCCGCGGTGGTGAACAGCCTTTGGCCCTGCATCACCCGGGATTCGGCCATGACCTCACGGGCGAGAGCCGCCAGATCGGCGGCCTCCGTCCTGGGAAACAGGGATTCCAGCGGACTGCCGGGCAGGATGTCGGCGGGCCGGCCCCAGGCCAGGCTGGCGGCCCGGTTGGCGAACAGCACCCGCCCCGTCCCATCGGCGGCAAAGATCAGGTCCTCCGAGCCATCCGCGATGCCGGACAGCAGGCGAAGCACCCGCAGGTGCTCGGACTTGGCTTCGGACTCCCGCCGGGCGTTGAACAAGGCTTGGCGTTGGCGCAGCAGGCCGGCCCCGACCAGCGTGGCCAGCAAGGCCAGCAGGCCGGTGGCGAGGATGAGCGAGATATCCCGGGCGGCCAGGACCAGGGTTTCCGACCGATCGATCTTGGCGCCGAGCCACCAGTCGATGCCGGGGATGGGCAGGCTCAGGCCAATGACCGCGACGCCCCGGTAATCCACGCCTTCCTGGATATCGCCAGGATGATAGGGCCCCTTCAGCATCCTGGCCGCCAGCACCTCGGTACGCGTGAGGGGAACCCGCAGCCGGAGCGCCGTATCGCGGCCATGCCGCAACTCGTTCAGGAACAGGACATTGTCGCCATCCTGCCGGAACAGCAAGGTCTCGCCGCTGGCGCTGGGAACGGGCCATTCCTGCAGGAACGGAAACAGGGAATTGGCCAGGTTCGCCTTCAGGATCAGAACGGGCGGGGCGCCGGTCCGAGATCCCACCATGGGTACGACGAAATCCAGGCAGATCCCACAGACATCATCCCGATACGGCCCATGGATCAGTATCTCCCCGTGGCCCGCCGCATAACTGGCGGCAAGCCGTTCGGGCACGGTAATCCGGCCATCCCCCTCGCCCTGATGCCACTGGACACGACCCTGATCATCCATGAACAGGGCGCCATCGAAGCGGCCAAGGCGGGCCACGTCCTTGAGCTGCGCCTCCAGGGACGCCCATTCCCCGACACCATGGCCTTCCCGCCAAAGGCTGAAATGCCCGGACATGTCCCGATTCGTCCGGACGAAGGCGGCATAAGCCCGCCTTTCAGACAGCCAGTCGCCGATCTGGCGCACCTTGAGCTGGGCGATCGTGCGCAGCTGGTTTTCCTGTCGCTCCCGATACTGCAACAAGGTGTTGACGATCCCCACGCCGGTCAGCACGACGATGCCCGCGCCCAAGAGCAGGAACGGGGCCCGCATCGACCAGGCATCGCTTTTCCGAGACGGCCGCCGGGCCATCGCCGGCAAATGGCGCAGGGCCGCATAAAGCAGCAGGGCGCTCACGACCACGTACAGCCAGCCTTTCACAGTGCCTGCCAGCTCCAAAATGGCCGGATCGCTGAACAGCCAGGCCAGGGCTCGGTCCGACACGAGGATCCAGAGCGCCGAGAAGGCGCAGTAGTACAGCATGATGCGCATCGCGGCCCGGCGCATGGCGTCGGGCGGGTCGATGCCCGCCAGGGCGCTGGCGGGCGAGGGCGGCCTGGTGTTGTTCATCGGCATGCCGGGGCGGATGCGCCCGCTCCCGCAC
>DAOQNK010000032.1:0-2922 GCA_035332045.1 Thiobacillaceae bacterium | reverse complement strand
GGGCGGCCTGGTGTTGTTCATCGGCATGCCGGGGCGGATGCGCCCGCTCCCGCACCCTGGCCGTTTTCGGCGAAGCGCAGGGCAATGCGCGTGAAATTCGCGTAGTTCCGCAGGAAGGCATCCGTCACGTCGGGGTCGAAATGGGTGCCTCGGCCCTCGGCCACCGTGGCACGGGCCGTCTCGAAATCCAGCGGTAGCTTGTAGGCCCGTCTGGAGGTCAGGGCATCGAAGACGTCCGCCAGGGCCATCAGGCGGGCCGGCAACGGAATGGCCTCTTCCCGCAACCCTTCGGGATAACCGCGTCCATCCCAGCGTTCATGGTGGAAGTGGGCAATCTCCTTGGCCACGGCAAGAAATTCCACGGGCTGCTCGGTGTCCCGCTCGGCCAGCTCGATGGCATCGCTGCCCAGCCTGGCGTGGGTTTTCATGATTTCCCATTCGTCCGGATCGAGCTTGCCCGGCTTCAACAGGATGTGGTCGGGGATGCCCACCTTGCCGATGTCATGCAGCGGCGCGGAACGCACCAGATCGTCGATATAGCCGGGCGCCAGGATGTCCCGGAAGCGCGGATGTTCCCGAAGGTCGATGGCCAACTCGCGGACGAAGCCCTGGGTGCGGCGCAGGTGGTTGCCGGTATCGGGATCGCGGATCTCGGCGAGGCGGGCCAGGGCATGAATACCCACCTCCTGGGTAAGCAGGATCTCGCCGACCCGCTTCTTCACCTCCTCCTCCAGGCTCGCATTCTGGTGGGCCAGGCAGTCCCGCGCATGCTTCAAATCCAGATGGGTGCGGACCCGGGCCAGGACCACGGGTGGCCGGGGTGGTTTGGTGATGTAATCCACCGCCCCTTGGGCCAGGCCCCGCTCTTCTTCCTCGCCCCCATCCATGGCGGTCACGAAGATGACCGGGATATGGCGCGTCCGGGCATCCTGGCGCAAGCGGGCCAGGACTTCGAACCCGTCCATACCCGGCATCATCACATCCAGGAGGATGATTTCCGGGCGCGGCTCGCTGGCCGCGATCTCCAGGGCCCGATAGCCTGAATTGGCGACCCGCACGCGATAATGGGCGCTCAGCAACTCACCGAGAACAGTGAGGTTTTCAGGTGAATCGTCAACGATCAGGACTGTCGCGCATGGTTCCTCTTCACGGATTGCGGCCATGCATACCCCCCGCCTTGTTTTCCATGTAACTCTATATCGGCATCTTTTTAGGTTACTTGAAACGCCATCGGTCCACCAACTTAGTACATTGCTACCAATTCCCCATGATCAGACTCCAATCCCTTTCCCTGCGGCGGGGGGTCAAACCCTTGCTCGAAGGCGCCGACCTCCTGCTCAACGCCGGGGAAAAAATCGGCCTGGTGGGCGCCAACGGCTCCGGTAAATCCAGCCTGCTCGCCCTGCTGCGCGGTGAATTGCACGCCGATTCCGGCGACTGCCATCTGCCGGCCACCTGGCGTATCGCCCATGTGGCCCAGGACACGCCCGCTCTGGAAAGGGGAGCCCTGGATTACGTCATCGACGGCGACGTCGCGCTGCGGAAGCTGGAACACTCCCTTGCGGAGGCCGAGGCTGCCCAGGATGGCCATCGGATCGGCGAACTCCATGCCGCCCTGGCGGATGCCGACGCCTATACCGTCCGGGCCCGGGCGGAAGCCCTGCTGCTCGGCCTGGGCTTCGGCCAATCCCAGTTGACGCATCCCGTGGCCCGTTTCTCGGGGGGCTGGCGCATGCGCCTGAACCTGGCCCAGGCCCTCATCTGTCCTTCCGATCTGCTGCTGTTGGACGAACCCACCAACCACCTGGACCTGGATGCCATCCTCTGGCTGGAAGACTGGCTGAAGCGCTATCCCGGAACCCTCGTCGTCATTTCCCACGACCGGGACTTCCTGGATGGCGTGGTCAACGTCATCGTCCACATTGATCAACAAGCCCTGAAACGCTATACCGGCCATTACTCGGACTTCGAAGCACAACGGGCGGCCAGCCTGGCGCTCAGCCAGGCGGCCCAGGAAAAGCAGGTCAGGGAACGGGCCCATCTGCAATCCTTCATAGACCGCTTCAAGGCCAAGGCCTCCAAAGCCAAGCAGGCCCAGAGTCGCATGAAGATGCTGGCCAGAATGGAGGAGCTGGCCCCCATCCATGCCAGCGCCCCCTTCTCCTTCGAATTCCGGGAGCCGGAACGGGCGCCCAATCCCCTCCTCGTACTGGAGGACGTGGTGGCGGGATATCCCGGTCAGACGGCACGTGCCGAGGTGAATCACCCGGAGGGGCCGGCGGAGGCGTTCGGACCCATGGAACTCGACCACGCCTCGGCTCCGGCAGGCGCCAAGCCCATTCTGTCCGGCCTCAACCTCAACCTCCAGAGTGGCCAGCGCATCGGCCTGCTGGGCATCAATGGCGCCGGCAAATCCACCCTGATCAAGACTCTCGCCGCTGAACTGCCGCCGTTGGCGGGGGATATCCACTGGGGAAAGGGTCTGGCCATCGGCTATTTCGCCCAGCATCAGGTGGAGACCTTGCGCCACGATCAGTCCCCCCTTTGGCACCTGGCCAGGCTCGATCCCAAGACCAGGGAGCAGGATCTGCGCAACTTTCTGGGGAGTTTCAACTTCCCCGGGGAGATGGCCACCACGGCCATCGCCCCCTTTTCCGGGGGCGAGAAGGCGAGGCTTGCCCTGGCGCTGATCGTCTGGCAGCGCCCCAATCTGCTGCTGTTGGACGAACCCACCAACCACCTGGACCTGGAAACCCGGGAAGCCTTGACCGTGGCCCTGGCCCAATTCGAGGGCACCCTGGTGCTCGTATCCCACGACCGCCACCTGCTGCGGGCGACCACGGATGAATTTCTCATCGTCGCCGACGGCGGCTTGCGCGCCTTCGACGGCGACCTGGACGACTACCGGGACTGGCTGTTCAA
>DAOQNK010000031.1:19645-21395 GCA_035332045.1 Thiobacillaceae bacterium | reverse complement strand
TCCGTCGCGGAACCGGCCAGGGCGCGCATGTTCTGGCTGATGGAGGCGATGAGCTCATGCAGGGTATTGCGCATCAAGGCGAGCTTGGCGATCAGCTCGCCGATCTCGTCCTCGCCGGCCCGGGGCATAAGCCGGGTCAGGTCGCCCGTGGCAATGGCATCCGCCGTTTCACCGGCATGGCGCAACTCCCTGGACAAACGGGCCACGATGGCCCAACCCGATCCGAAGACCCCCGCCAGGCCTGTCAGGGTGAGGATCAGAAAGAACAGCTTGTCCCGCTGGTAATTCGCCTGGGCCGCGTCGTATTCACCGTTGACCTCGTCCTCCTGGAAGTGGATGAGCTTGTCCGCCGCTTCCAGGACCGCGCTTCCTTCTTCCCGGCCCGCCTTGAGGAAAGCCGCCATGGCGGCGCTGGAATAGTCGCCGGCCGTGAGTTTGGCGACGGCCGCCTGCTGCTTGTCGAACCAGGCCTTCATCCGGCCATCGAAGGCGTCCGCCAGCTTTTTTTCCTCTTCGGGCATATACGTGGCCATGTACTGTCGCCACTGGTCGGCCACCTCCGTGGTTCGCTTCGCCACCGCATCCAGATGCAGCGAAAGCGGATGATCGTGGACAGCCACCAGCGTGCCTTGGGGATCATGCTGGAAACCCTTGAGGATATCCGCCTGGTTGCTGAGCAGATCCGATTTGATATGGCCCAGGAACTCCAGTTGCTTCACCGGCCCCTCGATGACCAGCTTGAGGGTGTCCTGGGTCTTGCCCAGGCCCAGCCAGCCGATCAAGGTGGCCAGCACGAACATGGTCGCGGACAGGCCAGTCATCAGCCAGAAACGGTGGGAAAGCAGCAAGCGCCCGAAAATCCGCTCGTTCCAGCCCGCGAAGCCCGAGGGGACCAGGAAACCACCCTGAAGCTTGATGCCGGGGTCGGCCCGCATGCGCGCGTAGAGGGCTTCGGCCGCCGCCACTTCCTGGCGGGAAGGCTTGGCCCGCACCGAGGTATAACCGCCATCAGCGGTGGGCGACACATTGGCCCGCACCCAGTAGTGGTCACCATTCTTGCGCCGGTTCTTCACCAGGCCCGTCCAGGGCCTGCCCCGCTTCAAGGTGGTCCACAAATCCCGGAAAGCCTCGGCAGGCATGTCCGGGTGGCGAACGATGTTGTGGGGCTGACCCAACAACTCTTCGCGGCTGAAGCCGCTGGCTTCCACGAATTCATCGTTGGCCCGGGTGATGCGTCCCTTGGCGTCTGTGTGGGTGATGAAGGCGGCGTCGTCACGGATGACGTATTCCTGTCCAGTCACCGGCTGGTTGTTGCGCATGGTGTGGCTTCCTTGTCGCTTAAGGTTTTTTCGTATTTCTTAAGGCAGACCTTTAGCGGCACTCCCCAACAAAAACTTGAGGGAAACCAGGGTGTATTCGCCCCCAGCCGGCGTTGTACCGGCCCCGGGCTGGGGGGGCGCCCCGCCCCCCTTTGGAGGCGGGATTCTCAGCGCTTGGCCACCCCCAGTTCCAGCTTGGCCGGCACCTCCCGGCCATCGCCGTCGTGTTTGACGATATCCGCCGCCTTGACCCGTTCGGCGGGCGCGCCCGCCGCCACCAGGCCGTCCACCACGGCCAATCCCCGTCGCCTTGCGAGTTGGCCCAGGGCCTCGTCGGACACCGCTTCCTTGTCCAGCAGACGCTTGTAGAGCAGGGCATGCAGGTCGGCGTCCTTGAGCTGGCCCAGATCCTCGGCGGACAGCGGCTCCTC
>DAOQNK010000031.1:0-19545 GCA_035332045.1 Thiobacillaceae bacterium | reverse complement strand
CTCCTTCATGGCGGGCCGGTCGATCTCGGCGGACCAGGCCCCCTGGACGGTCAGGGCCAGGCCGGGGCGCTTGGCGAGGATCTGGGCGATCTGCTTGAACTTCTCCTTCTCCGGCGGCGTGAGGCCCGCCTCGCCGGCCTCGAAGGCCACCTTCTCCAGCTTCTCGCCGCCGCCGCCGAACAGGGCGCCCAGGGCGCGGAAGGGCGCGGTGACGATCTTGGTGATGATGTTGCCGATGGCCTTCCAGATGATCTGGCCGTAGCTGAACTGGGGATCGTCCAGGCTGCCGGACACGGGCAGGCCCAGGTCGATCTTGCCGTCGCTGTCCTGGAGGATGGCGATGGCCAGATCCAGGGGCAGATCCTTGGCGGTGGGGCTTTCCACCCGCTCACCCAGGGTCAGCTTGTCCATGACGATCTGGTTCTGGCCCAGCAGCTGGCGATCCTTGATCTTGTATTCCAGGTCCAGGGAGAGCTTGCCCGACTGGATCTTGCGGCCCACGAAGGTGGCCGTGTAGGGCGTCAGATTGGTCATCTCCACGTTGCGGAACACGGTCTTGATGTCCATGAAGCCGGTGGGATTGAACAGGTCGAGCTGGCCTACGGCCCGGGCCAGGCCGTAGTCGTCCACCCGGCCGTCCAGCTCCAGTTCGGCGGCACTGCCGGGCTTGGTGGAAATGCCGTTGAAAGCGCCCTTGAAATCATGGATGCGGGTACCGAACGGCAGGGCCAGGGAGAGATCGGCGAAGTCCATTTCACCGTGCTCGATGCGGATACGGTCGATATTCATGCGGTAGGCGGGTGCCGGATCGGCGGCCTGGGGCGGCCTGGCCTCCTGGCCTGCCGCGGCCTCGACAGGCTTGGCCGGCTCGGCCGCCTTGCCGCCGGCCATTTGGCCATTCGGCTCGGGCGGCGGCGCCTCGGCCTTGAGGATCTTCTTCAGGTTGACCGTCTTGTCCTGGTAGATCACCAGCTTCATGCCCAGGCTGTCGAGCTTGAGCTCGTCGATGTCCAGGGCCTCCTGGCTGGCGCTGACACTGTCGCTGGCCAGCTGCTTCCAGGCCAGGAAACGGGCGCCCCCCTCGCTCTCGTTGAGCAGCAGATCCGCCACCTCGAAACCGCCCTTGAACTCGGCCTTGCCGGCGTACTTCACCTGGCCGTGCAGGGACGCCCGACCCGAGGCCAGGGTCAGGTTCGCGGCCTGGGTGAGCCAGGGCTGGGCCGGGGCCAGGGCCAGGTTGGCGAGCTTGAGCCGGATGTCCGCCGACGGCGCCGCGGGCACCACCTTGCCTTCCGCCTGGAAGCTGCCGCCCTCCTTGACCTGGAAGCCCAGCTTCACCGGCAGCGGCGCCTTGAGGTTGTCGGACAGGCCGCTGGCGGTGGCTTCGATCTTGTCGAGGGTCAGGCCGCCGGCCGGCTTCACGGTCTCGTCCCGGGCGGCCACCTGGAAGCCGGACAGATCCACCTGCCCCACTTTCCAGTGCCAGGTGTCGGCGGCCGCCGGCTCGGCCTTTTTCGCCGGGGCAGCCGCCGGCGACGATTTGCCATCCACGGGCTTGAGCGCTTCCAGCAGGGCGATGCGGCCCTTGCCGTCCCGCACCGCCTCGAGCTTGCCGTTGGCGACGCTCACCCGCCCGATCTCCGCCTGGCGGGCGGCCAGGTCCAGGTGGCCATCGGCCAGGGTGAGGCCACCCAGCACGAACAGGGGTTCCTTCATGGCGGCGGACAGCAGCCGGAGGCCGGAAACATCCACCGCCAGCCCCTCCACCACTGCCTGGGTCGTGGCACCCGCTTCCGCCTTGGCGGCAAAGCCCACCTGGACGTTGCCCACCTCGGCGGTCAGGGGTGCGGCGAAGCCGGCATCGGTGACGCGGATGCCCAGGCCATTCAAGGCGAAGCGGTTCAGGTTGACCCGCCAGGGTGGGACTTCTCCCCCAGCCTTGGCCGGGGCCTTCGGTGCGGGCGCAGGTTTCGCGGCTACCGCCGAGTCTTGAACTGTCGGGGATGGCGGGAACCAGTCCAGCACGTCCAGCCGGCCCGCCTTATCCCGGTTCAGGGCCACCTTGCCGCCGGACAGAGCGATCTCGCCGATGTCGAGCTGGCGCTTGTCCAGGTCGAAGCGGCCGCCGGAAAGGGCGAGGCGGTCCAGGGTCAGCGACGGCTCGGCTGCATCCTTGCCCTTCAGGCCCAGGCCTTCCAGGCTCAAGCCCAGCTTGTCCAGCAGCAGGGAAAGCTTCTTGTCCGCGTAGCCGGCACGGTAGGCCAGGCTCAGGGAGGCGAAGCCCTCCGGCGGGGCCATGGCCAGCTTGTCCTGGACGTAGGGCCAAAGCTTGGCCAGGGTGACTCCGTCGACGGCCAGTTCACCGGTGGCGACGATGGGCTTGAGGGTCATGTCCCCCTTCCAGCGGATGCGGGCACCCAATTGGGTGGTGGCGGCCAGGGTGTAGGCGCCCTTGTCGTCGGGCAGGGTGGACAGTTCGGTGAGGGTGAGGTCCAGGGGGTTGAGGGCGGTCTCGAAGCCCACCTTGCGGTCGGCCACCCCTACCCGCCCCTTCTCCAGCACGACCCGATGGATCAGCAGGCGCGGCAGAGGCTTGTCCGGCTCGTCCTCCTTGCTCTTCAGGGCCTCGATGAGGGCGGTCCAGTTGAGGCTACCGTCGGGGCGCAGCTCCAGGCGGGCATCGGGAGCGGCGAGGCGGATGGTGTCGAAGGTGTAGGCCCACTTGAACAGGCTGGCCGCCTCGAAATCCACGAACAGCTCACCGAAGCCCAGCAGGGGCTTGCCGTCCGGCTCGGCGAGCTTGAGGCCCTTCACCGAAACGGTCAGGGCGAGGGGATCGAAGCGTGCCTCGGCGATGGAGAGGGTATGCTTGCTCTTGTCGGCGATGTACTTGGGTGCTGCCCACTTCACCAGGGGCTCGAAGCCGAACCAGGCGAACAGGAAATAGAAGGCCACCAGCCCCAGGATGATCTTGGCGGGGGTCTTCACCAGCACCTTGCCCAGGATGCCCAACAATCGCGCGAACATATTCTTATCTCCTCACCGTTGTTCGTTCCTCAGGCCGCCGCGCCGAAGAACAGGTACGCCGCCGCCACCGCCGCCGCGAAACCGCCCAGGTCCGCCACCAGCCCGCCGGCCACGGCGTGGCGCACCCGCTTGATGCCCACCGAGCCGAAGTACACCGCCAGCACGTAGAAGGTGGTCTCGGTACTGCCCTGGACGATACTGGCCAGCCTGCCGGCGAAGGAATCGGCGCCGGAAGCCTGCATGGTCTCGATCATCATGGCCCGGGCGCCGGACCCGGACAACGGCTTCATCACCATGGTGGGCAGGGCCTCCACCCAGGCCGTGTCGAACCCCAGCCAGGCCACCCCGGCCCGGGCCGACTCGACGAAGGCCGGCAGCGCGCCGCTGGCGCGCAGCATGCCGATGGCCACCAGCATGGCCACCAAGTAGGGAATGATGCCGACGGCGGTATGGAAGCCCTCCTTCGCCCCCTCGATGAAGGCCTCGTAAGCATTGACCCGCTTCCAGGCCGCGCCTATGAGGAACGTCACGATCAGGGCCAGCAGCAGGAAGTTGGACAGCACCGAGGACCGGACCGTCATCTCCGCCGCCGGCAGGCTGGCGAACCAGAAGGCCAACCCGCCCACCACGGCGGTGATGCCACCCAACCAGGCCAGCAGCACGCCGTCCAGGCGGATGCGCTGCACCGCCGCCACGAACAGGAAGCCAGCCAGCGTCGAGCAGTAGGTGGCCATGAGGATGGGGATGAACACGTCGGTGGGATCCGCCGCCCCCAACTGGGCCCGATAGGTGAAGATGGTCACCGGCAGCAGGGTCACCGACGAGGCATTGATGACCAGAAACAGGATCTGGGCATTGCTGGCCGTGTCCTTGTCCGGATTCAGCTCCTGCAATTCCTTCATGGCCTTGAGGCCCATGGGCGTGGCGGCGTTGTCCAGACCCAGCACGTTGGCGGCCATGTTCATGGTGATGGAACCCAGGGCGGGATGGCCCTGGGGCACCTCGGGAAACAGGCGGGAGAACAGGGGGGCGAGCCAGCGCCCCAGGACCGAGAGAAAGCCCGCCTGCTCGCCGATCTTCATGACCCCCAGCCACAAGCACATGACACCGGTGAGGCCGAGCGCCACCTCGAAGGCTGTCTTCGCCGACTCGAAGGCGGCTTTCATGACCGCCCCGAACACAGTGGGATCGCCCCCGAGGAATTGCAGCACCGAAGCCCCGAAGGCCACCAGGAAGAACCCGATCCAGAGGGCGTTCAGCATGGCTTCAGTCGGCCTTGTAGGGCAAGGGCTGCTGGCGGATGTCCAGGGACGCGAACTCCGGATCCTTGTGCATCAGGGTGGCATCGGCCAATTCCGCGCAGGCGGCGATCCAGGCATCCGCCAGGGAAAGCCGGGCGGTGGCCTTGAAGCGGCCGGCGGCTTCGAGCAACTCCGGCGACTCGTGCACCCATTCGATGGGCAGGGCAAGGCATTGTTCATAGGCCAGCTTTCCCGCCGCCTCGCCTTCGTCCTTCCACACCCTGTAAAGCACTTCCATCAGGCTCATGAAGCAGCCCAGGCAGACGGCCTTGCCTCCCCGTGCCTGGCGCAAGGCCTCGGCCACCGCGTCCGCCCCCGGTTCGTCATCCCGCAGAGTAAGCAGGGCGGAGGTATCCAGCAGCCAGCGCTTCACTCACCCGCCTCGTCCGCCCGGCGCTCCGTCAGCAAGCGTGCCGTGCCGCCGCCCTTGCCACGCCCCCTGAAAGCGGCGATGGGGTCCGCCGGCACCGGCAGCACCCGCAGGTGGTCCCCCTCGATCACCCATTCCAGGCGATCCGAGGGAGACAGGCCGAAGTGCTTGCGCACGGCGGCGGGCACCACGGTCTGACCTCGTTCGGTAATGGTACTGCGCATGATGGCCTCCAAAATGAATTACCAATATGCAGACAATGTAAGTCGCCCCACCGGATCAGACAAGCCGGGATGAGGCCCGGCCTTCCAGCGCCTCCCAGGCCAGAACCACGCCGCTACGGTACCCCGGGCAAGTCCAGACGCCGATACCCGACCGACACACCCGGCGCGGTGCTTCCTTCCAAGAAAGCGCGTTGCAAGGCGGCCTTAAATGCTTCGCCGGCGCGATGGCAGCTTTTCATGTCCCCACCGGGGAGCAGGACGAATTCGTTGTCTGTAACGCCCGTTGGGGCTTTCATCCCCGGATAGAGCTTGGGCAAGGCGTATGCCCTTGCGAAAGATTCACCCCATTGACGATAGGCATCCAGCACGGTCCAGCGGGTGAACCAGCGCTCGATCCAAAGGCGGCTGGCTCGGCCATCCACCAGGCACAGCTCACCGCCGAATAAACCGATCTCCACCCGGGTTCCGGGCGGGAACAGGGGTTCTCGCGGCCATTCGGCCTCGGCATCCAGGCGCGCGAGCGCTTCCCCGTCATAGTCGCCACGGACCGTGGGCTCGAACAGATCGGCGACGACATGACGAAATTCGGGGTGGTTTTCGACCAGGAAATCTTGGCCACGGACCTCCATCAGGCCAGCGACTGGGATAGAAGAGCCCTGCACCCGCCCCACTTCCCGCAACATGGCGCGAATGTCCGCCTCGTAGTCCGGCCGCCGGAACACGAGGCGGACAAAGCCTTCCAGGTCGGTCGGAACTTCGGCCAAAGCCGGCTTCAAACCCTGGATATCGAGTTCCCAGACCACGCTTTCATCATCCGGATGGCTCACCAGGACGGATTCTTCCAGGCGCGCATGGGGCGGCTGACCACACTCGCAGGTGAGGATGTCGTGGCCGCCGGGGCGGCGCGCGCTGTCCATCAGCGCCCACAGGTTCCAGACGATCCGGCGCTCGGCGAGCCTGTCCGCGCACATGGGGAAAATCGGAGTCAGCGCATAGGTCACGATGGGCAATTCCGGATCAAACATGATCTCGCCATGGCGCAGGCGCCAGCCCAGGCGCGCCGGGGCTTCGAAAACAGGCGCGCGCATCAGCGTTTCCGCCTGGTCCAATCCCAACCCGGCGTGTACTCATCCTGCCAGCGGCGCAGGGGCGGGACGAACAGGAAGGCCAGGATGACCGTCGCGAAGCCCAGTATCAGCCAGGGCGCGATGTACCAGAGCACCCAGAGAAGCAACAGGGCAAACATCGCCAGGATCAGACCCACCACCGAGCAAAGCAGGTGGGCAAAAAACGAGAAGAACCAATCGCAGAAATTCATGGCCGCTCCAGGATATCCATATTGTGTGGATATCGTGCCCCCTCACAGGCTCATAGGGTGAGCCTATATCAAACCAACCACCCCCCATCCACCATCCGCGCCCGGCCCAGGGCGGCCAGGGTATCCAGAAGCTGGGGCAGGCGCTTCTTCCAAGGCCCCTTGCCGGTGAAGCGGGCGGCGATCTCGGCCTCGGCGAGAGGCTTGGCGCTCTGGGCCAGAACACGGGCCACGGCGGCCACCTGTTCCGGCAGGGTGGCGGGCCAGGGCTGCCTGTCCACCGTTTCCCGGGTCGCGGCGGCGGTCGTGGCGGCCTCGGCGGGGGCTTCCGCCGCCGGGGCGGACTGGTCGGCGGCGTTCTGGAAGGCCGGACGCAGCCAGCGCACCCGGCCGGCGGCTTCCTCCCGGCGGCGCTCGGCGTTCAGGGCCACCAGGCGTTCGAGCAGGGTATCGGTGTTCCTCTCACCCTCTCCCCCAGCCCCTCCCCCGCTTGCGGGGGAGGGGAGCAGGTCGGTCCAGCCGTAGGCCTCCAGCACGGCGGCGTCCAGGTCGTCGTGAAGCTGCTTCAGCACCGACACCAGGCCCTGCTCGTGGATGGCCTTGTCCTTGGCGTTGAAGGTCTCGCCGGCGCGGAGCTTTTCCAGCACGTTGTACAGGCCGGTCAGGGTCAGGTCCGGATAGGCCGCTTGTTGCCGCTTGCGGTGGGCGTCCAGTTCCTCAGCCAGGGCACGGATGCGGGCCTGCTGGTCGGGGGTGGGATCGGGGAAGGGGAATTTATTGAAGCAATCCGAATGGTTATACGTGGGGTCATTACCCACTCCAAGCCAACCACCCGCCGCCAATGCCCATAAGGTATGTGTGCTTGAAGACAGCACCCCAAGTACAAAAGGATCATCGGAGGCAACACAAACCACTTTGCTTTCAGCCACGATTTTTACAGGCAAGAATTGGAAAACTCTGTGCTTGGCTGTCCTCGTCGTAGCTATATACCTAGACAGATCCACAAGAGCTGTGCGCAACTCCTTGCGTGGCTCGCCAAACACCCACCACTTGTCCCGGTAGCTTGCCCGATTGTTGTGGTCCCGCTCCGGCTTCACCCGTTCCAGCACCCATTGATAAATGGCCGGGTAACGCCGACGCACATCTTCCGCAGAGAGTCCGTAGAGGTCGATGACCTGGGCGCCTCTGGGCTTGTCGGTGAGATCGCGGCCGTTGCGGTAGGGGCGGATGATGCCCTCCCCTCCCCGTCCCTTCCTGCTCGCGGGGAGGGGGGCGCCTGACTTACCGTTCGAGCCGGGTGCGGACAGGGTTTCTCCTCCCCCGCCCGCGGGGGAGGCGGGGAGGGGGAGGAGGGCCGCCGCCTGCTCGGGGGCGACGATGAAGCCAGCGCCGTGCAGCTTGACACCCATGTGACACAAGCTCTCATTGGCTCTCAACCCCTCTGCCCCCGCCACGTCGGCGCCGATGGTCAGGTCCGCGTGGATGACGCCGATCCGATCCGCCAGGTCCACGGCCACCGCTTCGCCGTCCGTGTCCCCTTCCCGGATCACGGTTTGCAACAGGCCTTCTCCCGGTCCGGGGGCGCCCACGCTCATGGCGATGCGCACGGCGGCGCCGGAGGCGGATTCCACCCAGGGGTGATCGGGGACGGCGTAGGCGATATGAACCCCCTCTCCCGCAGACGGGAGAGGATTGAGATGGTGTTCGATCACCCGCCGGTTGAAGGTCTGGCGCAGGCTGTTGGTGGTGATGAAG
Organism: Thiobacillaceae bacterium; assembly: GCA_035332045.1. Classification (GTDB taxonomy): domain Bacteria; phylum Pseudomonadota; class Gammaproteobacteria; order Burkholderiales; family Thiobacillaceae; genus PFJX01. The sequence continues at coordinate 11,553 of DAOQNK010000031.1, read as the reverse complement.
CCGAAGCGCCACATGGCGCCGGATCGCGCCAGTTGGGCGGCGTGGTGCCACCAGTACATGACCAGGTCGGCGGATTCCGGCACGTCCGGCCAGGCGGCCCGCAGGGCCTCGGTATAGCCGTCCCCCAGGGCCTGGCGCATGGCCGATGCGCCGATGAAGGGCGGATTGCCCACCACGAAGTCCGCCGCCGGCCACGCCGCCCGGCGCGGGTTGGCGTAGCGCTCCATGGGCACCTGGGCGGTTTCGTCGGGCACCCGCTCGCCGGTGACCGGATGGGCCTTGGTGGTCCTGCCGTCCCAGCGGGTCAGGGGCACACCGCGTTCGTCCGTGGCGTAGGCCATGCCGTCGTGGGCCAGCACGGCGTCCCGGCATTCGATGTTGCGGAAGTCCCGCAGGATGGGCGTGGGCGGCAGCACCCGGCCCCGGGTGCGGTAGTGCCATTGCAGGTGGCCGATCCACAGCACCATCTCGGCGATGGCGGCGGCTCGGGGGTTGAGCTCCAGGCCCAGGAACTGGTGGGGGTCGATGGCCAGGCCCTGGATGTCGAAGCGGTCCTGGCTGAGATCCTTGCCGGGCAGGCTCTCCAGGTGGTTGAGCACCTCGCCCTCCAGGCGCTTCATGTGCTCCATGGTGACGTAGAGGAAGTTGCCGGAGCCACAGGCCGGGTCCAGCACCCGCACCGCGCACAGGCGGTGGTGGAAGGCGTGGAGTTCGGCCCGGGCGGCGTCAGTCTTGCCTTCGTTGGCCAGCAGCAGGGCGGCGGCCTGGGTGTTGGCCCACTCCGCCCTCAGGGGTTCGATGACCGTGGGCAGCACCAGGCGCTCCACATAGGCCCGGGGCGTGTAGTGAGCGCCCAGGCTGTGGCGCTCGGCTGGGTCCAGCGCCCGTTCCAGCAGGGTGCCGAAGATGGCGGGTTCCACCTCGCTCCAGTCGGCGGTGGCGGCTTCCAGCAGCAGGTCGATCTGGTCCCGGTCCAGGGGAATCACGTCCGGCTGCTTGAACAACTTGCCGTTGAAGCGCGGCAACTGGGCGCGGATGGCCACGGAAAATTCGCCGCCGTCCATGGCCTTCCACAATTCCGCCACCAGGGGCACGAACTGTCCGGGGGCCTCCCGCAGGCTTTTCAGCAGGCCGGTGAAGGCCCCCACACCGTCGGTTCTGGGCAGGAGCCCCACGTCCTCGGCGAACATGGAGAACAGGCAGCGGGAAAGGAAGGCGGCCACGTGCTCGGGCGCGTGCCTGCCCTCCAGGGACTGGGCCACCCGGGCCAGGCGCGCGGCGATGTCGCGGGTGACCCGGGCGGTCCGCTTGCCGGGGTCCAGGGAGAAGGGATCCCGCCAGACGGCCCGGAGGCGGGCGCGCGTGTCCTCCCGGGCCAGGTCTTCCAGGCGGATGCGGTGGCTCCGGGGATCGGGGAAAGGCGTGTAGGTGGCGCCACTGCGGGAGAACTCGGCATAGAGCTCGATGACGTGGCCCACGTCCACCACCACGAGGAACGGGGGGCGACCTTCTTCCGCCGGCAGGGCCCGGGCGTAGTTTTCCGCTTGGGCGCGGGCGCGCAGCAGGCCATCGTCGAAGCCCTTGGTCTGGGCGCCGGCCTTGAGCTTCTTGGCCTCCAACACGAAGGCGCCGCGCCGATAGCAGTCGATACGCCCCTCGGACGTGCCGCCGTCGCCGTGGCGGAAGATGACCCGGCGCTCGAACACATAGGCGTTGTCGGCGGTGTCGGCCCGGGCGGGGTCGGGCACGGGCACCTCCAGGAGTTCGCACAGTTCCCGGGTGAAGCTCTGGGCGTTGGCCAGCTCGGAACCGTCAGCGTGGCGCCAGCGGGCGATGAAGTCTTGGGGGGTCATGTGTTGTTAGACCACAAATGCGCAGCGGATCAGGGCATTTGGCATGTTCAGGCGCTGCATGGGGCTCCCGCCAGTTATGGTGGATTTTTCCCGATTTTACCGGGCAGTCCGGCTATCGGGTTCCTGCATGCATCGTGAGCCACGCCAGGAACGCGTATGGTTCAATCGTCGTCCCCCAGACATGAGCCGATCCAGCTTCCCAGCGCGATGGCGCCTACCCAGCCCCAGAAGCCCAAGCCCTGGCGGTGTGCCGGGTGTTGCGTGGGTGGCGGCCGTCTGCCTCGCGCCTCCGCCCAGTCGGCGAGGCGCGTGACTTCGGGGCACTCCGTCAGGGTGATTTCGAGGGGTAGCATCACCTTGCCATGCCTGGGTAGACCGCGCCGCACCCGTTCGGCTTTGGGATCCTCCAGCATCGATGCGAGGTCCGCCAGTCCGGATTCCAGATCGCGCAGGACATGCCGGTAGGTGGCGACCAGCCAGTCGCGCACATCTCGTTCTTCCGGGCCGGGATGCAGGCGCCGGGCTTCATTCATGCGCTCGGCCCAATCCAGTATCCAGTCATTGAGCCGGTTCATGGCGAAGGCCGCATCGGCGGCCCGGCCGTCGGCCAGAGCGACGGGAGCGAGGATTTTGTTGATGATGTCGGTGAGCCTGCCGATTCCGGCGAGCATCCACCGGATGTGCCAACGCACTTCCGGAAGCATGTCCGGGCATGGCAAAAGGGCCGGCTCGCGCGCATTCAGCGACTGGCCAAGGGTGTAAAGCGTGGACGGTAGCGCCTCCTTGAGGGTCAGCAGGTTGGGGGAAAGTCCATCGTCGCTCATGGCATGCCTCCGGGGCGTTGTGCTCGTCCGATCCATTTTGGCGGACAGGGGGCTCACCAGATGAGCCCTGAACCCACCCGCCGAGCCGGAGGGATGGCCATCGGTCCGGGCGCGCACCGCCATCGATTTACCGCCCGTGCGCCGCGAGGGCATCAATCAAGCAATAAGGAAAATCTCAGAGGCGCCCCAGCCAGAGCAGGCCCAGCACCGCCAGCCAGAGCAGCGCGGCCCGCCAGACCAGGGCCGTGACCGCATCCAGGGAATCCAGCCCGGGGGCTTCGTCGGACCCCAGGACAGGACGCGCCAGCTCACCCGACGTGAAGCTGATGGGGCCGCCCAACTGGAGGCCCAGGGCGCCAGCCCCCGCGGCCAGCAGGACACCTTCGTTCTCGTCTCCCCAGGCCCTGGCCTGGCCCCGCCAGGCTTCCAGGGCATCCTGAAAATTGCCGACGATGGCGAAGCTGAAGGCCACCGCCCTGGCCGGCAGCCAGTCCAGCCAGCGGGAAAAGCGCGTGGCGAAGGCGGCGAAGCCGGGTTCCCCATGCCAACGGTCCCGGGCCAGTCGGGTCAGGAGATAGAGGGTCGCCCCGGCGCCGCCCAGGACCAGGAACCAGAACAACACCCCGAAGAGCCGGACCAGGGCCTGGCGGAACGTTTCCTCCAGCACCTGCCGCAGCAGGCTGGGGCCATCGATCCCGGCCAGGATGTTGGGCCGCCAGGCGAGCAACTTGCCGCGGGCTCGGTCCAGTTCTTCCGATTCCAGGGCGCGGACCACGCCGGCGGCGCGAAAGGAGGCGGCCTTGAAACCCAGGCAGAAGTAGAGGACCAAGATCTGGAAAGCCCAGTCCAGGGGACTCCACAAGCTCGCCAGGACGCCGCTTGCCCCCGCCACCGCCAAGGCGGGGAACAGGGCGCCCAGGGTCCAGGCCAGCATGCCATGTTGCTCGCCACCGGCATTGAGATGTTCGAGCTGCCAGGCCAGCCAGGTCCGGGCGACCTGGCGGGGCTGTTCCGGCCGCTCGGGCCGGAGATGCTCCAGGGCCAGGGCGGCCATGACGGCGAACGGGCTCATGGCCCGGCCATCTCCACGGTCAACAGGCCCATGCTCGTGGGACTGTCGGAGGGGACGTAGATCTCCACGGTGGGCATGGCGATGCCCCGACCCCGGGCCTGGAGGTAGCGATCCAGGGCCAGGTAGGCACGACCGGGCGCCAGCAGGCTGCCTGCCCGAACCCGCGCCGCCAGCACCCGGCGCAGGGGAATGGTATCCACCGCCAACGGCGGCTTCGGCTGGCTGCCCGGGGCCACCAGGAAGCCCGTCCGCCCCAGCCGGTCGTTCACCGCCACCAGGTCGGGGTTGGAATACAGGACGGTGATGGGCAGGCCAGGCTGGATGCCGTCGGCCTTCAGCGAGGTGTACACCTGGTCGGCGAGATCGGGCAGCTTGGAGTAATCGCCCTTCTGCTCCAGGTAGGCATAGGTGTAGGGACCCGCCGTGTCTTCGCGGATGTCCACCGGATTGAAGCCCCCCCACCAGGCGTAGACCAGGACCAGCGGCAGGACGAAGGCCAGCAGAAAAGGCAGCGATTTCTTGAGAAACACGGCAGGACGGAACGTGAAGACCGTCGGAAGATACTACAGAAGACGTGGGCCCTGGCTTTCTATAATCCCTCCGTCCCCATTCCCGAGGCCGCCAGCCATGCGTCTGCTTTCCGCGCTCCTCTTCTGCTTCTGCCTGCTGCCCGCCAGTCTCGCCGTGTCGGCCACCTACCCGCCGGTCACGGTCCAGGTGAAGGCGGTCAAGCTCGCCCCCCACAGCTATTTCGTGCCCGGTCTGGCGGGCGCCGCCAGCACCGCCAACCAGGGCTTCATGTCCAATGCCGGCTTCGTGGTGACGCCGGATGGGGTGGTGGTATTCGACACCCTGGGCTCCCCCTCCTTGGCCCTGGCCATGCTGAAACGCATCCGCCAGGTCACGTCTCTGCCCATCAAGCGGGTCATCGTCAGCCACTACCATGCCGACCATTACTACGGCATCCAGATCTTCAAAGACCTGGGCGCCGAAATCTGGGCCCATGAGGGCGGCAAGGGCGTGGTGGGTTCCGAAGGGGCGAAGCTTCGCTTCGAGCAGCGCAAGGCCATCCTGGGCCAATGGATCAACGACAGGACCCAGCGCTTTCCAAGCCCCGATCTCTGGCTGGCCGGCGATACCGACTTCACCCTGGGTGGCCTGCATTTCAATATTCGCCATGTGGGCCCCGCCCACTCTGACGAGGACTTGGTGATGTTCGTCGCCGAAGACGGAGTGCTGTACGCGGGCGACCTGGTATTCAAGGGCCGGGTCCCCTTCGTGGGCGACGCCGACTCCCTGGCGTGGCTCGCCGCCCTGGACAAGCTCATCGCCTTCAAGCCGAAACTGCTGGTGCCGGGCCACGGCGGCGCCTCCGTCGCGCCCCTGGACGATCTCACCCTGACCCGGGACTACCTGCGTTACCTGCGGGAACAGATGGGCCTGGCAGTGGCGGACCTGGTGCCCTTCGAGGAGGCTTACGCCAGGACCGATTGGACGAAATACGAATTCATGCCGGCCTTCGCGGAGGCAAACCGGCGAAACGCCTACAACACCTATCTCCTCATGGAGAAGGAAGCCCTGGCCCGTAAATAAAAAACCCCGCCTCGCGGCGGGGTCCGGGGCCGATCGAGGCGGGCTTACTCGAGGATCCGCAGCTCCACCCGGCGGTTCTTGGCGCGGCCATCCGCGCTGCCATTGTCGGCGACGGGCTGGGCTTCGCCGTATCCCTTGGCGCTCAGCCTTTCGGCGGCGACCCCCTTGCTCACGAAGTAGTCCATGACCGTCTTCGCCCGGCGATCGGAGAGGGCCAGGTTGTGCTCGTCGCTGCTGTGGCTGTCGGTATGGCCGGCCACTTCGACCTTCATGCCCGGATAGCGCTTTAGGGTAGCGACAGCCTCGTCCAGGATCGCCACGGCATCGGGGCGCAGGGTTGCCTGGTCATTGTCGAAGTTGACGCCCTTCAGGGTCATCACCTTGGGCAGGGAGCAGCCCTTCCCGTCGACCCGGTCACCGGCCGGCGTGTTGGGGCACTGGTCCTGGGCATCGGCCACGCCGTCACCGTCGGAGTCCAGGTCGCAGCCCTTGCTGTCCACCTTGCGGCCAGCGGGGGTGCCGGGGCATTTGTCCAGGGCGTCGACGACGCCGTCACCGTCGCTGTCCAGCTCGCAACCGGAAGCATTCACGGTGCGGCCCGGGGGGGTACCGGGGCATTTGTCCAGGGCATCGACGACGCCATCGCCGTCGCTATCCAATTCGCAGCCCACGGCATTCACCGTGCGGCCGGCGGGCGTGTTGGGGCACTTGTCCAGGGCATCGACGACACCGTCGCCGTCGCTGTCCAGTTCGCAACCGTCGGCATTGACCTTGCGACCGGCGGGCGTGTTGGGGCACTTGTCCAGGCGATCCACCACGCCGTCGCCGTCACTGTCCAGCTCGCAACCCTTGGCATCCACCTTGGCGCCCTTCACGGTGCCGGGGCAGCGATCCTGGTCGTCGGGCACGCCGTCGCCATCGCTGTCCAGGATCTTGGCGGCGGCCTTCGGCAGGGTGTCCTTGCAAGGCACTTCCAGAATGCCGCGGCCGGGGCAGCCGATGGTCTTGAAGAGTTCATAACCCGTGGTCATTCCGCTGGAACTGGCGGCATTGGCGGGGTTGTAATAGGGCGAATCGGCCGCCTGGACGGCGAAACCGGCGGCCGCCAGACTGGCGGCGAACAGCGAGAGGGTGGTGCGCATGGCGTACTCCTGTGAGGGTTGTCTGGGGTGTGCTGGAAAATGGACCTCGGGGCGCAATCTCGGCGATCCGGAAACAGCCCGGCTCGATGCCGCCGGGATGTCTTGTGCCAAGCCGGAGCCAGGGCTCCGGACCGGCGTTATTTCTTCAAGGCGTCGCGGATTTCCCGCAACAGCAGGATATCTTCGGGCGTGGGCGGGGGCGCGGCGGGCGCCTCTTCCTGCTTGCGCTGCAACTGGTTGATGGCCTTCACAGCCAAGAAGATGGCGAAGGCGATGATGGTGAAATCCACCAGACTGTTGATGAAGGAGCCATATTTGATCAGCGGCGCGCCGGCCTTCTCGGCGGCTTCCATGGACTCGTAAGTCTTGCCGCTCAGGTTCAGGTAGAAGTGCTTGAAGTCCACGCCCCCGAGCAGGGCGCCAATGGGCGGCATGATGACATCCTTCACCAGGGAATCGACGATCTTCCCGAAGGCGCCGCCGATCACCACACCGACCGCCAGGTCGATGACGTTGCCCCGCATGGCGAACTGCTTGAATTCCTGGATGAAGCTCATGGGTTGTCTCCTCTTTGTGGGTTTCAGGGACTTCAAAGCGCGAGTATGGACACGAGCCCGGCAGGGGCACAGTGAACAAGGTCACTCAGGTGGGCCGCGGTACGTTCTAATCTGCGCTCCTCCCCGCCAAGCCTATGCCCGCCAGGCCGGCGAACTCTAGCATACGGTTGATGGAGACCACCGCCCGGACGCGAATGGCTTCGTCCACCAGGATTTCGTTGTCCCCCGTCTCCAGGACCCGGCAAAGATTGCGCAGGCCGTTCATGGCCATCCAGGGGCAATGGGCGCAGGAAACGCAGGTGGCTCCCCGCCCCCCCGTGGGGGCCTCGATGAAGGTCCGGCCGGGCGCCGCCTGGCGCATCTTGTGGAAGATGCCGTTGTCGGTGGCGACGATGAACACGGGGTTGGGCAGTTCGGCGGCGGCCCGGATCAGTTGGGTGGTGGACCCCACCACATCGGCCAGGGCGATGATGCCGGCGGGGGATTCCGGATGCACCAGCACCGCGGCTTCGGGATGCTCGGCCTTGAGTTCCCGGATGCCTTCTTCCTTGAATTTCTCATGCACCACGCAGCTCCCCTGCCAGAGCAGCATGTCGGCGCCGGTGGTCTTCTGGACGTAGTCGCCCAGGAAACGGTCCGGGGCCCAGATCAGCTTCTTGCCCAGGGCATGGAGGTGGGCGGCCACCTTGACCGCGATGCTGGAGGTCACCATCCAGTCGGCCCTGGCCTTCACCGCCGCCGAAGTGTTGGCATACACCACGACCTCCCGGTCCGGATGGGCATCGCAGAACGCGGAAAAGGACTCGGCCGGGCAGGATAGATCCAGAGAACACTCGGCCCCCAGGTCAGGCATCAGCACCCGTTTTTCCGGGTTCAGAATCTTGGAGGTCTCGCCCATGAAGCGCACACCGGCCACCACCAGGGTCCTGGCCTTGGAGGCATGACCGAAGCGGGCCATTTCCAGTGAATCGGAAACGCAGCCACCAGTCTCCTCAGCCAGCTTCTGCAATTCGGCGGAGGTGTAATAGTGGGCCACCAGCACCGCATCCCGCGCCTTCAGCAGGGATTTGATCCGGGCCACCAGGTGCTCGCGCTCTCCCGGTTCCAGGGCTTCTTCGATCACGGGAGGCACGTCGAGCACTGGACGAGGCGCCGGTACGGGGGAGGTGGAGACAATGGAATTCATGGTGTGGCCGGAATGGCCGGGAAATCGGAAGGCATGGGGTCCGTTGTAGAGGCGGCGGCCCGGCCTTGTCAAGCCGACAAGGGCGCGGGCCCACCGCGAGCGGGCTGGTAAAATGCGGGCATGCGCCAACTGATCCTGGACATCCGTCCCGACGCCCCCCCCGACTTTGATAATTTCCTGCCCGGCCCCAATGCCGAGGCCGTGAGCGTGCTCCGCGACCATGCGGTTGGACTGATCGCGGAGCCGCTGATCTTTCTGTGGGGCGAATCCGGCACCGGCAAGAGCCACCTGCTGGCGGCCTGGGCAGATGCGGCCAAGGCCATCCCAGGCCGTCCCCTGCCGGAGCCTCCGGTCAACGCCCTCGCGGTGGATGACGTGGACAGCCTGGACCCGGACGATCAGATTCGCCTGTTCAACCTCATCAATGCCGCCCGGGAGAGCGGTGGCAAGGTGGTGGTGTGCGGCGGTTCGCCACCCGCCCGTCTGGCCCTGCGCCCGGATCTGGCGACGCGATTGGCGCAAGGCCTGACCTACCGCCTCGCCCCCCTGTCCGACGCCGACAAGTCGGAAGCCCTGGTCATCCGTGCCGAGGCCCGCGGAATGAAACTGCCCGATGACGTGGGACGTTATCTCCTCACCCATTGCCGGCGCGATCTGCCCCATCTGCTGGCCTTGGTGGATGCCCTGGACACCCATTCCCTGAGCCGGAAGAGACCGGCTTCCCTGCCGCTCCTCAAGGAAATCCTGGCGGAACCGTGAAACTGCTGGCGGCCATCAGCCATCACGGCCTGGGCCATCTGGCCCAGGCGGCGCCGGTGCTGAATGCGCTGGGGCACCTGCTCCCGGAACTCGAACTGACCATCTGGTCCGGCCTACCGGCGTCCGCGCTCTCCGGGCGGATCCAGTCCCCTTTTCGGCACCGGCATGAGCCCGCCGACATGGGTCTGATCATGGAGGATGCCCTGAACGTGGCCACGTCAGCCAGCCATGCCGCCTTGCTCGCATTCCACCGCGACTGGCCGGCCCGGCTGACAGGCGAGACTGCATGGCTGAGAGCGGAAGGATTCGGCGCGGTGTTCAGCGATATCGCCTACCTGCCCCTTGCCGCAGCCGCCCAGGCGGGCGTGCCTGGCCTGGGGCTCTGCTCCCTCAACTGGCGTGACATCTACGCCAGCTACCTGTCCGACAGGGCCGGCATGGATGGGTTACTCGCCGACCTGGAAGCGGCCTATGGTGCGGCCATCACCTTTCTCCGCCCGACGCCCGCCATGCCCATGGCCTGGCTGACCAATGCCGAGGCCATTCCCCCCATCGCCTGTCTGGGTCGGAACCGAAGGGACGAACTGCACGAACGCGCAGGAATACCTCGCGGACACCGGGTCATCCTGGTTGGCTTTGGCGGCATTGCCTACACCCTGCTTCCGCCACGTCTGGAAGGTGTGGCCTGGCTGATTCCCGGGCCGGCTCCCGGCACGAGGCCGGATGTGTTTAGCCTGGACGGCACGGGGCTGAGCTTTTTAGACGGCCTCGCCTCCAGCGACGCGCTGATGACCAAGGTCGGCTATGGCGGATTTGTGGAGGCGGCCGCCCATGCCATTCCGGTGCTTTATCTGGACCGGCCGGACTGGCCGGAAACGATTCACCTGGCACGCTGGCTGGATCTGCATGGCAACACCCTGGCCATGAGCGCGGCGGATATGAAGAAGGACCGGCTGGACGAATTGATCGCTCGATTGCTCGCCCAGCCCCGCAAGCCGCCCGTTCGGGCCGACGGCGCGGACGTAGCCGCCCGTCGCCTGGCCGACATGCTGACCGTGATTGGCTAGCCGGGGTTTTTCTCGGCTTCGGCGGCGATCTCGGCGTGGACCTGGGCCATGTCCACTTCCCGGGCCTTGGCGATCAGATCGTCAAACGCGCCGGCGGGAAGCGCGCCGGGCTGGGCATAGATGATGACCTTTTCGCGGAAGATCATCAGCGTGGGAATGGATCGGATCTGGAAATGGGCCGCCAGGCCCTGTTCGTCTTCGGTGTTCACCTTGGCGAACACGATGCCCGGGTGTTTTTCAGAAGCCGCCTCATAGACCGGCGCGAAGCCCCGGCAGGGCCCGCACCAGGGCGCCCAGAAATCGATGACGACGAAATCGTTGTTGAGGATGGTCTCCTCGAAATTCTGCTCGTTGAGCTCCAGGACAGCCATGGAAATCCCCTGTGAATAGGCAAAAAAACGGCCGACTCTAGGTCGGCCGAGGCATGTTACCACGCTCAAGGAGGATAGGTTTTCAGGCCAGCTTGGTCCAGCGCGGACTTACCCCGCCGTTGCAAGGCGGGGCAGGGGCTCCCCCTGGTAGGCGGGGGCCTCCGCACCACGGGGTTGGGCGGTGCCGCCACGGCGCCACATGTTGGGGCTGGTTTTCAGGCTAACCTTGACCTCGGCGCGGTTCACGGCGGTGATGAGATCGGTGGCTAGCATGCGAGCTTGGGCGGGTGTGAGAGCCATCATATGGTCCAGACTCCCCACGACATCGATGGCGACACGATCGGCGCCGTCATCACCGGTAATCAGGGCAACTTTAACTTGGTGCATTTCCATTCCACTCATCTCCTGCTCCCTAGCTAACTGACTGTCGCATGGGAGTGAGCAGGAAGCATGCCATGGACGGCATGCCAGTTTCCGGCCCCCAATACCGCATGAAATCAGGGATTCCACGATTCCGCCCAGCGCCACGACTCCCCGCTGGCGGCATTGGCTCGACAGACCTGTCGGAGTTTCGACAGATGTCGTGACGGCATCATGACAGCAGGTCTTCTTCGGCATGCCGTGGCCAAATGCCTCGCCGTGCCCCAAACCCACCACGCCGGTCAGGCACGGCTCCACTCACGCTCGAAACATTCGTCACCAGGATCAGTGCGGTCAACCTCGCACTTGCGGCACGAGGCCCGATGACCTCCCAAATCGGGAGCGGACTCCATCCTCTTGAAGGGCATGCGTCGGCCTGTCGTAGGCACACCGGAAAATCCCGTCACCCAATCCGGCATCGCCATGTCGGCGGGTACAGGTTCAGGGTGAGTGATCGGCAATGGGACCGATCGAGGAAAGCCATGGATCAACCTCGGGCTCATGCCATGAGCCTGCAATTCGGCTGCCGCCGGTTAAGAATCCGCGGCATGAAAAAAGGCGGGGCAAGCCCGCCTTTTCAAACTGGGATGGAACTGCTGTCAGGCCTTTTTGGGAGCGGCCTTCTTCGCGGGGGCGGCGGCCTTGGGTGCAGCGGCCTTCTTCGCGGGGGCGGCGGCCTTGGGCGCAGCAGCCTTCTTCGCGGGGGCGG
>DAOQNK010000030.1:0-21434 GCA_035332045.1 Thiobacillaceae bacterium | reverse complement strand
GGGATGGTTGGCGGTGATGGCGTGGGCGATGTGCTGCATCATCACCGTCTTGCCGGTCTTGGGCGGCGCTACCAGCAGGCCCCGGGAGCCCTTGCCGATGGGGGCGACGATGTCGATGATGCGCCCCGTCATGTTCTCCTCGGCCTTGATGTCCCGTTCCAGCTTGAAGGGCTGGTTGGGGAACAGGGGCGTCAGGTTCTCGAACAGGATCTTGTGTTTGAGGGCCTCGACGGGGCCGCCGTTGGCCTTGTCGATCTTGGTCAGGGCGAAATAGCGTTCACCGTCCTTGGGGGTGCGGATCTCGCCTTCGATGTTGTCGCCGGTGTGCAGGTTGAAGCGGCGAATCTGGGAGGGGGAGATGTAGATGTCGTCCGGGTTGGAAAGATAGGACGTATCCGGCGAGCGCAGGAAGCCAAAGCCATCCGGCAGGATTTCAAGCACCCCGTCACCGTAGATGCTTTCCCCGTTTTTCGCCTTCTTCTTCAGCAGGGCGAAGATCAGCTCCTGCTTGCGCATGCGGTTGGCGTTCTCGATGCCGTTGGCTTCGGCCATTTCGAGAAGGACACTGACGTGTTGTTGCTTGAGATCGGAAAGTTGCATGGCGTTTGAAAAGGGAGGATGTGCGGAAGATGGGCCGGAACGGCCGACAGACCCGGTGAACCCGGGGGGGAGGCTGCGGAAAGCTGGGGGATTTTCGCCCGGCGGGACGGCGGTCTCGCGGGCGTTTAGCGCCTACGATCCCCGCGTATCCCCTGAGGGTGTGCCGGGCGGTGCAACGCTAATGGAACTCAGATGTTGCTGTCAACGAAAGCCGTGAGTTGGGATTTGGACAGGGCACCCACCTTGGTGGCTTCCACGTTGCCGTTCTTGAAGATCATCAGGGTGGGAATGCCGCGGATACCGTACTTGGGGGGCGTGGCCTGGTTCTCGTCGATGTTGAGCTTGCACACCTTCAGGCGGCCGGCGTACTCCTTGGCTACCTCGTCCAGGATGGGGGAGATCATCTTGCAGGGGCCGCACCAGTCGGCCCAGTAATCCACCAGCACGGGCATGGGGGATTGCAGGACTTCCTGTTCGAAAGTGTCGTCGGTGACGTAATGGATGTGCTCGCTCATGGGAACCTCTGGGTGGAGAGTGGGTGTTCTAGCCGAAGGGGGGAAAGCCGAAGGTTTGCCTAGTATGGGCCCGAGGATATTGGCGGGTCGGCGCAGTTCACCGCTATGCTAGCGAAAAAGCTTTTTCGAGGAAAGTTATGACCTACGTCGTCGCCGAGAACTGCGTCAAGTGCAAGTACACGGATTGCGTGGAAGTGTGTCCGGTGGACTGCTTCCACGAGGGCCCCAACTTCCTGGTCATCGACCCGGAGGAATGCATCGACTGCAACCTGTGCGTGGCCGAGTGCCCGGCCCAGGCCATTTTTCCCGAGGACGACGTTCCCGCCGACCAGCGCCAGTTCATCGCCCTCAATGCCGAGCTGGCCAGGCTTTGGCCCGCCATCACCGAAAAGAAGGCCGCCCCGGCCGACGCCGACGCGTGGAACGGCAAACCGGACAAGGCGGCCCTGCTGGAGCGCTGATCAGCGTCCCAACACCGCCGTCAGGGCCTTCAGGCAGTAGTCCACGTTCTCCTGGCGGGCCGAGGCGCCCATGAGGCCGATGCGCCAGATCTTGCCAGCCAGGGCGCCCAGGCCGGCGCCGATCTCCAGGTTGAATTCGTTGAGGAGCCGGCCCCGGGCGGCGGCATCGTCCACCCCGGCGGGAATCGTCACGGAGTTGAGCTGGGGCAGGCGCTCCGACTCGGGCACGATGAATTCCAGCCCCAGCTTTTCCAGGCCCGCCTTCAGCGCCTCGTGCTGAGCCAGGTGCCGGGCCCAGGCGTTCTCGATGCCTTCCTCCGCCAGCATGACCAGGGCCTCGTGCAGGCCGTAAAGGGGATTGATGGGGGCGGTGTGGTGGTAGGTGCGCTTGCCCTCGCCGCTCCAGTAGCCCAGCACCAGGTTCAGGTCCATGAACCAGCTCTGTACCGGGGTCTTGCGCGCCCTCACCTTGTCGATGGCGCCTTCGCCGAAGGTGACCGGCGACAGGCCCGGCGTGCTGGACAGGCATTTCTGGCTGCCGGAATAGGCGGCGTCGATGCCCCACTGGTCGATGAGCACCGGCGTGCCGCCCAGGGAGGTGACGCAGTCCATGATGGTCAGTGCCCTGTGCTTGCGGGCGATGGCCGCCAGGGCGGCGCCATCGGACTGGGCGCCGGTGGAGGTTTCCGCGTGGACGAAGGCCAGAATCCTCGCATCCGGATTCGTGGCGAAGGCTGCTTCCACCTTGGCCGGGTCCACCGCCCGGCCCCAGGGGTCTTCCACCACCACCGGCACGCCGCCGGCGCGCTTCACGTTCTCCAGCATGCGGCCGCCGAACACGCCGTTGAGGCAGACGATGACCTTGTCCCCTGGCTCCACCAGATTCACGAAGCAGGTTTCCATACCCACCGAGCCGGGCCCGGAGACCGGGAAAGTCAGCTTGTTTTCCGTCTGGAAGGCGTAGCGCAGCAGGGCCTTGGTCTCTTCCATCATGTCCGAGAACGCCGGATCCAGGTGGCCGATGGTGGGCCGCGCCATGGCGTCCAGGATGCGCTGGGGGACATCGGAGGGGCCGGGTCCCATGAGGGTGCGCCGGGGGGGCTGGAAAGGGGCGATCTTGGGCGGCAGCATGGCGGAAAGCGCTCCGAGCGGCTAAATCCGAGTATTTTATTAGGGATCAGGCTTCTTCTGGAAGCGACGTGGGGCGTGACGACCTGGAGGGTGGCATGGATCGGTTTGCCGTGGTGATCGGGCTGGGCCAGTTGGGCCGGGTTTTCGCCGGTGGATTACTGAAGACGGGCCATGTGGTGGTGCCCATGAATCGCGGCGATGATCCCGGGGTCATCGCGGCCCGCCTGCCGGATCCGGATCTCGTGCTGATTTCCGTTGGCGAGAGTGACCTGCATCCCGTGCTGAATGCCTTGCCGGAGTCCTGGAGTCCTCGGCTGGGCTTGTTGCAGAACGAATTGTTGCCCAGGGATTGGGAAGCCCACGGCATCCTGCAACCCACGGTCATTTCGGTGTGGTTCGAGAAGAAGGCCGGAACGGACGCCAAAGCCCTGCTGCCATCCCCCGTGCACGGCCCCCAGGCCGAACGACTGGTGGCCGCCTTGGGGGCCATCAACCTCCCGGCGCGGCAGGTGGCCAACGCCGACGAGTTGCTCTGGGAACTGGTGCGCAAGAACCTGTATATCCTCACCACCAATATTGCCGGACTGGAGACCGGCGGCGATGTGGGCGCCTTGTGGCGGGATCAAGGCGACCTGGCGCAGGCCGTGGCCGCCGATGTCCTTGACGTTCAGGAATGGCTCACGGGCAGGCGCTTCGACCGGGAGCGGCTGCTGGCCGGGTTTCTCGAAGCCATCGATGCCGATCTCCGCCACGCCTGCGCTGGGCGCTCCGCTCCCGCGCGTCTGACCCGGGCTTTGCAACATGCCGACGCCGCCGGGCTGGCAACGCCGACGCTACGTCGGATTGCCCGGGCCCACGGAATCGGTTGAGTCGGCTGGCGCTTGGGGACGGTGTCAGGTAGCGGCTCTGGCGATCAGCACCGGACACTGGGCCTGGCCCATGATGCGCTCCGAGATGCTGCCCAGAATCAACCGGGAAAGGCCCGTGCGGCCATGGCTGCCCACCACGATCAGATCGGCCTTGGAACTGGCGGCCGTTTCGATGACGACTTCGTCGGGACGGCCCTCGGCCACCACGCTTTCGCTGGCGATGCCGGCCGCCTTCAGCGCGGTGGCGACCCTGTCGGCCGTGGCCCGGGCCTCGGCCTTTCGCTCGGCGCTGTGGCTCTTGGTGGTGGCTGAAACCACCGTGACCGGCAAGCTGCACTGGCTGGCCACGGCCTGGGCGGCGCGGGCCGCGGCCTCGCCATGGGTCGACCCGTCCGTAGCCAGAAGGATGCGCTGGTTCCAGACCTGGCCGGCCCGGGGCACCATCAGTACGTTGCAGGGAGCGTGGCCCGCCACGTGGGCGGTGGCGTGGCCCACCATGAGGCGCGCCAGGCCACGCTTGCCGCGCCGGCCCAGGACCACCAGGTCCGGCTTGAGTTCGGCGGCGGTGTTGACGATTTCGTGGTGAGGTTCCTCGCCGTAGACCAGTTGTGTGTCGCAGGCGACGCCAGCCGACTTGGCGGCGTCCACGACGGTGTCGATCCGGGCCTGGGCTTCCCGTTCCATCTGTTCGCGCAACCCATGGGTCCCCACGCCTTCCAGATCCTGGGTGGTGAGGACGATGGTCATGACGGTGAGCCGGGCACCGCAACGCTTGGCCAGGTCGATGGCGACGCGCTGGGCACCGGAGGAGAAATCGGAACCGTCGGTGGCGAAGAGAATGTGCTTCAGGTTCGAACTCATGATGTTCCTTATGCCTTCTGGGCGAGCCGATGGGCCGCCATGCCCTTGATGAGGGAGACGATGATGGTGACGCCGCCGGTGGTCAGGGCCACCATGAGGGTGCCGTCACCCAGCAGGTTGAGCGTATCGATGGTGTACTTCTCCATGGGCGCGATCAAACCCAGCTTGGACAGGTAGCCCGGGATATAGAAGAAGCGGGAGAACAGCACGATCACCATGATCAGACCCATGACGAACTTGACTACCGAGTCGCGCACATAGGTGGTGCCGATGGCGCCGATCTGGATGCCGAACAGGGAACCAGCCAGGATGATCATGGCCAGACGGATATCCACGACACCATCCAGGGAATAAAGGATGGTGCCGCCGACGCCCATGACGAAGGCGATGACCAGTTCCGTGGCCGAGGCCATCAGGGCGGGCGCGCCCAGCACGTAAATCATGGCCGGGACTCCGACGAAGCCGCCCACGGCGATGGTGGCGGCCAGCATGCCGGTGGCAAAGCCCAGGGGCACGATGAACAATACCGAAACCCGCGCCTTCAGGGAGTCGAAATACATCATGGTGCCAGGGATGTGAATGGATTGAACCCAACGTGCCAGCTTGGTGACCTCGTGGGGGGCTTCCATGCCACCAGTTTTCTCCTGGCGGAACATGCGGACGGCATCCCGCAGCACGAAGCTGCCCACCACCGCCAGGACGATGACGAACACCACCGAGACATAGAGGCTGGTACCCACATCGCCATATTCGGTCTTGATGTCCGTCATGACGTGCTTGCCGTGGATCACGCCCAGTTCCGCGAAGATGCCCATGATGATTCCCAGCTTAACGTCCACCTGGCCGTACTTGTGGCGCTTCATGGCGCCCACCAGGGACTTGGGAAACTTGTGGCAGATGTTGGAGGCGACAGCGACGATGCCGGGCACGCCCAGGGTCATCATGGCCGGCGTCAGGACGAAGGCGCCGCCCGAGCCGATGAAGCCCGAGACCATGCCGCCGATGAAGCCCACGACGAAGAGCGCCAGGGTGTTGTAGAGATTGAGATCGATGAACAGACTGTTTTCCACGGGGGGTGCTCCTGGTTGATCTGGCGTCCGGCGCCCGGTTACTTTTTCTTGTCGCCGCTCTTGGCCGCGCGCAGGCCCATGGACTCCCAGAAGTGGCTGGTGAAGGCGCCATGGAAATAGGAAAAGACGAAGGCGACCGCCACGGGAATCAGGAAGAGGGATTTCTGCTCCTTGGTCTTTTGCGCCCACTCCACGAACAAATCGGAGTTCTGCAGGAGCAGGATGTAAAGGACGATGCTGGCGGTGCCGTAGAGCAATGTGGCGGTGATGGGCCTTTTATGCTGGGACATGATGGAGCCTCAGGGTTGCGAAAGGGGTTTGGGGGAAAGCTGCGGTGCCTGGCCCCGGCCGGTGCCCCGGGCGGCGGCCCGGCGGGTTGTCTCATGGCGGTTCACCACGACCACCGGCACGGGGGTTTCCCGGGCAAGCAGGCCGCGCCGCCCCTCCACCAGGCAGTGCACCGGGTCATCCGGGCTGCCGGAGACGGCGAACAGCACACCCGAGCGGCGTTCGAGAACCTTTAGGACGGCGCGCCGGTTGGCGGCGCCCAGTTCTTCGGCTTCGCAGGCGATCCCCTGGAGAGCGGGCAGGTGTTCGGCGAGGAGGGCGCGCAGGCCGGTGGCATCTGTGGTCAGCAGCAGCAGGTCGGCCTGCATGCGACGGCAGACGCCGGTGACGTAATCCATCACGGCGGCCGGCAGGCTGGCGCCGACTCCCAGGGCAATGAGCCGGCGAGGCTGGCCGGGGGCTGGCGTTGGGGTTTGCGCGGCAGAAGAGTTCAAGACTTCCTCCATGCGGTAACGGCCGCTGACCTCGCCGACGTCGGCCATGGCCATGGCGCTCAGGGCCTGCTTGATCTGATCGGCGATACGTTTCATGGGATGCTCCGGGTGTGGGCGGGAACCGGCACCCAAGGCACCGGCGAGTTCGGTATTCGCAAGCCTTGTGCCATCAATAAGTCGTTGATAAATATGGGAATGCAGGACGGCGACCTAATCACGAACGTTTCATTTAAGAAACGTCTTAACGATTTCTTCACGTAATGGCTTGATTGACAAAGGCCTATCGTGAGCGTTTAGTATTCGCAACATGTTTCATTGTTGAAACAATCAGTGACCAGCATCCGCGGCAAGCTCACCCTGGGGTTCCTGGCCCTCGCCATTGGCATGGGCGGCTTCATGCTGTTCGCCTCCGCCGACCTGCGATACCTGGAAAACCGGGTCAGAGAGGGCGTGGCCATCTCGGCTTTCCGGGAAGCGGCCCAGGAATTACGGCGCCATGAGAAGAACTACTTTCTCTATCGCGGCACCGACGAGCTGGATGAGGCCCGTTCCACGGCGGGCCGTCTGGTGCGCATGTTGGACGGCGAGGCCAGTTCCCTGGCCAGCGTCGCCCGGTCCGGCGAGCTGCCGGCCTTGCAGCGCGCCATCCGGCTGTATCTGGATCTGATCGAGCGGCCCATCGAATTCGGCGAACAGGGCGGCTTGTCGGCGGAATCCGAAATTCGGGCCGCCGGACATGAGATTTCCGAGCGCAGCGACCGCCTCGCGGAACGGGAGCGCACGCTGCTGGTGGATATCCTGCGCCAGTCCCGCCAGGCCCTATTTTGGTCGGTGGGCCTGGTGGTCCTGCTGGCCATTGCGGGCGGCCAATTGCTTTACAGGGCGGTGGGACGGCCCCTGCGAAACCTGGAAGCACAGTTGGCGCCCCTGGCCGAGGGGCGCTTCCAGAACTTCACCCAGGTTTCGGAGGACCGGGAAATCGTTTCCTTCACCGCCGCCCTGAACCGCATGCTGGCGGAGTTGGAATTGCGCCGCAGGCAGGTGCTGCAATCGGAAAAGCTGGCCGCCCTGGGCACCCTGGCCTCTGGCGTTGCCCATGAATTGAACAACCCCCTGGGCAATATCTCCGGCGCCTGCCAGATCCTGGTGGAGGAGTTACAAGGTCTGGACGACTTGCCGGCGGAGACCAGGACCGCCCTCCATGAATGGCTGGTCCAGATCGACGACGAGACCGAGCGGGCCCGCCGCATCGTCCGTACCCTGCTGGACTACAGCCGCAAGCCGGGCCGGGAGGGGTCGACCTGCCTGCTTGGCGAGGCCCTCGAGAAGTCTCTGCTGCTGCTGCGCCAGCGTCTGCCCGAGGAAGACAGCGTGGTCATCGACATGCCCGCCGACCTGCGTGTCTGCGCCGATCCCCAGCGCTTGCAGCAGGTGTTCATCAACCTCATCCAAAACGCCTTCGATGCGGGTGCCCGACGCGTGACCGTCGGTGCCCGCCCCGTCGATGCCAACGACTGGCCCCCTCCGGGCGCGGATCTGGTGGTGGGGGAACCCAAGGGCGACAAGGCGGTGATGATCAGCGTCTCGGATGACGGGCCGGGCATCCCGCATGAGCGTATTGACCATGTGTTCGCGCCTTTTTACACCACCCGGGAACCCGGTGAAGGCACGGGTCTGGGCCTCTACATCGTAGGCGAGATCGTCCAGGAACAGGGTGGTGCCATCGCGGTGTCCAGCCCCAGGGAAGGCGGCGCCCGCTTCGCCCTGTTGTTGCCGTGCGGGCAGACGCCGTGAGCCGCCATTTTCACTCCCCCCGGACTTCCCCCGTTCCGCGGCTGAGACGCGTCCACGCCAAGGAGGACACATGGTTGATCTGACCGCTCCCCGCCTTCTGGTCGTGGACGACGAGGCCGCGGCCCTGAAGAACCTCTCCCACCTGTTCCGCAAGGAAGGATATGAGGTGGTGGCCCGGCAAAGTGGCCAGGCCGCCCTCAAGGAACTGCGGGAGAAGGAATTCGACGTGGTCCTCACCGACCTGCGCATGAAGGGCGTGGACGGCCTGGTGGTACTGCGCCAGGCCAGGGAGGCGCAGCCGGATGTGGAGGTCATCGTCATCACTGGCCATGCCACCCTGGATTCCGCGGTTGGCGCCATGAAGGAGGGGGCCTTTCACTACGTGGCCAAGCCCTACCGCCTGGACGAGGTGCGCCAGGTGGTGAAGAGCGCCTTGGACGTGGTGCGACTCAAGCGCGAGAACCGGGACCTGCGCCGGCGCATCGAGGGCTACCAGGGGCCGGTCAACATCATCACCCAGGACCTGGGGATGCGACGGCTGTTGGATACCGCCCGCCAGGTGGCCCCCACGGATTGCAACATCCTGGTCACTGGCGAATCCGGCACCGGCAAGGAACTCCTGGCCCGCTACGTGCACATGCACAGCGCCCGGGCTGGCCAAGCCTTCGTGGCGGTGAACTGTGGCGCCCTGCAGGAGGAGTTGCTGGCCAACGAACTGTTCGGCCACGAAAAGGGCGCCTTCACGGGGGCTGACCGGCAAAAGCGCGGTCTCATCGAGATGGCCGACGGCGGCACGCTTTTCCTGGACGAGATCGCCGAGATGACCCAGGCCATGCAGGTCAAGCTGTTGCGGGTGCTCCAGGAGCGGGAATTGCTCAGGGTGGGCGGTACGGACGCCGTCAAGGTGGATGTGCGCTTCCTCGCCGCCACCAACCGGGACTTGCAGGAAAACGTGGCCAGCGGCCGCTTCCGGGCCGACCTTTATTTCCGCCTCAACGTGGTCAACCTGGCCCTGCCGCCCCTGCGCGACCGCCGCGACGACGTGCCCTTGCTGGCCTTCTACTTCCTGAAGAAGTTCGCCCTGGCCATGGGCAAGCCCGTGGACGACATCACCCCGGAGGCCTTGGCCCTGCTGGCCCGTTACGACTATCCCGGTAATGTCCGGGAATTGGCCAACCTCCTCGAGCGGGGCGTGGCCCTGGCCCGGGGCGGGTTGCTGGAAGCGGGCCATCTGCCGGAAAGCTTGCGTAGCCTGACGGTGCGGGTGGCCTCACCCCCCTCCACACCGGCCGAACTTTCCAGCCTGGAAGCCAACGAGGCCGCCCACATCGCCCGGGTGCTGGAGTACACGGGCGGCAATCGCAACCAGGCCGCCGACATCCTGGGCATCGACCGGGTGTCCCTGTGGCGTCGGATCAAACGCTACGGGTTGGACTGAGGGGGAGCCGCCGGTCTGGACGGGCATCCACCGGGATGCGGGCACCGTCAACCTGTGTTAGGTTGCATTGCACAATTCCACGATCCCGATAGCGCATTCCCACCGAGAAATTCCAGGAGTCCTCATGATCCGCCGCAATCCCAATGGCGACGTGCCCGTCGTCCATGACACCGCCTTCGTCGACCCCACCGCCATCCTGTGCGGCAAGGTGATCGTCGAGGAAAACGTCTTCATCGGCCCCTACGCCGTCATTCGTGCCGACGAGGTGAACGAGGCGGGGGACATGGAGCCCATTGTCATCGGCGCCGGCTCCAACATCCAGGATGGGGTGGTGATCCATTGCAAGGCGGGAGGGGGCGTGCGTATCGGACGCGACTCTTCCATTGCCCACCGTTCCATCGTCCACGGCCCCTGCCAGGTGGGGGACAACGTCTTCATCGGCTTCAATTCCGTGCTCTACAACTGCGTGGTGGGGGATGGCTCGGTGGTTCGCCACAACGCCGTGGTGGAGGGCTGCACGGTGCCGCCCGGGTTCTACATTCCCTCCACCACCAATATCCACAATGACGCGGAGCTGGCCCGTATCGAGCCGGTCACCGCCGACCAGGCCGGTTTCTCGGAGAGCGTGGCCCTGGCCAACAAGGAACTGGTGAAGGGCTACAAGCGCATCCGCAACGAATTTTGACGGAGGGCGCCGCTCCTGCCATGGCCGTTGCAGCCGCCGGCGGCGACCTCCGGGTCGGCCGCGTCGTCTTTCTGCTGGCCTGGGCCGCCTTCGCCAGTTCCGCCGCCCTGCGCCTGTGCGATCCCATGCTGCCGGCCCTGGCCGCCGAGTTCCACGCCACCGTGGGCGGCGCGGCCATCGTCGTCACCGCCACCGGCCTGGCCTATGGCTTTCTGCAATTGGCCTTCGGTCCCCTGGGCGACCACTTCGGCAAGCTGCGGGTGGTCACGGCGGCCTGCCTGGCCTCCACCGTGGGGGCGCTGGCCTGTGCCGGAAGCGCCAGCCTGGAGTGGCTGGCCTTGGCGCGAGCCCTGAACGGGGCCACGACGGCGGCGTTGATTCCCCTGTCTCTGGCCTGGATCGGTGATGCGGTGGACATGGAACGGCGCCAGGCCACCCTGGCGCGCTTCATGACCGGCCAGATCATCGGACTGGTGAGTGGCCAGGCCATCGGCGGCTTCTTCGCCGAGCACCTGGGTTGGCGCTGGGGTTTCGTATTCCTGGCGGGCATCTACCTGGTAGTGGGCCTGCGGCTGCTGGCCGCCCTGCGGGGTGACCATTCGCCGACGGCCGCCGCCCATGGCGCCCCGCCCAGAGGACGCTACCGCATGGTGCTGGGCCAGAGCCACGGCCGCTTCGTGTTGACCATGATTTTCGTGGAGGCCATCGCCACCTTTGGCGTCATGACCTTCATTCCTGCCTACCTGCACCAGCGCTTCGGCCTATCTCTGTTCTACGCCGGCCTGGTGGTGGCCAGCATGGGCCTGGGCGGCCTGGGCTACACCCTGTTTGCCCGGCGCTGGGTCAAGGCCCTGGGGCAGCGCCGCCTGGCGCGCACCGGCGGCCTGCTCCTGGGCCTGGCCTTCCTGGTTCTGGGTCTGGCGACCCACTGGCTTTGGGGCGTGCTGGCCTGTGGACTGATGGGCCTGGGCTTCTACCAGTTGCATAACACCCTCCAAACCCTGGCTACCCAGATGGCGCCCCAGGCCCGGGGCACCGCCCTGTCCCTGTTCGCTTTCTGCTTCTTCCTGGGGCAGGCCGTGGGGGCCGGGGTTGGCGCGGCCGTGGTGGACCGGGTCGGAGCCGACTGGCTGTTTCTGGCCTCGGCCGCGCTGCTACCCCTGCTCGGGCTGGCACTGGCCAGGGATATCAAGGGTCGGCGGAGGGCGGCGCGAACCTAATTTCCCCGGTTCGGTGGTAACGTGATGTTTTCCATGACGGAAAGGGCTCTGGTCCATGCATGACCTGCACGCGCTGGTGGTGGATGATTCCAAGGTCGGTCGCCTGACCATGCTGAAAAAACTGGAACCCCTGGGGATCCGGGTGGACATGGTGGAATCCGGGCAGGAAGCCCTGGATTTCCTGGAGCGTGGCCGGCCAGACCTGATATTCATGGATCACATGATGCCGGACCTGGACGGGTTCGAGGTCACCCGGCGGATCAAGGCCTCGCCCGAGACCCGTGACATTCCCGTGTTCATCGTCAGCGGCAATGACGAGGCCGCCTTCGTCCTGGAAGCTCGGGAAGCCGGCGCCCTCGATGCCATTGCCAAGCCCCCCACCACCGAGGCGCTGGAGCGGCTTCTGGCTTCGTTGCCAGCGCCGGCCACCGGGGCGGCCGGGCGCGCCGTTACACCCGAACCCGCCGCCGCCCCGGCGCCCGTTGCCGTCGAAGTGCATCCTGGCTTGTCCCTGGAGCAGGTCCAGGCACTTCTGGCGGACCTGGCGGACGGATTGCGGAGCGAATTCGAGGCCCGCCTGGCTGCCGTACAGGCCGCTGCCGAGTCGCCGCGCCAACAGGGGGTGGAACTGGCTGCCCTGTCAGCCCGGGTTGCCGCCCTGGACGTGGTGGCCGCCCGGCCCCAGCCCGATGTGGAAGGCTTGCGGAGCGAACTGGCCCGCGGCCTGGAAGCCGGCTTGTCCGGCCTGGCCGTCCGTGTGGAGGAAACGGACCAGCGCCTGGAGGCGCTGAATCGGGCGCTTCCGGCCCGGGCCGAGGAAGCCACGCAACCCGTGCGGGAGGAAGTCGCCGCGCTGCATCGCAGGCTGCACGACCTGGGCGGCGACCTGGGCGGCGACCTGGGCCGGCTCCAGAACGAACTGGGCTTGCTGGCGGGGGATATGGCCGCCCGCCTGGCGTCCCTGGAGCGGCGCGAAGAGCCGGTCTCCCGCGCCGTGGCCGGTGAGGGCGACTCGGAAACGTCCGTCTACCTGGTCCTGCAGTCGGAACTGGAGGCGCTCAACGAGCGGCTGAGCGATACCCGCCTGCGGCAACTGGTGGCCGAATCCCTGGCCGGCGAGGCGACCCCGCGGCCCCTCGCCGAGGTGGCCCGGCTGGAGGCCGCGCTGAAGCGGCTAAAGACCCTGACGCTGGCCGGCGGCGTCGTCCTGCTGGGGCTCGTGGGCCTGGCGATTTTCCTGGCCTGAGCCGGCTCTCTCCTGTCAGTCTTCCGCGTTGCCGTAGCGTTTCAGCTTTCGCCATAACGACACCCGGTCGATGCCCAGCATCTGGGCGGCCAGGGTCTGGTTGCCTCGGGCCTCGCCCAGCACCCACAGGATGTATTCCCTTTCCTGCTCGGCCAGGGTGGGGATGCGGCCTTCCCGGCGGCGGAAGGTGCGTATGGAGAGTTCCCGCAGATCATCGGGCAGGTGGTCCGCTTCCAGGGTGTGTCCGGCGCAGAGGGCGACGCCCCGTTCGACGATGTTCTCCAGTTCCCGCACGTTGCCGGGATAGTCGTAGGCCCTGAGGAGTTCCAGGGCGTCGTCGGCGAATCCGGCCACGGCTCGGCCCATGCGCGGGGCGGCCATTTCCAGGAAATGGCGGGCCAGCAAGGGGATGTCCTCCCGACGCTGGGACAGGGGCGGGATGTGCAGGTTGACCACGTTGAGGCGGAAATAGAGATCCTGACGGAAGCGGCCTTCCGCCACCCAGTCCTTCATGTCCCGGTTGCTGGCGGCAATGAAGCGCACGTCCACCTTCACCGCTTCGGTGGCGCCCAGAGGCAGGACTTCCTTTTCCTGTATGGCGCGCAACAGCTTGACCTGCATGGCCGGGCTCATCTCGGTGATCTCGTCCAGGAACAGGGTGCCGGCCTGGGCGGCCACGATGAGGCCCAGCTTGCCGGGAGCGCCGGTGAAGGCGCCGCGTTCGCTGCCGAAAAGCTCGTTGGCCAGCAGTTCCTCGTTGAAGGCACCGCAGTTGACGGCGATGAAGGGGCCATCGGGGTGGGGGCCGCCTTCGTGCAGGGCCCGGGCAAACAGTTCCTTGCCGGTGCCGGATTCGCCGGTGATCAAGACATTGCAGCCCGTGGGGGCGACGCGCTGGGCCATGGCGATGAGCGCCTGCATGGCGCCATTGCGGGTGAGGAGGGTGGTGGCGGGCATGGGTGTCCAGGGTTGTTGCAATAGTTTACGAACAGATGCAAAACGCAACAACGCAGGATAGGCCTGTTGCTTGAAGGGCTTAGGGAAGGAGAGGGTTGGTTATGTTGCGATATGCAATATAACCGCTGGCATGACGCGCCGAGATACCTTCGTCGAATCAATCGCTTACGGCTGGATGGACTTGGCACGAAGCCTGCAATGGGGGACCGGTTTCGCGTCCCACACCCATGCCCAAACGTCGCATTCTCCTCGCCCTGCGCCCCGTTTCCCCGGTGGAACGGCTGTTTTCCGTGGCGGAGTCCCTGTGCCGGCGCATGGGCGACGAACTGGAAGTGTTGGCCGATCCCGCCCACCCTCGCCTGGATTTCATCCGTGCCCACCTGGACGGCCTGGAGAAGGCCGGCGTTGCCTGCCGACTTACGCCCACCGCCGGCCTGAACGCCGCCAAGGTGGTGGGCCACGCCAATCACCACGAATGCGTGGTGGCCGTGGTGGTGGGCCGCCCCAGGGCCTGGGCCGGGGAGGGTGCCGATCCCTGGAGCAAGCTGGACTGTCCCCTGGTGGCGGCCTCCGATTTACCGCATCTGCCTGAAGAAAAGTAGCCATGAACAACTTTGCCCGCTTCCTGCCCTTCCTGCGCTGGTTCCCCATGAATGGGGACACCATCAAGGCCGACTTCATGGCCGGCATCACCGTGGCCCTGGTGCTGATCCCCCAGTCCATGGCCTATGCCCAGCTCGCCGGCCTGCCCGCCTATTACGGCCTCTACGCGGCCTTCCTGCCGGTGGCCATCGCCGCCCTGTGGGGAAGCTCGAACCAGCTCGGCACCGGGCCGGTGGCGGTGGTGTCGCTGCTGACGGCGTCCTCCCTGGCGGTGTTCGCGACGCCGGGCTCCCCGGACTTCGTGGCCCTGGCCATCATGCTGGCCCTCCTGGTGGGCATCATCCAGCTGCTGTTGGGGGTGTTCAAGCTGGGGGTGATCGTCAACTTCCTGTCCCACCCGGTCATCGTCGGTTTCACCAATGCGGCGGCCATCATCATCGCCCTGTCCCAGGTGTCCAAGCTGTTCGGCGTGCCCATGGGCCGCAGCGAGCATTTCATCAACGACATCATCGGCGTGTTCAAGCAGATCGGCGACACCCACCTGCCCACCCTGGCCATGGGCATGACCGCCATCGCCATCATGTGGGGCATCAAGAAATTCGTCCCCAAGCTGCCCGGTGTGCTGATCGCCGTGGTGCTCACCACCCTGGTGGCCTGGGGCATCGGCTTTGAAAAGAAGGCCACCCTGCACGTGGACGAGGTGGCCGATCCCCAGATCGTCGCCATGCTCATCGAATACGAGACGGCCGAAAAACAGTTGGCCAGCGTCAACGCCGACGCCCTGGCCAACGACGCCGAGGCCAAGAAGCTGGAGAAGCAGACGCCCCGCAACGAGCAGTTCATCCTGGCCCTCAACTACCAGGCCGACTTGCTGCGCTCCCAGGCCAAGGTGCTGGAGGAGACCAACGGCAAGCGCCTGAAGGAGCTGCGCAAGCTGAAGTTCGAGCGGGAAGTGCTGGCCGATGGCAAGCCGGGCCGCCTGATCCTGGCCGGGGCGGCCCCCGCCGGGGTGAAGGTCGACAGCGGCGTCTGGAAGATCACCAAGGTGGCCAAGGGCGAGATCAAACTGGCAGGGGGCGGCGAGGTGGTGGGCAAGATTCCCGAGGGCCTGCCCAGCGTCGCCATGCCCAAGTTCGACCTCGACAAGTTCGGGTCCCTGATCTCCGCGGCCCTGGTCATTTCCCTGGTGGGCTTCATGGAGGCCATCTCCATCGCCAAGGCTATCGCCGCCAAGACCAAGCAGCGTCTGGATCCCAACCAGGAACTGGTGGGCCAGGGCATCGCCAACATCGTCGGTTCCCTGACCCAGGCCTTCCCCGTGTCCGGTTCCTTCTCCCGCTCGGCGGTGAACATGAACGCCGGCGCCAGGAGCGGCATGAGCTCGGTCTACACCGCCGTATTCGTGCTGCTCACCCTGCTGTTCCTGACACCCCTGCTCTACCACCTCCCCCAGGCGGTCCTGGCGGCCATCATCATCATGGCGGTGGTGGGCCTGGTGAACGTCAAGGCCATCCAGCACGCCTGGCACGCCAACAAGCACGACGGCATCGCCTCGGTGGTGACTTTCGTCGCCACCCTGGCCTTCGCCCCCCACCTGGACAACGGCATCATGGTGGGGGCCGGCCTGGCCCTGGTGCTGTTCCTCATGCGCACCATGAAGCCCCGCGTGGCCCAGCTGGGCCGCTTCAAGGACGGCACCCTGCGCGACATCAAGGTGAACCCGGGCCTGCCCACCAGCAAGCACGCGGTGGCCATGCGCTTCGACGGCCAGCTCTATTTCGCCAACGTGTCCTACTTCGAGGATACGGTTCTCTCCGTCCTGGCCGATCATCCCGAGGCCAAGTACTTCCTGGTGGTGGGGGACGGCATCAACCAGCTGGATGCCTCCGGCGAGGAAGTCATCCACCACCTGGTGAGCCGCCTGAGGGAGAACGGCGTCACCCTGGTGTTCTCCGGCCTGAAGAAGCAGGTGATCGACGTGATGCGTGCCACCGGCCTGTTCGATCTCATCACCCAGGCCAACATCTTCGCCACCGAGGACCAGGCCATCGCCGCCATCTACGAGCGCCTGGGCGAGGACGCGAAGGATGATTTGTTCTGCGCCGTGAAGCCGGCGACGGCTTGAAGCTCGATATCCAGGGAAGACCCGCCCCATCCCTTTGCCGGGATGGGGGCATGAACCACTAGAATCCGTCCCGTGCTTCGCATCCTCCTCCTCCTGCCCCTCGCTGGCGCCCTGCTGATCGCCTTTCTCCCGGGACGCAACGGCGTACTGATCCGCCGGGTTGCCCTGGGCCTCACCGCCGCCACTCTGGCCTGGTCCATGGCGCTGGCTAGCGCCTTCGATCCGTCGGTGCCGGGCGTGCAGTTGTTCGAGAGCCACGTCTGGAACCCGCGCCTGGGCAGCGCCTTCTCCCTGGGGGTGGATGGGGTCTCCCTGCCCCTGGTGTGGCTCGCCACCCTGCTGGCCTTCATCGCCGCCCTGGCCTCGGGGGGCATCCGCGACAAGCCCAAGGGTTACTACATGCTCCTGCTGTTGCTGGAAGCCGCCATGCTGGGGGTATTCACGGCCCGGGACTGGTCCCTGTTCTACGTGTTCTGGGAGTTGACCCTGCTGCCCCTGTTCTTCCTCATCGACCGCTGGGGCGGCGCCGGCCGGCAAAAGGCGGCCCTCAACTTCGTGCTCTACACCATGGGCGGCTCGGTGTTCATGCTCATCGCCCTGCTCATGCTCTACGACGCGGCCCCCGCCCACAGCTTCGACATGGCCGCCATCCAGGCCGGTGCCCGGGCCCTGCCGGAAGCGGTGCAGGTGACCCTGTTCCTGGGGCTGCTCATCGGCTTCGGCGTCAAGATGCCCATCTTCCCCCTGCACGGCTGGCTGCCCCTGGCCCACGTGGAGGCGCCCAGCCCGGTGTCCATCCTGCTGTCCGGCATCCTGCTGAAGATGGGTTCCTACGGCCTCATCCGCGCCGCGGACATGCTGCCCGCCGCGGCCCTGGCCCTCCAGGGCCTGCTGGTGGTGCTGGCCATGGTGAGCCTGGTCTACGGCGGAATATTGGCCTGGAAGCAGCGGGACCTGAAGGCCATGATCGCGTATTCCTCCGTCTCCCACATGGGCGTGGTGCTCCTGGGCCTGGCGGCCCTCAATACCCAGGGCATCACCGGCGCGGTCATGCAGATGGTGGCCCATGGCCTGGTGGCGGGCGCCCTGTTCCTGCTCATTGGCCTGCTCTACGAGCGCACCCATACCCGGGACCTGGCCGACTACGCCTCCCTGGTGAAGGTCATGCCCCGCTTCGCCTTCTTCACCGTGCTCGCCTTCATCGCCGCCGAGGGCATGCCCGGCACCGCCGGCTTCATCGCCGAACTGCATGTCCTGGTGGGCGGCTTCCAGCACTGGGGCGGCTGGATGGCGCTGCTGTCGCTGACGGTGGTGATCAGCGCCGCCTATGCGGTGCGCACCATGGGACGTCTGTTCACCGGCCCCGTCTCCGCCCGCATGCAGGGCCTGCCCGATCTGTCCCGGGGCGAGTTCACCGCCGCCGCCGTGCTGACCGCCGGCAGCCTGGGCCTGGGCTTCTACCCGGCGCCCCTGTTGCATCTGGTGTCCGCCAGCGTCGCCAGCCTGGCGGCGCCCTTCGCTGGTGTGATGCCATGAGCGGCGCCCATCAGACCTCCGGCGGCGCCTGGTTCGCCGACCTGCTCCACCAGCTGGAGCACGTGCTGCCAGCCCAGGCGCCGATCAAGGACTTCGTCCACCACAACACCCTGCATGGTTTCCAGAACCTGCCTTTCCGGCAGGCCCTGGCCGCCGCCGAGGCGGCCACGGGCAACCGGGGATACCAGTCGCCGGAAACCTTCCGGGCGTTTTATGGCCAGGGCAGGGTGGACCTGTCCGACCTCAATGCCGCCCTGGACGAGACCCCCGAATTGCGGCCCGACGAGGTGCTGCCCGGCGGCGTGTCCCGCCGCCAGGTGCTGCTGGCCGGGCTGGTCCACGATCTCGCCCCCATCACCCGTGCCGCTTTGCTCTGGCGCCTGGAGGAGGGGGGCGCCCTGGCGGCGTGCCAGGCCGGTGTCGACGCCGGGATCCGGGGCCGGTTCAGCGCCGCCGGCGAGCTGGAGCGCCTGTGGGCGGGCTGCCAGACCGTCCTGGGCCTGGAACCGGCCGATCTGCATCCGGACGTGGAAATCACCCCCCTGGGGGAGGACGACGAGGCTGCCGGTCTATGGTCCAGGCACCAGCTCAAGAAGGATGCCGAGCAGCGCCTCGCCGAGCTCATGGCCCGGGTGGGGCCCGAACTGACCCTGCGCGGCCTGCTGCTGGAACTCACGGGCCGGGACCTCATGGATGGCCTGCGGCCCTACCTGGTCCGCCACCTGGCCAGCCACATCGACCAGGGCATGGCGGCCCTGCACAACCCGGCGCGGGCGGCGGGCTTCTACGCCGCCTGGCGGGCCAGCGCCGCCGACGATCCGCATTTCGACATCGCCGGCCTGCCCGGCTGGGGGGACATGCTGGAGCGCCTGCCCGACGCCGCCACCGACTGCATCCGCCAGGAACTGGGCCTGCTGGGCCTGCCGGAGTCCAGCTGGCCGGGCTACCTGGAGGCCCTGGCCAAGGAACTGCCGGGCTGGTCCGGCATGTTCCTCTGGCGCCACCTGCATCCCGGCTACGAGCATCTCGACACCCCCGTCGCCATGGCCGACTACCTGGCGGTACGCCTGGTGCTGGAGCGCGTCCACGCCCAGCAGATCGCCGGCCGCCATTTCAAGACCGAGGCCAGCCTGCCCAGCCTGCGGGCCTACCTCCACCATCATCCGGCGGAACTGCGGGTGCGCCTGGCCCAGTATGGCGGCAACCTGCCCGAATGGCTGGAAGACCAGGGCCACCGTCTGGTGCGGGAGGCCACCACCCACCCGGGCGAGGAGGATGACACCGATTGGCAGCCCGTGGCCCGACTGGTGGACCACTGGCAATCCCGGCCGGAATGCATGGACGCGGGCCGGGCCTGCGAAACCCGGGCGTGGCCCCTGTTTCTGCTCTGCCAGCACCTGGGCCTGAACGCCGCCGACCTGGAGAAACTGGGTCCCGCCGCGGCCCGGCTGCTGGCCTGTCTCGAGGAACTCAGCCCCGAACGCCAGGGCTGGATCTGGCTCCAGGCCTACGAGCGCCATTATCGCCAGCAGATCCTCGCCGCCCTGGCGGCGAACCGGGGCCGGGGCCCCTGGCAACAGCGGGGCGCGGGCATCACCGCGCAGTTGGTGTTCTGCATGGACGACCGGGAGGAGGGGCTGCGCCGCCACCTGGAGGAACTGGCGCCCGGCGTGGAAACCCTGGGCGCGGCCGCCCACTTCAATGTGCCCCATGCCTGGCGCGGCCTGGACGATACGGATGCGGTGGCCCTGTGTCCGGTGGTGCCCACGCCGGTGATTCCCGCCCACGAGGTCCACGAATCCCCCCGGCCGGGCCACGAGGTGGTCCACGCCCAGCATGTCCGGCGCCAGGGCCTGCGCCTGACTTGGAAGGAGCGCCTGCACCAGGGCACCCGTCTGGGATTGCTGGGGCCCCTGCTGCTGTCCGCCGCCGCCGCCCCCTTCAGCCTGGCCATCCTGGCGGCCAAGGCGCTGAATCCGGGTGGCACCGGCCTCTGGATGGAGGCCCGGCGCCGGTCTTTCGACAAGACGGTGGGCACCCGCATCGAATTCACCGCCCCCAACGACGCGCCCCTGGCCACGCCCGAGGCGCGCCGCCTGGGCTTCACCGATGTGGAGCAGGCGGACCGGGTCCAGGCCCTGTTGCGCAGCACCGGCCTGACCCACGGCTTCGCGCCCCTGGTGGTGATCTCGGGTCACGCCTCCCACAGCCTGAACAACCCCCACGGTTCCGCCTACAACTGCGGTGCCTGCGCCGGCCGCTGGAGCGGACCCAATGCCCGCCTGGTGGCGGCCATGGCCAACCGGCCGGCGGTGCGGGCCATCCTGGTCGAGCGCGGCATCGTGATACCCGATGGGGTCTGGTTCATCGGTTCCGAGCACGACACCTGCGACGACATCGTCACCTGGTACGACGAGGTGCTGGTGCCCGAGGCCCTGCGTCCGGCCCTGGACACGTTGAAGGCGGAGGTGGCGGAAGCCTGCATGCGGCACGCCCGGGAGCGCTGCCGCCGCTTCATGTCGGCGCCCCTGGACATCACCCCCGAGGCGGCCTGGAAACACGCCACCGGCCGCGCCAACGACGGATCCCAGGCACGGCCGGAGTTGGGCCACGCCACCAACGCCGCCGCCTTCATCGGCCGCCGCGCTTTCAGCCGGGGCGCCTTTTTCGACCGCCGCGCCTTCCTGATTTCCTACGACCCCACCCAGGATCCCCAGGGCGAAGTGCTGGAGCGGCACCTGGTCATCAACGGCGCGGTGGGGGCGGGCATCAGCCTGGAGTACTACTTCTCCACCGCCAACAACGAGCGCTACGGCTGCGGCACCAAGGTCATGCACAACGTGGCCGGCCTGCTGGGGGTGCTGGAGGGTGCCTCCTCCGACCTGCGCACCGGCCTGCCCCGGCAGATGATCGAGGTCCACGAGGCCATGCGCCTGCTGGTGGTGGTGGAACACAAGCTGGAGGTGCTCAATGCCATCTACCAGCGCCAGCCGGCGGTGGCCGAACTGGTGGGCAACGCCTGGGTGCAACTGGTGGCCATCGATCCGGACGACGGCGCCCTGCACCGCTTCGTGCCCGACAGCGGCTGGGTGGCCTGGACCCCTGACAGCGTGCCGCCCACCGTGGCCCGATCCGAGGACTGGTTCCGGGGCCGGCGGGAGCCCCTGGCCCCGTCCCTGATCGAGACGGCGGTGGAGGGAGTATGAGCATTGCCCATCAGCCTGCCCGCAACCCGCTCCCCTCTTTCTCAAAGGGGGGCGGGGGGGGATTTTGCGACACCACGATGTCCGCCCGGTTTGAATCCCCCCTGACCCCCCTTTTCCAAAGGGGGGGATTGGTTTGGTGGGAGGTCAAGCCATGATGCCCATGCAACTCGTCGCACTGGTGCCGCTGCTGCCCCTGCTGGCGGCCCTGGCCATCGCGCTCCTGCATCTCGCCGGCCCGGCCCGGGGCGAGGCGGGAGAGCCTCTCACCGCCCGTGTCAGCCTGCTGGCCGCCGGCCTGGCGTTCCTGGTCCTCCTGGGCCTGGACGCCACCGCCC
>DAOQNK010000029.1:15502-22003 GCA_035332045.1 Thiobacillaceae bacterium | reverse complement strand
TGAAATCGGCGAGTTGATGAGTGCCGGCGGTATCCGCCCCGTCGAAGGAGTTCAAGCCCGTGGACAGCACCACGATGCTGGAGATGGCGCACCATTCCGAGCTGGGGAGCGGATCGTTCCAGGTGGATTCCTTGTTAAGGCCGGCAACTTTGCCCGTGTCGTCCGACGAGAAGGCGGCCGTGACCCCGCTGCCCGGTGTGGAAAAATAACGCAGAGCCTCCAGGTAGATTTCGCTCATGGGGCTGCCCCAGTCCCAGCAATTGCCTTCGCTGAAAGAAGCTACGCCATAGCCGCAACTGTTGGAGCCGTTGTTGTAGTAATCGCTATTGGTCTTGTAACCGGCGATTCTGAGCCGGCTCAAGGCGTTGATGATTCCAATGCCTGTGTCCCCCTGGTTGATGAAGGCGCCGGTGCAATTGTCGATTTCATAGTTGGTCGCCGGACTGCCGCAAGCGCCATTGCGTTCGGTGAGGTAGCCCGTGTTCTTGCGCAATACGCCGCCAGACTTGTTCTTGCCGTAGGTTCCGGTCATCAGGCCGAAGCGGACGGGTCGTTCGGCATCCAGGTCCCCATAGGTTTGCAGCAGCCCGGTGGGCTTGGTGGTGACAACGCCGGTGCCGGGATTGATGTAATCCTTGCAGCCGTTCTCCACCGGGGTGGTGGCGCAAACCTTGACCCGCACCGTATAGCCCGCCGACTCGCCCAGTAGAGCAGCGGGGTTGGTGCCGGCGCCGCCAACCTCGCACTGGGTGATTTCGGCGGATGCCCATTGGGGGTACAAGCCGCCTGCCACCTTGATCTTGGGCGCCGGGTGGGTCGTGGAAGAAGCAAAGGTTTCCGGCCAGAAGGCCGCGGTTCCCGTCAGATTGCTATACGTGCCTGTAAGGATTTCCGATGCGTTGCACAAGGAAATCGAGGTGTTGGCGCCCACCACCGATGCGGGCATGTAGAGGGACAGCGTGGCGCTGCTGCCCGGGTTGTAGGTTTTTACGAAGGCATGCACATCGCGGGGCAGGAAATGGCGTTCAAGGATGGTTTCGCCGGAGGCGCCCGTGGTGTCCTTGTAGCGAAGACCGCCATAGAGCACTTTTCGCAGCACGTCCATCCGAGTCATGCTGGCCCAGTTCATGAAGTTGCCGCTCCAGGCGCCGCTGCAATGGTGGCTATGGGTGCCGGTCGCGCTTCCCGAGGCCGAGAACACCCCGCTGGAATAGCCGTAGCATTTCTTTGTGTCGAAGTAGCCGTAGTAGTCGATGGCATCGTTGTAGGTGATGTCCAGCACCCCGTCGCCGTTCAGGTCCGAGTAGTCGGTATAGGCCTTGATGGACAGCTGGTGATCCCGGGACAGGGTGAGCATCACCCGGGGCTCGGTGGCGGCGATGAACAGGGGGCTTTGGGCGATGGTCAGGGCCTGGGCGGTGCCGGCTAGCCAGGCGATTCCAAGCAGAAGGTATAGGGGGAGAGATTTCATGGTGACCTCCTGGTTCAGACTGCCGCCCCTCAGGGCTTATAGATTTCCTGCACCATCACCACGGTGTTGGCCGAGACGCCCTGGGCCCGGGTCGTGATGCGGTAGTAAAAGGATTCACCGCTGCCGGGAGGGGTCTTGCGGATGCCCTCGATGAGGTAGCGGGGCTGCGCGGACACCAGCGGGATGGCCTCGGCCCCCGTCACGGCGCCGTAGGCCACGCTGGGCGCCACGGTCATGATGTCGCTGCCGCTGACGGTGGATTTCCAGACCGGGGCGGTGAAGCCGCTGGGCAGCGTCACGCTGGGCGAGGCGTAACCGTCGGAGCCCGCGTAGCACAGGCCATCGTCGGTGGTGTCGCCGGTGGAGGAGGCGCCACAGTCGGCCACGAACTGGGTGATGCCGGCGATGCCGCGCGTGCCGGTACCCAGATTGCTGATATCCCGCTCCGCGTCGCGCAGGGCCATTTCGGCGGCCTGCATGGCCACGGCCCGGTCTCGCAGGTTGCCGGCCATGCGTTCTTCCAGGCTGCTGACCCGGGCGGCGGTGACGCCGATGAGGGTCAGGATGGTCAGGAAAATCAGGCCGGCCAGCAGGGTGGCGCCCGCCTGCCCGCCAAGCGTGCTGGGGGCGGGGCGAAATACGGGGCGGCTCTGGGAGGGGGGGCGGATTACCATGGCACGTTGGAGACGCGATTACGCAAGTTGAACGTGGCGACAAAGGCGCGCCGCAGCCTGGAGTCCGCCGCCGTGGTGAAATCGTTGGTGGTGAGGGCGTCCAGTCCCAGGGCTCCATCGCAGTTGAGATAGCGCTGGGCCGCCCCCGAGACGATGCCGGTGTTCTCGGAGCGGACCAGGACGCAGACCTTGACGCTGATCACCTGGCTCCAGGTGGGCGCCGAGGTGTACCGGTCCACGGTCTGGTCGCCGTCGTTGTCCACGCCATAGAGGAATTGCAGGTCCTCAATGTTGGTAAGCAGTTCGGTGCCGTTGCCCGGTGCGCCGGGTGCGGCGGCGTGGCTGCCGGCGCAGCGCAAAGCGTTGTTTGCCGTGTCCAGGTTGAAACTGTCCTGGATAATGTGGGCATTAGCCTCGTCGATGGTGGTCAGGACATCGTTGCCACAAGTGCGGTCACCCGCCGTGCCATCGTATTGGAGGGTAAGGGTGTCCGGTGCGCCGGACGCGCCATCCGTGCCGGTGATGGTGGTGCCGCCGAAGCCGGTTTTGGTATCCACAGGGCTGACGCCGATATTGGCGTAGCCCGCCTGTCGGATGCTGTGGCCGATTATTTCCAGGGCGGTACGGCCCGCTTCCTGGAGGCGGGACTGGTCATCCTGGACCCGGTAGGTCTGGGCGCTGCCCACGTAGATGGTGCCGATGGCGGTGAGCAGCAGCAGGCCCAGGGTCATGGCCACCATGAGTTCCACCAGGGTCAGGCCGGCCTGGGCGACGCCCATGGACGGGCGCGGGGTGTGGGGTCGATGGGTCGGGGTCATGGCCGGAATGCCGTGCAGAAACCCTGGGTCACGTTGCCTGTGGCGGCTTTTTCGGTCCACTCCACTTCAATGATGAAAGGCAGGGTGGGGTCATAATTGGCGGCGGTGGCGCAGGTGTTGTTGCTGTTGCAGGGGTAGACGGTATCGGGCGAGGCGTTGCTGGCCAGGCAGACGGTGCCGCTGCCGCTGGGCAGCAGGCGGTCGTTGGCAGCCCGCCACTGCCGGTAATCCTCGGTGGCCAGGGCGCTGGCCGTGCAGTTGGCGTTGAGGCAGGCCGGCACCAGGTTGGGCTTGGTGGGCCAGATCGTCGCCAGGGTCCCATTCAGGTTGTTGTACCGGCCTTGGGTGACGCCAGCCAGATTGGCGCGCATCCGGTCGGCCATGTCGTAGGCCTGCTGGGAAGCGAGGGTGCGCAGATAGGCTGACTGGTTGTTGTTGAGGCTGGTGGCCTGGAGGCTGGCCAGGCCCAACAGGCCCAGGGAGATGACCACGATGGACACCAGGATTTCCAGCAGGGAGAAGCCGGCCTGGTGGCATGGGGGAGGACGTTTCACGGGCATGAGATGTTCGTCCCGCTGACTTCGACGATGGTGTCCACATCCGCGCCATCAGTGGCGCGCCGGGTCCGGCCTTGCATCGAGAGTGTGAACGCGTTGGCCGAGGCGGCACCCCGGTCGTCACAGAGCCGGAACGTGCCGACATTGTTGGACATGCCGTTGTAGGTGAAATGGGCTTCTCCGCCGCCTGCGGTATAGCAGACCGAGACGTTGTCGACGGCAGGCCAGGCCCGCAGGACCTCATCCCCGGTATCCTGGACGCAATCGTTATTGGGGTCGGTCATAACCGTCCAGCCATTGCTCCAGGCCGTGGCGCCGCCGGTGCAGGCGGTCGTGGCGCCCGCGACCGGGCAGACGCTCACGATGGTATTCCGCTTGATGGCTTCGCTTTTCGCATATTGCAGGGCGGTGACCAGCTCGGTGGTCTGGGTGCTCAAGCGGTTGTTCTGGAGAAACGTGATGAAGCTGGGGGCGGCCACGGTCAAAAGAATGACGGCGATGGAGATGGTCACCAGGAGCTCGATGAGCGTGAAGCCCCGGGGCTCCAGGGAAATCGGGGCTACGGATTGGGCGCGGGATGGGGTGGACCTGGCGGACATGGGAATTTCCACGGTGCTTCCAAGGCTGCTCTGACGCCAGCATAGCCAACGACCAGTGATCGAAGGCGTGGCCGGCGCTGAACGGCGGCTTTGCTAGAATGAACGGACATTTTCGCGGGATGCGAGCTTGCATACGGATTTCCTGATCATCGGCGCCGGAGTCGTCGGCTTGAGCACCGCCCTGGAGTGCGCTCGCCGCGGGGCGAGCGTGACCGTGCTGGACAAGGGGATCGCGGGCCAGGAGTCCACCTGGTCCGGCGCCGGCATACTTTCGCCCCTCCTGCCCTGGCACTACGCCGATCCGGTCAACGTTCTGGCCAATTATTCACGCGGACTCTATGCCGCGTGGTGCGCGGACCTTCAAAGCGCATCCGGCATCGACCCGGAATACCGGACTTCGGGCATGCTGGTGCTGCCGCCCTGGGAGGTCGCGGATGCCAATGTCTGGTGCGACCGTCACGGCTGGCGGCGGGAGATCAGGGAAAGCCGGGATTTCCTGCCGTCCTTCCAGGCCACTGAAGGCCTCTGGTTGCCGGAGGTGGCCCAGGCGAGGAACCCCCGCCTGATCAAGGCACTGAAGGGCGCGTCCCTGGCCGCAGGCGTGCGGATAATCGAAAATGCCCCGGTTGCCGCCATGGATGCCGACCAGGACCGCATCACCGGCGTGCATGCCGCCGGCACCGCCTATGGGGCTGACCACATCGTCTTGGCCACGGGCGCCTGGACCGGCTGGTTGCCTGGCCTGGAAGCATTTCAAGCCAGAATCTATCCGGTTCGTGGTCAGATTCTGCTGTTCATGCTGCCCGTCGGCTCTCTGGAAACCATTGTCTATCGCAATGGGCAGTATCTGGTACCCCGCGCGGATGGGCATGTGCTGGCCGGCAGCACTCTGGAGACCGCCGGATTTGACAAGTCCACCACGGCCCAGGCCAAGCGCGACATCATGGATTTCACCATCGATTTGCTGCCCGAGGTCCGGGAAGTGGATGTGGTCATGCAGTGGAGCGGCCTGCGGCCCGGTTCCCCGGACAACGTGCCCTGCATAGGCCGCCATCCAGCCTACGCCAATCTCTACCTGAACGCGGGGCACTACCGGTATGGCGTGACCATGGCGCCAGGTTCCGCGCGTTTACTGGCCGACCTGATGTTTGGCGAACCGACGGCCATTGACCCGGCGCCCTTCCGGGTGCCCGAATAGCAGTTCAAGGCGGAAATCTCCCTTGAAAAGACTAATATATTGCGATCATATAATTCCCAGTCTGGTTTGCAGGCCAGGGCCTGCGCTACGTGACATCGATAAACCCAAGCATGGGCGGACAGGAAATCAGCATGAATAATCGAGAAAAGGGATTCACGTTAATTGAACTGGTTGTGGCGGTCACCATCGTGTGTCTGCTGGTGGCTGTTGCCATCGCCTCCTACCAGGATCACATGACCCGCAAGGCCCGGGCCCAGGCCAGGGGGGCCTTGGTGGAATTGGCGGAGGTGTTGCAGGTGCAGTTCACCCGGGTCGGTACCTACGAACTCGCGAATCTGCCCATCAAGCAGACCCCCCGGGAAGGTGAGGCCCTGTATCACATCAGCCTGACGAAGGCGCCCGTCACCGGCAGTGATCCGGTTGTGGCCTTTCCCGCTTCGTCCGCCCAGGGATTCACCTTGATGGCGATACCCGTCCAGCATGACGCGTGCGGAAGCCTGCTGCTGGATCATGGTGGCAGAAAGGGCGTCACCGGCGAAGGCGCCAAGGTGGCGGACTGCTGGTCCAACTAGCCTCGCTTGGCGCGCCATGTCCACGAGAATGCTGGATGTGCTGCGCCAGCTTGCGCACGCCGATTTCCGTTCGGGAGAGTTGATCGCGTCGAGACTGGGCTGTTCCCGGTCGACGGTGGGCAATGCCATTCGCGAGGCCGGCGAGCAGGGCGTCCTGATACATGCGGTACACGGGCGGGGCTATCGTCTCGTGCAGCCCCTCACGTGGCTGGACTCGGAGGTGCTTGAAAGCTCCCTGGCAGCTCGGGGCATGCGCCTGCACTTCCATGATCAGTTGGAGTCCACCAACACCAGTCTGCTCGATTGGGCCCGGGAAGGCGCCCCCCATCGAGCCCTGGTCGTCGCCGAATGGCAGCGTGGCGGCAGGGGCCGGCGTGGCCGGTCCTGGCTGGGGGGGCTGGGCAATGGCCTGGCGTTTTCCATGCTCTGGCGATCGGCGCGGCCCGTGGCGGAACTCTCCGGCCTGTCCCTGGCGGTGGGGCAGATTCTGGCACAGCGTCTGCGGAGTCTCGGCGTGGAAAAAGCCGGTGTGAAATGGCCCAACGACATCCTTGTGGAAGGCGCCAAATTGGCGGGCGTGCTGATCGAGTTGAGCGGCGACATGCTGGGTCC
>DAOQNK010000029.1:0-15402 GCA_035332045.1 Thiobacillaceae bacterium | reverse complement strand
GGCGTGGACAGCAGCGGCGCCTTGCTTCTGGACATGGCCGGGGACATGCGCCGGCTGCATACCGGCGAAGTCAGCCTGAGGCCGGCGGAAACGCCATGATTCTGCTGGTGGATGCGGGCAATACCCGTCTCAAATGGGCGTGTCTGACACCCAAGGGCATGGAGGAGGGCGGCGCCTGTCCCGCCCGGGACGCGACCGCCCTGGCCGCGGCCTGGGCCCATCTGTCGCCCGGGAGGGCGATTGTCAGCGTCGTCTCCGGCGAGTCCGTCAAGGCGGCAATTCTGGCCCAGCCCGCGTTGCGGGGCGTGCCTGTCCACTGGTTGATCTCTCAGGCCCGGGCCCATGGCCTGATCAACGCTTACCAGCCGCCCGAATCCCTGGGTTCGGACCGGTACGCCGCGCTGATCGCGGCCCGCCGGCGTTTTGACGGTCCTTGCCTGGTGGTGGGAGCCGGCACCGCCATCACGGCGGATATGCTGGGCGACAAGGGTGTTTTT
Source organism: Thiobacillaceae bacterium (assembly GCA_035332045.1). Lineage (GTDB taxonomy): Bacteria > Pseudomonadota > Gammaproteobacteria > Burkholderiales > Thiobacillaceae > PFJX01. The sequence continues at coordinate 14,905 of DAOQNK010000029.1, read as the reverse complement.
CTGGGTGGATGTATTGCGCCAGGGCTCGCATTGATGCGGGAATCCCTCGCCCTGGGAACCGCGGGGGTGGGCCGCCAGGATGCCCCATGCAGCGATGCGCCCCTGGATACCGCCAGCGCGGTGGGAACTGGCGTCCAGCTTGCCGTGCTCGGTGTCATCAGCGGCATGCGGGAGCGTCTTGGCCGGCATGCCGGGATGCCCCCCGGGCGTGCCGCACCCCAGGTCATCCTGACGGGCGGAAGCGGGAGCGGACTGCTCCCATTTGTTGAAGCACCGGCTGTCATGGCCGAGGGACTGGTACTGGAAGGATTGGCATGGGTCGCCCGAGACTTGGGTTACGTGGACTGACGGGCCTTCTGCTGGCCCTGAATGCCGGCGCCCTGCTGGTGGGCGTGTTGGTTTCCGTCTGGCCCGAACGCCAAGGAGCCGTCCTGGAATTCAATGGGGACAAGGTCAAGCTGCTGAGCTTGCAGACCCCGGAGTCGGGCTCCAGCCCGCAGCCCCATGTGGAGCCATCCGCTCAGGAACCGGCCAGGCCAGACACCCAGGCCACTACGGAGTGTCTGGCCTGGCAAGCCCTGGATGGCGATAACCTGGGCAAGGTCGAGGCTGCCCTGAAGAATTTGGGCCTGGGCCGGGATGCTTATCAACTAACCCTGGAAAAACCGCTGGGATGGTGGGTCTATCTGCCTGTGTTTCGTAGCCCGGAGGCTCTGCGCCAGGCTATGGATGAACTCCGCCTGAAGGGTGTGGGCGACATGGCGCCGGTGCGCTCCGGCAGCATGGCCAATGCCCTGTCCTTGGGGGCTTTTCCCAGCCTGGACAAGGCGCGCCTCCAGGCGGAACGGTTGACGGCCAAGGGTGTGGCGGGCGTGCGCTATGGACCGCGTCCGGGTTCTGGTCCCATTCGGCTGACTCTGTCCGGTGAGCCGCCCGCGGACTTCTCGACTTCCCTGGAGACCGCCTTGCCGCCCTCCATTCGGCCAGGCGCCTGTTCCGTACCCTGAGGACTCAACGGGGCGCCTGGGCGCAAACGGCGGCAGGGTCGCATAACCTGCCGCGCAGCCAGTCACCGGAAATGACCACCAGCAGGTCGTCGAATTCTCCCCCTGGACGATCCGGGGCTCGGGGAGGGTGCAGAATGAACCGGCCGTCGCCGTCGAGATTCTCCAGTTCTTCCAGGCTGGAGGGAGGGGCATTGATGCCCTGGGTGCCATTGAAGGCGCCGAAGCCGTTCCGGCCGTGGGAAACCAGGATGGCGGCACTGGCCACGGGTTGGGCGCAGGCAAGGTCGGGGCAGATTTCCAGGCCGGCGCGCGGACTGGCCGGCCCCGAGGCGGTCCCTCTACTCCAGTCATCGGCCACCGCGTAGTCCAGCCGGTTGCCCCAGGCATCGCCCTCCACCAGGCCCAGGGTGCGCCAGGGCAGCAGGCCCCAGGCCACCGCGCAGCGGCCGTCCGGCAGACGATCCTCCAGGCCGTCGCCGCCATGGTCGCGAGGGGCGCCGGTGCGCTGGTCTGGGCAGGGCAGATGGCCGGCATCATTGGCGCCGCGATGACCCAGGGCGTATCCCACCAGGGCCGTTCTGGCCTGATCCAGGATCTTCCGGGTCTCACTGTTCTGGCGCTCGGCGATCTGTTGCCCGAGAGGGGTCAGCATCCCGCCCAGCAGCAGGGTCAGCACGAACAGGACGATGGCCAGCTCGATCAGCGTGAAACCGGGCGCGGGGTCAGGGGGAGGTCGCCGGATCATTCCAGGTCCACCAGGCCAGCCCGCATTCGGCTTGGCCGCGCTTGCCATCACTCTCGAAGTTCAGGGCGCAATGCTCGACCGTAAAGCGTCCGGGCGCCAGCTCCCGCAGCCTTCCGAGAAGTGCCTCCAGTCCCGCCGTGTCGAGCCGGCTGGCGGTCAGATCCATACGGGACAGGGCGAGCCCGGGATGCTTGGAGGAGAGGGCGCGTGGCTCCAGCCGCCAGGCCAGGCTGTCCAGCTTGAATTCCGTCCTCAACTGGCCCAAGGCTGTGATCCAGGCCGCCCGGTTTTCCTCGCCCAGGAAGCCTTGGTTACGGATATGCTGGTACAGCCCGGCTTGGTTCCGATCCGTTTCCAGGCGCCGAGGGGCATCGGCGGACGCGCGCCGGGCCTGGTTCTCCAGGATCTGGTATTTGTCGGCCGAGCGGGCCTCCTGATCATGGACGGCCAGTCCCAGGGCCAACAAGGCGGCACCCGCGATCACCGCGCCCAGCAGCAGCAGCAGGGAAGCCCTGGGTTCCGGGGCGGCGGTGCGTGGCTTCATGGTCCCGGCCTGACTTCGATGCGGAAGGAGGCGCTCAGGTGGCTATGGCCGAACTCGCCTTCCAGTCCAAGCTGGGAGGAGGTATCCAGGGGCCAGGCCGCGACCTGGGCTCGAGTGCCTGCCTTCAGGTGCATGCGCAGGTCCGCCACCAAATCCTCCACCAGTTTCTGGGCGCGGCCGTAATCTCCCTCGAAGGGAACGATATCGGCTTCCAGGAGCAGGCCGGGCTGGCCGTCGGCCAGCGCGTTCGACCATTCGATGCGCTGCGGCTTTATCGAGGGAAAGCGGGTCAGGCTGTCCAGCATGGCCTTGAATCCTGGCTGAAAGCCGTCGTTGTCCGAAGCCACCTGATGCCAGGCTTCCACCGCCGCCAAGCGATGGGCCAGGGCCTGGGCGCCCCCGGCCCGAGCCAGCAGCGACTCCTCTTGCCGGCGCAGTTGCTCGGTGGACGTGCGGGCTTCCGTGGCGCGTAGATTCAGGCGCCAGGAGTCGATCAGCAGCGTGGCGCAGGCCAGGGCGGATATGCCCAAGACCAGTCTGGCGCCGCCACGCAGCACGCGCTTAAGGCCCTGGGTTCGGGCGATCAGGCGTTGCTCACGGTTGATCAGATTGCCATCCGCCGGCGCCAAGGGCAGGAGCCTCAGATACAGCGCATCGGACGATTCGGTCAGCAGGTCGGGCGGCAGGGCCAGAGCCTCCAGAAGCCTGGCCCGTTGGATGAGTTCGCACTCGAATCCCGAGGTCAGGGGCAGGAAGGTATGCAGGCCGGCCAAGCTGTTGAGAGGGTCCAACAGCACCGTGCGCAGAATGTCGGAGCGGGAAAGCAGCCGTTGGCCCACCAGGGCCTGGCGAGTCCGTTCAATCTCTTCCGCGTAGCCTTCCAGGGGATTCTCGTGCTGGCTGCTGTCCACGGGCGCCAACCGGGAAAACCGCAACTCACCCTGTTCCAGGTAGGTCAGGCGCAGCCCCCCCGTTTGTTCAGACACCAGTAACAGGCGGCTCTTGTGCAGGCCGAACCGGGATGCCAGGGAAATGGCCAGGGTGGGCAGCAGCCAGATCCCGGACACATAGGTTCCCCTGATGTGGATGATGTCCAGCCACGGCCGGATGATGTCCGGGCTGGACAGGCCCATCATCAGGTAGCGGTCCCGCTGGCTGTCGTCGTTCAGGGGCCCCTGCCGCAGGGCGGCCTGATAGGGGGAGTGATGAATCAGTTGGCGAAGCCGGCGTTCCGTCATCTCCCGCCGGTCACGCCCTCGCGCCCGGGGCAGGAGGTCCTGGCGATAGACCTCGTCGACGGTGTCCACGGCGATGGCCACGGGCAAGCCCGGATGCTCGATGAGCAGACCGTTGAAGGACTCCCAGCCTTCCTCGCCGACGGGCAGGGCCAGGGCCTGTTCAACCCTGCCCTGCCGCAGCAGGGCGCAACTGGCGCCCGCCGAGGACAGGTACAGAAGCAGACGGGCCGGCTGGAAACGGTCGGGGATGCTCACAGCGGCAGTTCCCCGATGATCTGGTAGATCGGCATGAACACCGAGATCAGCATGATGGCCAGCAGGAGTCCGAGCAGGGCGGCCATGGCGGGCTCCAGGAGCTTGAGGGCGCGGGTGATGGTTTCCTTGGAATCCCGGTCGAAGAACCAGGCGACGTTTTCCAGGGCTTCGGGCAGGGCGCCGTTGCTTTCGCCGGTATGGATCATGCGCTGGACCAGGGGCGGGAAGATATCCTGCCGGCCCAGGCTTTCACTGACGCCGCAACCACTGGCGATGAGTTGGCCGGCTCCCTGGAGCTTGCGTCGGATGATTCGGTTGCCGGCGCTGTCCGCGCAGGCCTGGAGCGCGTCGAGGAAGCCCACTCCCGACTGGAGAAGCAAGGCCATGAGTCCGGTGACCCGGGCCAGGATCCGCTTGCGCAGGGCGGAGCCCAGGGCCGGCATGCGCAAGAGGAGTTCGTCGCGCTTATCCGCCAGACGGGGATACCGGCGCGGCGCGAGGGCGGCGGCCCCGACGAGGAGGGCAATCCCGGGCAGCACCCAGAAGGCATGGGTTCGCACCAGATCGGAAACCGCGATGAGTACCCGTGTGGTGAGGGGCATGGGCAGGTTCAGGCTGGAAACCAGCATGGCCAGCTTGGGGGTGAGGTGGAAAAGCAGGACCGATGCCGCGGCCAGCACCGCCACGGCCGCCAGGCTGGGGTAGATGAGCAGGCGGGTGAATTCGGTCTGGAGTTCTTCCTGCTGCTTGAGTCGGGCTTCCAGGCGGGCGAATACGGTTTCCATCTGGTCGCTCTGCTCGGCGGCCTTAACCAGAGCGACGAAGACGCGGTCGAAGACGTCGGGATGGCTGGCGAGGGATTCGGAAAGGAGTTTGCCGCCCTCGAGATCGTCGGCCAGCAGGGAGAGGAGGTCCCGGAAGCGGGAGTTCTCGGTGCTGTCGATGAGGTCCTTCAGGCCCTCCAACAACGAGGCTCCGGCCCGGGCGATCTGCTGCATGTGGAAGCAGAAACTGATCAGGTCCCGGCGGCTGGCCCGCCCGCGGTTGAACAAAGCCCGGCGGTTCACCGGGCGGGCGCGGATCAGGGTGACGCCGGTACGGCGCAGGCGCAGGTCCAGGTCGATGTCGTTGATGGCCGACAGCTCCCCCTGGACGCGATTGCCCAGATTGTCGGCGGCCACGTAGCGGAAGCGCGGCATCAGCGCCTCGCCATGTCGACGACGCGCAGGATCTCGGCCAGGGAAGTGTCGCCGGCCCGAACCCGATCCAGGGCGTCGTCGGCCAGGGGCCGCCATCCCTTCGCCGAGGCCAGGTCGGCCAGCTCCCGGGGTGTGGCGCCGCGCAGCAGGGCTTCGTCCATGTCGCCGTCCAGGAGCAGCAGTTCCATGAGCGGCAGCCGGCCCTTGTATCCCTTGTAGGCGCAATGGATGCATCCCCTGGCCTTGAATATCCTGGTCGGGGCCGGCTCGCCCAGAAGCGCGGCCTCCTCCGGCTTGGGTGCGTAGCTGCGCCGGCAATGGGGGCACAGGCGGCGGACCAGGCGCTGGGCCACCACGGCCACCACGTTGCCCGCCAGGATGGCCGGGCGGATGCCCATATCCACCAGCCTGGGGAAGACGCCCAGGGCGGAATGGGTGTGCAGGGTGGTGAACACCAAATGGCCGGTCATGGCGGCCCGGAAGGCCATTTCGGCGGCTTCCCGGTCGCGGATCTCGCCCACCAGCAGAATGTCCGGATCCTGGCGCATGATGGCCCGCACGCCACCGGCGAAGTCCACCTTGGACAATTCGGTGAGGGAGGTCTGGCGGATCAGTGGATGGGGATACTCCACCGGATCCTCCAGGGTCATGATGTTGACCTCTTCCCGATTGAGATGGGTCAACAGGGAATACAGGGTGGTGGTCTTCCCGGAACCGGTGGGGCCGGTGACGATCACCAGGCCCTCCGGCCGGGCGATGGCCCCCATGAGCCGATCCAGCGTGCCTTGGGGGAGGCCCATGCGATCCAGGGGGATGATGGCCTTTTCCCGGTCCAGAACCCGCAGGACGATGTTTTCGCCGTGCAGGGTCGGCAGGCTGGAGACCCGGAAGTCGATGGACCGCCCGTACAGCGTCAAGGACAGGCGGCCGTCCTGGGGTGCCCGGGATTCGGCGATGTTGAGGCCGGAGATAACCTTGAGACGGACGGAGATCGCCGCCCAATATTTCCGGTGCAGGCTGCGCACCGGCTCCAGGACGCCGTCAATCCGATACCTCACCCGCAGGAAAGCGGGCTCCGGTTCGAAGTGCACATCGGAAGCACCGCGCTTGACCGCCTCGGCCAGCAGCGCGCTGACCAGGCGCACCACCGGTTGGGTGTACTCGGTACCCATCTGCAGGGTGCTCCAGTCCACCTCGCCGGTTTCGATCTCCTTGAGGATGCCATCCACCGAGAGATCGAATCCGTAGAACTTGTCCAGGTACTCCAGGATTTGCGCTTCCGCCGCCAGCACGGGGCGGATGTCGTAGCGTCCTTCCAAGTGGGCGCGCAACTGGTCCAGCGCGACCAGGTTGAATAGATCGGGAACCGCCACGGTGAGGGAGTGCCCGTCGTTGTCCACGGTCAGGGGCAGGATGTGGTGGCGCCGGGCCAGCTGCTCGGGAGCCAGGGCGATGGCCTCCGGGTCGGCCACCACCTGCGAGAGGTCGATGCTGGCCTCGCCGGCGTTCTTGGCCAGCACATCGCGCAACACCGTGTCGGTGATGAAACCCAGCTCGATCAGTTGCCGGCCCAGCGGCTGGCCGCTGATGGCCTGTTCCATGAGGGCGATACGGAGCTGGTCGTGGCTGATCAGGCCCTTGGCGGCCAGCCATTCACCGAGCTTGGGAGGTTCCTGGAAGTGGGCCACGATCTGATCGGGTCTAGGCAATGGGAGTGGCGGGGGCCGTCACGGCGGGCAGGCTGGACATCAGTCGTTCTGGTAGGTCTGCATCCGGCTGTAGAGGGTGGTGCGGTTCACACCGAGAATCTTGGCCGCCTGGGAGAGGTTGCCATGGGTCATGCCCAGGGCAGCCTCGACATAGCTCTTCTCCCACTGCTTCATGACCTGATCCAGGTTGAAATTGTGGACGCCCCGCAGGTGGGATTTGGCGTATTCCTGCAAGGCGTTGGCGTCGGTGGGCAGGGGGATGCTGGACGGGTTGACCACGTCGAGGTCGAATTCGTCCTCCAGTTCCCGGGCGTTGACCGTGCGGCCCGCATACTTGGTAGTCAGGCGGATGACGATATTGCGCAATTCGCGGACGTTTCCCGGGAAGTGGTAGTCCTCCCAGAGACGTTGGGCATCGGGGGAAAAGATGAATTGGGCGGCACCGACTTCCCGGGCGAAGTGGTTGCGGAAATGGTCCAGCAAGGCCAGTTTGTCCTCGGTCTGCTCGCGCAGGGGCGGCACGTGGACCGAGAACACCGACAGACGGTGATAAAGGTCGCCGCGGAAGCGGCCTTCACGAACTTCCTTGCGCAAGTCCCGGTTGGTGGCGGCGACGATGCGGGCGTTGGAAAAACGGCTACCGGTCTCCCCCACCCGCTGAAATTCGCCATTCTCCAGGACGCGCAGGAGTTTGGCCTGGAGCTCCAGGGGTAGTTCACCGATTTCGTCCAGGAACAGGGTGCCGTCGCGGGCATCCTCAAAGTAGCCGGAATGGGCCTGGTGGGCGCCCGTGAAGGCGCCCTTCGCGTAGCCGAACAGGGTGGGTTCCACCAGGGTGGGCGAAATGGCGGCGCAGTTCAGTGCCAGATAGGGCTTGCTGCTCCGCTTGGACCATTGGTGCAGGCTTTTTGCCACCAATTCCTTGCCGCTGCCGGATTCGCCCTCGATGAGGACCGGGAATGGGGCGTCGGCGTAGAGTTTGATCTGGTTGCGCAGGCGGTCGATGGCAAAGCTGGCGCCGATGATGCCGCTGGATTCAGGGGTGGCTTCCGGCTTGGGCGCCTCGGCGGCTTCCTGGTCGAAGCGCAGGGCGCTGAGCAGAGCCTGCTTGATCTGCTCGGGCTCGGCCGGCTTGGCGATGAAATCGATGGCGCCCAGGGCGCGGGCATGCCGGGCATTGGCTTCGTCGTTCTGGCCTGAGAGCACCAGAATGCGGATCTTCTTGGAGTAGTTGAGCAGATCGGCGATGAGGGCGAAGCCTTCGTCCGGCTTGTGTTGGGCCGGTGGCAGGCCCAAATCCACCAAGGCGAGGGGTGGCGCCTCCCGCAGCTGGGTCAGGAGGCTTTTCACCTGCTGCCGGCTTTCCGCGACAAAGACCTCGAACTCGTTGGACAACACGAAATGCAGGGTGTCGGTAATGAGCGGATCGTCATCGACGATCAACAGGGCGGGTTTGGCGATCGTGTTCAAGGCGAAATCTCCATGTTGTCCTGGCGTCTTCTACCCATGCCCTTACCCGGTCTGCACCGGGGGGTGCACATCCAGCCAGGTCGCCAGGTAGGGACGGCGGAACTCAAGCCAACTGGCTGAAAGTGGTCAGCAACCAGCCGTCACCCTTGTCCCGCACCGCGTCCAGCCTTATCAGCCTGACCCCTCTGGCGTCCCGCAGGCGGTATTGGCGGCCATGGGCATAGCGGGCACTTTCCAGGATGATGAGATTGCCTTCGTTGGCATGGGGGAAGATCAAAGCCTCGCTGGGCGGGGCACTGTCGTAATTCATGTCGTCCACCGAGTAACTCAGGGTCGGCGTGCTTTCATAGACTTCGAGTTGGCAGACCGAAGGCGCGGCATCCAGGGTCTGGACGCCGATCTTGCGCATGTCATCCTTGAGTCGCGTAATGCGACGAACCACGCCCATGATCCATGGCTGGCTGGGATCGACGCGCAGCGCCAGAAGCTTGCCGACCTTGACCCATTCACTGTCCTCGCCGCGGAGCATGATGCCCATGCCCGTGTCGCTGCGGTCATGGAGCGGCCACTGTTCCACGCTCAGATCCCGGTTGCCCATTTGGCGTTGGGCGAGAGTGGACTTAGTCCGTTCGGTGACGAAGCCATACAGCTTGATGTCCAGGATTTCCTCGGAGCTGAGCTGGTGGTTGGGGTTCGTGCCGGTCGCGACTTCGATTTCGCTCCGCAGCCGGGCGCAGATGCTGCCCAGGTCCCGCACTACCTCGCAACGGCCTTCCATGGACTGGCGCGGGCTGATCCGCCGATCCCGCTCATTGCTGGCGGACCATTCGTTGGTGACATAGTTGAGCAGTTCATAGCCATCGGGCAGGCGGAATTCCTCGCCCAGGCCGAGGGAGGCGGGCAAGGTTCCAGCCTTGAGGGCTTGCCGGGCTTTCTCGATCTGTTCGACGAGCTTGTCGGTGCAGATGAATCTGAAGCTGGCTTCCGGCGAGATGTCTTCCCGCATGCGGCGCAATCCCTGGCCCTTGGCGGCGTCGACGAAGAAAAAATGTCGACTGGGGTCATAACGGGTATCCAGGCTGACCGAATCCGACCAGTTGTCCAGCCAGAGATCCACCATTTCGATCTGCTTGGGGGTCAGGCTCCCGGAGCCCAGGGGAGAGAGAAGCAGCGCCTGGAGGTATTCCTCCACGCAACTGGAGGGCTTCGCATCCCCCGGATAAAGCTTGAAACGGTTGGTCTGGAAGCCGTCGAATTCAGAGATGCGATACAAATTGTGCAATCGCATCCAGAGCTTGTCTTCCACCTTCTCATAGCGGAAGTTGCGCCATTTGAAGATGTCCGCGAAGCCGCGCAAGGCGCGGGCGGTGATCAGGGGGATGGCGGGCTGGATCTTGCTACCGCCCGGGTTGGCGACGAAATCCATCAGGAACGCGTGGTAACCCCGGGTGATTTCCCAGTAGAAGGCGTGGATGGCCGTCCACAGCCGGGATTCGATCACCTTGGACATGCGCGGATTGCGCAGGTACTGGACACAGAGGGAAAACTGCATGTCCCGGGCCTGATCGTCCAGATGCATGAGCACCTGAAGGCGTTCCTTGGACATGGCCAGCCCGGCGTGGTTGAACTGGATGAGGCTCTGAACCACTTGTTCCTGGGCGGTGTAGATGTCCCCCGCCGGGAGTTCCTGCATCCAGCGGGACACGGTTTTTAGATCGCTGAGGGGATCCTCCTCGCCGCTCTTCTTGCGTTTGAAGAACCCGAACATAGAGTCTGTCCTCGATCAGTTGAGTTTGCCGCGAACCCAGTCCGCCACGCTCTGGAGCGCGGCAGGCAGCTTGTCGGGCTCGCTACCGCCCGCCTGGGCCATGTCGGGTTTGCCGCCACCCTTGCCGCCCACCTGGCCGGCCACGAAGTTCACCAGTTCGCCTGCCTTGACCTTGCCGGTCAGATCGGCCGTGACCGCCGCGATCAGCGCCGCCTTGCCATCCACCGCACTTCCCAGTACCAATGCACAGGACTTGAGCTTGTCCCGCATTTTATCGGCCATTTCCCGCAAAGCTTTAGCATCCGCACCTTCAATTGTCGCGGCCAACACCTTGATTCCACTAATTTCGATCGCCTGGGCCAATAGATCGTCGCTCTGGCTACCCGCGAGCTTGGACTTATAGCGGGCCAGTTCCTTCTCCAAGGCCTTGACCTGATCCTGGATCTGCTGGATTCGGGCGGCTACTTCGGCGGGCTGGGCCTTGAGTCGTTCGGCCACATCCCGAAGAGTGTTCTCCTGGTCCTGGACGGTGGTGACGGCGCCGGGGCCGGTAACCGCCTCGATGCGGCGGATGCCGGCGGCCACGCCGCCTTCAGCCACGATCTTGAACAGGCCGATGTCGCCAGTGCGCCTGACGTGGGTGCCGCCGCACAGTTCGGTGGAGAACTCGCCCATGCCCACCACGCGGACCTCGTCCCCGTACTTCTCGCCAAACAGGGCCATGGCGCCGGCCTTGATGGCATCCTCGTGCTTCATGAGCCGGGTTTCCACCCGGTTGTTGCGGCGGATCTCGGTATTCACCAAGTCCTCGATACGCTTGATCTCCTCGGCGGTCACCGGCTGGGGATGGGCGAAGTCGAAGCGGGTACGCTCGGCGTTCACCAGGGAGCCCTTTTGCACCACATGGCTGCCCAGCACGGCGCGCAGGGCGGCGTGCATGAGGTGGGTGGCGGAGTGGTTGTAGGCGGCGCGCTGGCGGGATTCGGTGTCCACCTTGGCGTTGACCGCCTCGCCCACGGCGAGGCGACCCGCGGCAAGCCGCCCCATGTGGCCAAAGACATCGGCCTGGATCTTCTGGGTGTCGCGGACGGCGAAGCTGCCGTGGCCGCAGGCGATCTCGCCGATGTCGCCGGCCTGGCCGCCGGATTCGGCGTAGAAGGGCGTGCGATCCAGGACGATGACAGCCTCGTCACCGGCGCCGATCTCGTCCACCGGGCTGCCGTCCTTGTAGAGGGCGACGATGCGTCCTTCCTGCTCCAGGAAGTCGTAGCCCACGAATTCAGTCTTGTCGCCGGAGAACGCCAGGCCCTTGCCCATGGTGAACTTGCTGGCGGCCCGGGCCCGTTCCCGCTGCCGTTCCATGGCTTCTTCGAAGCCGGCGAAGTCCACGGTGATGCCCCGCTCCCGGGCGATGTCGGCGGTCAGGTCCAGGGGGAAGCCGAAGGTGTCGTAAAGCTTGAATACCGTGTCACCGTCCAGCATGCGGTCCTCGGAGGCCATGGCCTCTTCCAGCACACCCATGCCGTGTTCCAGGGTCTCGGCAAAGCGTTCTTCCTCCTGCTTGAGCACGGCGGTTACGCGTTCCCGGGCGGCCACCAGTTCCGGGTAAGCCTCGCCCATGACGGCGGCCAGGTCGGCCACCAGCTTGTGGAAGAAGGGGGCCTTGCAGCCCAGCTTGTAGCCGTGGCGGATGGCCCGGCGGATGATCCGCCGCAGCACATAGCCGCGGCCCTCGTTGCCGGGGATGACGCCGTCCACGATGAGGAAGGCGCAGGCGCGAATGTGGTCGGCGATGACCTTGAGGGAGTTGTTGTGGGCGTCCGTCGCTCCCGTCTCCCGCATGGCGGCCTGGATGAGGGCCTGGAACAGGTCGATCTCGTAGTTGGAATGGACATGCTGCATGACGGCGGAGATGCGCTCCAGGCCCATGCCGGTATCCACCGAGGGCTTGGGCAGGGGGTGCATCACGCCGGCTTCGTCCCGGTTGTACTGCATGAACACGTTGTTCCAGATCTCGATGTAGCGGTCGCCGTCTTCCTCGGGCGTGCCGGGGGGGCCGCCGGGGACTTCCGGGCCGTGGTCGTAGAAGATTTCCGTGCAGGGGCCGCAGGGGCCGGTGTCGCCCATGGCCCAGAAGTTGTCGGAGTGGTACTTCTGGCCGCCCTTGTCGCCGATGCGGGTGATGCGGTCCCGGGGCACGCCGATGTCGTCGGCCCAGATGGCGTAGGCCTCGTCGTCATCCTGGTAGACGGTGACCCAGAGCTTTTCCTTGGGCAGCTTGAGGACGACCGTGAGGAATTCCCAGGCGTAGTGGATGGCGTCCTTCTTGAAGTAGTCGCCGAAGCTGAAGTTGCCCAGCATCTCGAAGAAGGTGTGGTGGCGGGCGGTGTAGCCCACGTTCTCCAGGTCGTTGTGCTTGCCGCCGGCGCGCACGCAGCGCTGGGACGAGGCGGCGCGGACGTAGGGACGGGTCTCCCGGCCCAGGAAGACGTCCTTGAACTGCACCATGCCGGCGTTCGTGAAAAGCAGGGTCGGATCGTTGCCCGGGATCAGCGGGCTGGAGGCGACCGGCGTATGGCCTTTGCTGGCAAAAAAATCGAGAAACTCGCGGCGGATCTCGCTGCTCTTCATGGCTTTTGCTGAAAAATGAACAAGTTGCCGGATTGTAGCGGCGAAAACCGGGCCTTGGGAGGACGCGGCCTTATTTTTCGGGGCTTCCGGGCTTCGCGTGAGCGATATCCGAAGCTAGGCGCAGACGCCGTCTTCCGGACCCGGGACTCGCACCGTGTAATGCTGAGGAGAAAGCTGGCTGCGTACTTCCACCCGCCGACCGACGAGGTTCAGAAACTGGGCGCGCGTGTGCAAGTCCAGGTTGACGGGGATGCCTGTGCGGCCATCCTCGAAACGCAGCATGGGTCGATGTCCTTCGCCCTCGATGATCCAGGCGAACATGGCATCCTCCGGTTGACAGGGTATGGCCCAAGCAACGCATATCCCATGCCAATTCTTGCCTCGGCGGCGAGGCGGGGTGTGGTCCTTCCGATGTGGGCTGGCTGTCAACGGGCCGACAGCCCTGCCGGCGTTTCGCCGGCACGAGGACTCAGCGGCGCAGGAGGACCAAGTCCCAGACACCATGCCCCAAACGCAAGCCCCGCTGCTCGAATTTGGTGAGGGGGCGGTATTCCGGGCGGGGTGCGTAGCCATCGGACGAGTTGCGCAGATGGGGGTTGGCCGTCAGCACGGCCAGCATCTGCTCCGCGTAGTCCCGCCAGTCGGTGGCCAGGTGCAGATAGCCGCCGGTCTTCAACCGGCTCGCCAGCAACTCGGCGAAGGCGGGCTGGATGAGACGGCGCTTGTGGTGGCGTTTCTTGTGCCAGGGATCGGGGAAGAAGATGTGGATGCCGTCCAGACCCGCTTCCGGAATCATGTGCCGAAGCACCTCCACCGCGTCGTGCTGGATCAGGCGCAGGTTGGCGAGGTCCTGTTCGCCGATGAGCTTGAGCAGGGCGCCTACGCCCGGGGTATGCACTTCCACGCCCAGATAGTCGATCTCGGGATGGTTGCGGGCGATTTCCGCCGTGGCCTGGCCCATGCCAAAGCCGATCTCCAGCACCTTGGGGGCTTCCCGCCCGAAAGCGGCAGCCAGGTCCAGGGGGGGCGATTGATAGGGCAGGACGAAGCGGGGGCCGAGTTCGTCAAGGGCCTTCAGTTGTCCCGTCCCCAGGCGGCCGGTGCGCAGGACGAAGGAACGGATGGGACGGTGCTGGACTTCCGTGGACATGGCGATCGTGGGCCGGAGCGGGCGCCCGGCCCGGGAGGATCAGGAACCGATGAGGCCCGAGGTGGGGGAGGAGGGCGTGGCCTGGTAGACCTTCCTGGGCATGCGCCCGGCCAGGAAGGCTTCGCGCCCGGCCTCCACCGCCTTCTTCATGGCCGAGGCCATGAGCACCGGGTTCTTCGCGCCGGCGATGGCGGTGTTCATGAGCACCGCGTCGCAGCCCAGTTCCAAGGCGATGGTCGCGTCGGAGGCGGTGCCCACACCGGCATCGACGATGACGGGCACCGTCAGCCGGTCGATGATGATCTGCAAGTTCCAGGGATTGAGGATGCCCATGCCGGACCCGATGAGGGAGGCCAGGGGCATGACCGCGACGCAGCCTAGGTCCTCCAACTGCTTGGCGACGATGGGGTCGTCGCTGGTGTAGACCATGACCTTGAAGCCGTCCTTGATCAGCACCTCGGCAGCCTTCAGGGTCTCCACCACGTTGGGATACAGGCTCTGCGGGTCGCCCAGCACCTCCAGCTTCACCAGGTCGTGGCCATCCAGCAGTTCCCGCGCCAGGCGCAGGGTGCGGATGGCGTCGTCCGCCGTGTAGCAGCCGGCGGTGTTGGGCAGGTAGGTAAACCGACTGGGCGGGACGGCGTCCAGCAGGCTGGGCTGGTTCGGGTCCTGGCCGATGTTGGTGCGGCGGATGGCCACCGTGACGATCTCGGCGCCGGAGGCGTCGATGGCGGCGCGGGTCTCGGCGAAATCCTTGTATTTGCCGGTGCCCACCAGCAGGCGGGAGGAATAGGCCTTGCCGGCGATGACGAGTTCATCCATGGTGTTCAAGCCTGTGAAGACGGGGTAGTGAAAAGTGGCTCAGCCGCCGCCGACGGCAACGACGATTTCAAGCTGGTCGCCGTCGGCGACCCGGGCATCACTGTGCTGGCTGCGCGGCACGATCTCACCGTTGCGCTCGACCGCCACGCGCTTGCCCGTCAGGTCCAGTTCGGCCATGAGTTCGGCGATGGAAAGCGGCGCCGGAAACTGCTTCGGCTGGCCGTTGATGCGCAAGGTGATCACTTTGTGGCGCCCTTGAAATCCAGTAGCATTCGGGGCCGCGAGTTTACATCGCGGGTGTAGTTCAATGGTAGAACGAGAGCTTCCCAAGCTTTAGACGTGGGTTCGATTCCCATCACCCGCTCCA
>DAOQNK010000028.1:0-22714 GCA_035332045.1 Thiobacillaceae bacterium | reverse complement strand
TCCACATCCTGTGCAACAACGGTTCCAAGAAGTGGGACAAGGCCATGAAGAAGGTGCTGGCCGACTCGCCCTACGGCGTCAACTGCAAGACCTACCCGGGCGCCGACCTGTGGCACATGCGGTCCCTGGTTTTCACCGAGAAACCGGACTTCCTCATCGGCAACTCCTACGGCAAGTTCATCCAGCGGGACACCCTGCACAAGGGCAAGGCGTTCGAGGTTCCCCTGATCCGCCTGGGCTTCCCCATCTTCGACCGTCACCACCTGCATCGCCAGACCACCCTGGGCTACGAAGGCGCCATGCAGATGCTCACCACCCTGGTGAACGCGGTGCTGGAGCGTCTGGACGAGGAAACCCGCGGCATGGGTACGACTGACTACAACTACGACCTGGTCCGCTAACCCGGATCACCGGCGGGCCTCCCGCCCGCCGGCAGTCAGGAGAAATCCATGGCCAACATCATGATTCGTCGCGGCGACAAAGGTGAATACGTGTTCTACCTGCCCAAGCGCGACCTCGAGGACACCATCGTCTCGATGGAGTTCGACACCCCGGAGAAGTGGGGCGGCGAGATCAAGCTGAACAATGGCGGCGCGTATTTCATCGAGCCCCAGGCCGCGCCTGAACGCTTGCCTTACTCCGTGCGCGCCAAGCGCCTGGACATGGCCGAATGAACGGCGGAATGAACTGAAAGGAATCCATCATGGCACTCAAGATCGTCGCTGAACTGTGCACCGCCTGCGGTGACTGCGAACCCGAATGTCCCACCACCTCCATCAAGACCAAGAAGGGCGTCTACGTCATCAACGTCGACACCTGCACCGAGTGCGAGGGGGATTTCGACAAGCCCCAGTGCGTGAAGCTCTGTCCCATCGATAACTGCATCCTGCCGCTCGCGGCGTGACGTCGATACTCCTCCCCCGCAAGCGGGGGAGGCCGGGAGGGGGAGGGTATCGCTCACCCTCTCTCCCCACCCCGGCCCTCCCACTTGCGGGGAGGGAGTAAACCCCAGGAGCCCATCATGACCACCATCACCAAAGGCGCCGCCCTGCGCATTGCCCTGGCCGGCAAGACCCTGGCCGAGGTGGACACCCGCGCCCTGACCCTGCGACTGGCCGAGAAACTGGGCCTGCCGGTCACCGAGGAAAAACTCGCCGGGATCACCGTGGCTGACCTGAAAGCCCTGCTCACAGGCGAAGAAAGCGTGGAGCCCGACATCGAAATGGCTTCCATCAAGCTGGCGGTTCGCTATCTGTGGGGCGAGAACGGCGATGACGCCGACGTGCCTAAGCCCGAGTCCTACACGGAAGGGGAGATCCCCGACAGCCTGCGGGTCGCCGTCGCCTCCAACACCGCCGCCAACCTGGATGGCCACTTTGGCTCCGCCCCCCGCTTCCTGGTCTACCAGGTGGGCAAGACCGCCATCAAGCTCGTCGACGTGCGGCCCACCCTCATCGCCGACGAAGCGGAAGACAAGAACGTGGCCCGCTCCGAGCTCATCAACGACTGCCAGCTGGTCTACGTGCAATCCATCGGCGGTCCCGCCGCCGCCAAGGTGGTGCGCGCCGGCGTGCATCCCGTGAAGATTCCCGTCGCCGGCCCGGCCACCGATACCCTGGTGAAGCTCCAGGCCGTGCTGGACGCGCCGCCGCCCTGGCTGGCCAAGATCATGGGCGTGGAAGCCAAGTCCCTGTCCCGTTTCCAGCAGGAAGAAGAGGAACTGGAAGGATGATCGCGCCGGAAACCCTCGCTGCGGTGGCCGACGCTGTCGGCACCCGGCCCCTGGACGAGGCGGTTCTGGCCGACGTGCGCACTCAGTTCCCAGACCTGCGCCTGACCCTGTGCGGCGACGACGATGTGCCCGCCCGCCTGGCCCCGGCCCTGGAACGTCCGGGCTTCAACCTCTACCTGGTGAACGGCAGCGAGCATTGCCTGTCCCTCACCAACGATCCCGAAGTGGCCATCGGGGTGGTGCTGGCGTGGGTGTCGGAGGATTGAAAAATGAGTCTTTCGACGGCGCTTTTTTTTGCCCACCGTTATGTCGTGGCGATGCCTAACGGAAAACCGAGGAGCCTTCCATGAATGCCGCCCTTGAAGGACGGGCCTTATCCCGAGGCCGGCGCTGGGACCACCTGGAGCTGCTGGAGCGGATCGACGCCTCGGGTTCCATCGCCGCCGCCGCCCATGCCATGGGCATGAGCTACAAGGCCGCCTGGCAGGCTGTGGAAACCATGAACAACCTGTCCGAACAGCCGGTGGTGGACCGCCAGGCCGGGGGTCGCCAGGGCGGCGGCACCCGCCTCACCGACTATGGCCGCCGGGTGGTGGCGGCCTACCGTCGTCTGGAAAAGGAGCGGGAGCGGGTGCTCGCCCACCTGAACCGCATCATGGACGACTTCGACCAGTACTACCGCGTGATCAGGAGATTCGATATGCAAACCAGCGCCCGCAACCAGTTCCTCGGCACGGTGAAGACCGTGAAGACGGGGCCCATCAATGCCGAAGTGATCCTGGACATCGGTGGCGGCGACGAGCTGGCCGCCATCATCACCCATGACAGCGTCGACCACCTGGGACTCAAGCCCGGCCTGGAGGCCTACGCCCTGGTGAAGGCGCCCTGGGTCATCCTCACGACCGATGACAGTTTGAAAACCAGTGCCCGCAACCGTCTGTGCGGCACCGTGGTCCGCTGCCAGGAGGGCGCGATCAATGGCGAGGTGATCCTGGAACTGGCCGGCGGCAAGACCGTGGCCGCGGTGGTGACCAATGACAGCCTCCACAGCCTGGGGCTCCAGGTGGGTGCCCGCGCCTGCGCCCTCATCAAGGCCTCCCACATCATTCTTGCCGTCCCGGCCTGATGCGTTTATTCATTCGATAGGAAATACCATGAACACCCTGCCCAAAATCCTCCTTCCCCTCGCCCTGCTGTTCAGCGGTGTAGCCCTGGCCGATGAAGTCCAGGTGGCCGTGGCCGCCAACTTTACCGCGCCCATGCAGAAGATTGCCGCCGAATTCGAGAAGAATACCGGCCACAAGGCCCTGCTGGCCTTTGGCGCCACCGGCAAGTTTGCCGCCCAGATTCGCAATGGCGCGCCTTTCCAGGTGCTGCTGGCGGCGGACGACGAGACGCCGGCGAAGCTGGAAGCGGACGGCCAGACGGTGGCGGGAAGCCGTTTCACCTACGCCATCGGCAAGCTGGTACTCTGGTCCGCCCGGCCCGGCTATGTGGATGACCAGGGCGCGGTACTGAAAAAGGGCGACTTCAACAAGCTGGCCCTGGCCAATCCCAAGCTGGCCCCCTATGGCGTGGCGGCCATCGAATCCATGACCAAACTAGGTGTGCTGGGGGCCGCGGAAGGCAAATTCGTGCAGGGCGAAAACATCGCCCAGACCTACCAATTCGTCAGCACGGGCAACGCCGAACTGGGTTTCGTCGCCCTGTCCCAGGTGATGAAGGACGGCAAGATCGCCGCCGGCTCCGCCTGGGTCGTCCCCAACACCCTGCATTCGCCTATCCGCCAGGATGCGGTGATCCTGGCCAAAGGCAAGGGCAATGCCGCCGCCACGGCGCTGATGGGCTTCCTGAAGAGTGAAAAGGCCAAGGCCATCATCAAGGCCTACGGCTACGACCTGTAAACTCGCTGCCCATGCTGGAAAGTTCCGACCTCGCCGCCGTCTGGCTGACCCTCAAGCTGGCCACCGTCACCACGGTGCTGTTGCTGGTCATCGGCACCCCCATCGCCTGGTGGCTGGCCCGCACCCGTTCGTGGTGGAAAGGCCCGGTGGGGGCGGTGGTGGCCCTGCCCATCGTGCTGCCGCCCACGGTGATCGGCTTCTACCTGCTGGTGACCCTGGGTCCCAACGGACCGGGGGGACAGCTTACCCAGGCCCTGGGGCTGGGGCTTCTGCCCTTCACCTTCGCCGGTTTGGTGGTGGCCTCCGTGTTCTATTCCCTGCCCTTCGTGGTGCAGCCCCTGCAGAACGCCTTCGAGGCCATCGGCGAGCGGCCCCTGGAGGTGGCGGCCACCCTGCGGGCCTCGCCCCTGGATACCTTCTTCAGCGTCGTGCTGCCCCTGGCCCGGCCCGGTTATATCACCGCTTCGGTGCTGGGTTTCGCCCATACCGTGGGGGAGTTCGGGGTGGTGTTGATGATAGGCGGCAACATCCCCGACCAGACCCGGGTGGTGTCGGTGCAGATCTACGACCACGTGGAGGCCATGGAATACGCCCAAGCCCACGGCCTGGCGGCGGGCATGGTGGTGTTCTCCTTCCTGGTGCTGCTGGCGCTGTACACCTTGAATCCCACGGGGCGGCGCCGATGAGCCGGGCCTCGCGGCGGATTTCTCCCCCCTTTCCCAAAGCGGGGGAGGGGGGATTTGCGGGTGGCCGGAAGGATGGCGTGGCGAAATCCCCCCCATCCCCCCTTTACGAAAGGGGGGGCCAAGCATGAATGGCATCCGCGCCCGTTTTGCCCTGGACCGGGGCGGCTTCGCCCTGGACGTGGACCTAGACCTGCCCGGCCGGGGCGTCACCGCCCTGTTCGGCCATTCCGGATCCGGCAAGACCACGCTGCTGCGCCTCATGGCTGGCCTGGAGCGGGCGGCGGGCGGCGAGTTGGCCGTCAATGGCCAGGTCTGGCAGGATGCGGTCAGCTTCCTGCCCACCCACCGCCGTCCCCTGGGCTACGTGTTCCAGGAAGCCAGCTTGTTTCCCCATCTCTGCGTGCGCCGCAACCTGGAATATGGGTTGAAGCGGGTACCGGCGGCGGAACGCAAGGTCAGCCTGGAACAGGCCATCGAGCTGTTGGGCATCGGCCACCTGCTGGACCGGAAGCCGGAGCGGCTTTCCGGGGGCGAGCGCCAGCGGGTGGGCATCGCCCGCGCCCTGGCCCTGAGTCCCCGCGTCCTGCTCATGGACGAACCCCTGGCGGCCCTGGATCTGGCGCGCAAGAAGGAAATCCTGCCCTACCTGGAGCGCCTCCACGACGAGCTGGAGATCCCGGTGCTCTACGTGAGCCATGCCCCCGACGAGGTGGCGCGGCTGGCCGACCACATCGTGGTCATGGACGCGGGCCGGGTAGTGGCCAGCGGCCCCCTCACCGAGACCCTGGCGCGCCTGGACCTGCCCATCCGCCTGGGAGAGGACGCGGGCGTGGTGCTGGATGCGGTGGTGGCGGAACGGGATACCCAGTGGCATCTGGCCCGGGTGGATTTCGGCGGCGGCGCGGTGTGGGTTCGGGATGGCGGCCAGGCGGTCGGCCGCCACGTGCGGTTGCGCATCCTGGCCCGGGACGTGAGCCTGGCCCTCACCCGGCATAGCGGTACCAGCATCCTCAATACCCTGTCCGCCGCCGTGATGGAAGTCGCCGACGACACCCATCCCGCCCTGGCACTGGTGCGTCTCAACGTGGGCGGCTCGCCCCTGGTGGCGCGGGTCACCAAGCGTTCCGCCGCCGCCCTGGGCCTGGCGCCGGGCAAGCTCCTCAACGCCCAGATCAAGAGCGTGGCGATCCTGGAGTAGCGCCCGGCCCGGGCGCCTGCTGACGCGGACTTCCGCACCTAAGCACTAGTAGGCATCCGGCCGGAATATCGGCCGGTGGCTGTCATCCTGGGGGGTGTTGTGGCGGGCCACCGCTGCTTGCAGGCTTTGCATGTGGTCAAGAATTCTCGCCTTCAACTCCAACAGGGCCATGCATTGGGCGTGGGCCTCCTCCCGGGCGCCCGTGGCGAGCAGCTCCAGGATGCGGGGCCCCAGGCGGTGGATTTCCCGGTGCATCTCCTCCATGGACTTGAACTCCGGCAGATGGCCGTAGTGCTGGCTGCCCCGCCCGTAGTACCACCGGCCAAGGCGGCACTGGTGGTGGTCGCGGAGTTCGATGTCGTCCAGGGCGGGGGTTTCGCCATCCATGGCCCGGAGGATGCGGCGCACCCAGTCGATGTGGTCATGCTGGGCGACGATGAGGGGAAAGTCGGAAAGGTCCCAGTCCAGGCCAGCCCAGGTGGACCAGCTGGGGTGTGGTTGGTAGTCGCGAACCCAGGCCGGCACCGCCTCGGCGGGCATGGGCCGGGCGATGCCATAACCCTGGGCCAGGTCGCAACCCAGGCGGAGCAGCAGGACGCCGTGTTCCGGCGTTTCCAGGCCCTCGGCCACCACGTTCATCTCGAACACCTTGGCCAGGCTGATGATGCCTTCCACCAGGCCCAGGTCTTCCCGCTTGCCCAGCATGCTGCGCACGAAGGATTGGTCGATCTTCAGGGTGGTGGCGGGAATCTGCTTCAGGTAGGACAGGGAGCAATAGCCGGTGCCGAAGTCGTCCAGGGCGGCCCCCACACCGAGTAGCCGGCAGGCGTTGAGTACCTGGCGGGTCAGTTCCACGTCCCGCACCGCGCTGGATTCGAGGATTTCCATTTCCAGCTGGCCCGGCTCCACGTCCGGGTGGCGCCGCAGGGCGGATTCCAGCTTGTCCGCGAAATCGGGCTCCTGGAGTTGCCTGGCGGCGACGTTGACGCTCACCGGCAGGTGCAACCCTTGGGCATTCCACGCTTTTATCTGGGCCAGGGCGGTGTCGATGACCCAGTCCCCCAGCTCCACCATCAGAGGGCTGTCCTCGGCGTAGGGCAGAAAGGTGGCGGGACCCAGCAGGCCCCGTTCCGGATGCTGCCAGCGCACCAAGGCTTCCATGCCCACGGTGCGGCCGTCACGAAGGTTGACCTTGGGCTGGTAGTGGAGGCGCAGCTCCCCCTGGCGCAGGGCCTGGCGCAGGCTCTCGCGCTGCTCGTGGCGGACCCGGACGTTCTCCTCATGGCGGGGATCGAACAGCGCATGGCAGTTCCGCCCGGCCCGTTTGGCCTCCAGCATAGCCTGGTTGGCGTGGCGGAGCAGGGCGTCGGCGTCGGCGTTGTCGTCGGGGTAAAGGGTGGCGCCCAGGCTGGCGGTGATGCTGATCTCGCCGGACTCCAGGAAATACGGGCGGGTCAATTCCTCCCGCAGGCGGCACAGGGCGATTTCAAAGGCTTCCCCGTCCTTGAGGTTGGTGAGGATGAGCAGGAATTCGTCGCCGCCCAGGCGGCCCACGGTGTCGCCCTCTCGCACCGTGCCATGCAGCCGGTTGGCGACTTCCAGCAGCAACTGGTCGCCCACGGCTTCGCCATGGCCCTCGTTGATCGCCTTGAACTGGTCCAGGTCCAGGCAAACCACGCCGAACACCCGCTTGGCCCGGTTGGCCATGAGAATCTGCCGGGTCAATTGTTCCTGGACCAGGGTGCGGTTGGGCAGGTTGGTGAGGCTGTCGTAATGATTGAGGTGCTTGAGCTTGTGCTCGATGCGGCGCAGGTCGGTGATATCGCCGAATACGCCCACCAGGTTGATGATTTCCCCTGAGGTATTGCGGACCGAGGAGATGGTGAGCTGTTCCAGGAAGGCTTCGCCATCCTTGCGGCGGTTCCAGATTTCCCCCTGCCATTGGCCCTTTTCCCGGATTTCGGACCACATGCGCTGGTAGAACTCGGGGCCATGCACGCCCGAGCGCAGGAAATCGCCGGGCCGCCTGCCCCGCACCTCGTCCTCGGAGAAACCCGTCAAACGGCTGTAGGCCTGATTGATGCGGAGGATGCGGCCGGCGGCATCGGTGACGACGATGCCTTCCTTGACGTTGTCGAAGATGGCGGACTCGATCCGCAGGGATTCCTCATGGGCATCGAGGCGATCGGTAAGCTGGGCCAACAGCCGGGACAGATCGTCGATGCTGAGCGCTTCCTGGGGCAGTTTCTCCAGAAGCTCCGGGCAATTCTCGGCATGCACCGCCAGGTGCATGAGCCAGCGCTGCATGATGCGCGGCAGGGCGGTACGTGTTTCACAACAGGACAGGTCGATCTCGGTATGTTTGTCCATTCTGATCTTTCACAGCCGAGTGAACACGGTCCGCATCTTAGGTGGGGCTCGCCCCTTGTCAATAGCGGCGGGAGCCGGGCCGGGGGCGGTCTGTTCAGGGAACCCACCAGTAGCGCACCAGATGGAAGAAGATGGGGGCGGCGAAACTCAGGGAATCCACCCGGTCCAGCATGCCGCCATGGCCCTCGATCAGGGTGCCCCAATCCTTCACGCCCCGGTCCCGTTTGATGGCGGAGAGCACGAAGCCGCCGAAGAAACCCAGGATGTTGATGGTCAGGGCCAGCAGGGCCGCCTGCCACCAGGCGAAGGGGGTGATCCACCACAATGCGGTACCCACCGCCGTGGCGGTGAGCACGCCGCCCACCAGGCCCTCCACCGTCTTCGACGGGGAAATGCCGGGCGCCAGCTTGTGCCGTCCCAGGAGCTTGCCCCAGACGTACTGGAAGACGTCGCTGGCCTGGACGGTGAGCAGCAGGAACACCACCAGCAGGCTGCCGCGCCCCGCATAGCCCGGAATCTCCAGGGTCATCAGGGCGGGAACGTGGGACAGGCTGTAGATGCAGATCATCAGGCCCCACTGGACTTTGGCCATGCGTTCCAGGAAACGGGTGGTATCGCTGCCCAGGGAAGCCGCGATGGGAATGGACAGGAAGGCGTAGACGGGAATCAGGACCGCGAACAGGCCATACCAGTCAATGGCGACCAGGTAGTACTGGAAGGGCAGGAAGAAGAAGAAGCCGGAGAGCAGGGCCACGTGATCGCTGCGCCGGGTATGGGTCAGGGAGATGAACTCCCGCAGGGACTGGAAGGAGACGAAGGCGAACAGCAGGATGACGCCGGTCTCGCCGGCCCAGAAGGCCAGGGCCAGCAGGATGATCATCACCCACCAGGCCTTGAGTCGGGCATTGAGGTTGTCCACCACGGCCCGGGAGGCCTCCGTGCCGGGACGGGCGCGCAACACCAGGCCCGTGGCGCTGGCCAGCACGAGCACGCTGAAGACTCCCAGGAAGACCGCGGTCAGGATGGAGGCGGGGCTGTCCATGGCGCGCTCAGGCTTCCGGCGGCGCCATGGATAGCAGAACCTGGCGTGCCCTGGCCAGGAAGGCCTGCTTGGTCTCCCCCGCCAAGAGGGTCACGGGCTGTCCATAGCTCAGGCCGCAGAGGAGGGGGACGGGCAGATGGGCGCCCTTGGGCATCACGCGGCTGACGTTTTCGATCCAGACCGGCACCAGTTCCACGTCCGGGAATTCCCGGGCCAGGTGGTAGAGGCCGGCCTTGAAGGGGAGCAGGCCGTCGCCGGCATTACGGGTGCCCTCGGGAAACAGGATCAGGGAGTCCTGGCTGGCCAGGGCCTGGAGCATGGGGCGCAGGGGGCTCTCATGGCGGCTGGGGGGAACCCGGTCGATGAGCACGCCACGGAAGACGCGCTGGATGAGGTAGCGGCGCGCCGCGGTCCGGCCCCAGTAGTCGCTGGCCGCCACCGGCCGCGTCGCGCGGCGCAGGTCGGCGGGCAGGGTGGCCCAGATCAGGATGAAATCGAAATGGCTGGTGTGATTGGCGAAGTACACCCGCTGCCGGGGTAGGGGCGGGCACCCCCGCCAGATGGCCCGTACGCCGGTGATGAGGCGGGCGGCGAGACAGAGCAGGCTCGCCAGCCACGCCTCGGGGCGGATGCCGGGGATCACGCTATCCCGCCAGGCGGGCCCAGGAACCCTGGGGATTCAGGCTGCCGATGGCGCAAGGCGAGGGAGTTCTGCCGGGGCGGAGCGCAGGCGACCCACCAACGGTAGCGGAGAGCCCCACCCTGGGTGTCGGGGACGTGGTGTGCCTTGAGCGGTCGTTGTGTGATCATGAGGGGCCTCCGTCGCGGTGGAGGACTTCTTCCAAGCATAGCCAGACGGACAGGAAGCGCCATGATCGCACCCCCCGACGCCTTTCCCGGGCCTAGCCACGATTCGGACGCCCCGAGGGTGGAGTTCGCCACCCCGGCGGACCTGCCGGCCATGGCCGATCTCCTGGCTGAATTGTTCACCCTGGAGTGCGATTTCGTTCCGGAAAGGGCCAAGCAGCTCGCCGGCCTGGCCATGATCCTGGAAAGCCCGGAATTGGGCCGATTGTTCGTGTTGAGGCGGAGTGGGCGGGTGGTGGGCATGGCCAATGCCCTGATCACGGTGAGCACCGCCGAAGGCGGACGGGTGCTCCTCCTCGAGGATGTCATCGTCGCCTCGACTTATCGCGGCCAGGGTGCCGGCCGCTACCTGGTGGAGCGGGTGCTGGCTTGGGCCGCCGGCCAGGGGCTCACCCGGGTCACGCTCCTGGCGGACCGGGCCAATGCGCCGGCCCTGGCTTTCTACGCGCGCCTGGGCTTCGCGCCCTCGGCCATGGGGGTCCTGCGCAAGCCTTTGGCTTGAGGGCGGACCTGGCCCGCCTCATTTCGACAATTCGATCTTGCGTTTCGGCGCCCCGGGTTCGTCGGTGTCGGTGAGGTAGTAGCCGCCGTCGGCCGTGCGGTACATGGCCCTGCACCAATTTTCCGGGTAACGCCGCCACTCGATGTTGACGCAGTATTTGCCGTCGTCGGAGACGCTCCAGGTGCCGCGCGCGGTATATCCGCCCCCCATGCCCACGCCGCTGATGGTCTTGGCATCCGTGGAGGCGACGAATTTTCCGTCGGTTTCGTTGGTCCAGGCGTGGGTGCTGCCGCCCTTGATGACATAGACTGCCTTGGTGCCGGGCAGGAGGGTCGCCAGTTCCTCCTTGGTCAAACGAACGCCGGCCTCATCGGCCTGGGTGGAGCCGGCGAGGACGATGAATGGGATGGCGGCGGCAAAGCCCAGGGCGGTTCTATTCATTTTCAAGCTCCTCTGGAGGGTCGGACCCGGCGGCTCGGGCGATTCCGAGAATCCCGCCACGCGATGCCGATAGGCCGCATGGACCGGGTTGTCCGCCAGTCCCGCTTGCCATGGCTGGATTAAGCATAGACGCAATCAGTCCCCGGTCTGGAGGGATTTTCCGCCAGGCATGCCGCCGGGAAGGCAAGGGGGCGAGGGAATTTCACCGTTCCTCCCGCAGACTCGGTGATTGTCGGATTCGCGACAAAGCCAGGCCCGGCTTGTGGCGATCCAGCTTCCCATGGCGTCCGGCTAGGCCTAAGGGCACGAGAAATCAAGGCATTGCGGCCTGCCGCGTTCTGGCATGGCGCTTGCAAAATCCCTATCAGGTAGCCACAACCTGGGGATGGTTGTGTCCCAACTGATCAAGGAGAGCGTGTGATGCGAGGCGGGGCCCGGTTGGCCAAGGACTGGAAGCGCCACCATGCCTGATTCCGGTAGCCGGCGCCATGTCAGCCTGGCCGAGGTGCGTGGCGCCGATTGCGCCGTTTGTCCGCACCGGGAAACGCGGCTGGCGACAGGCCGATGCGCGCCCGGCGACGCCTGTCTGGTGGTGGAAAGCGGCCGTCAGATCGATCGTTTCCTGCGCCAAAACCCGGACTTGGCGGAGTCGTGCCTCACCGATCCCTTCTGGGAACGGCGCGCCATCGCGGTGCGCTATGCACCGGTCGAGGCCATTGGCGATCTTGCCCGGGATCCGGACGAGGTGGTGCGCCGGGCGGTGGCCCTGCGCCTGCCCGTCGCGGGCCTGGCCGCCCTCATCCGCGACCCGGACCGGGAGGTGCGCATCACCGTCGCCGCCCGCCTGCCGCCCGAGCGGCTGGAGGGGTGCCTCCACGATCCGGACTACATGGTCCGTCAGCGGGTCGCGGAGCGCTTGCCCCATGGCCGCCTCACCCGGCTGGTCCAAGACCCGGAGCGGGAGGTGCGCAAGGAAGTGGCGCGCCGCCTGCCCGCCTTCGCCCTGGGGCGCATGGCGGCGGACATGGACGCGGAGGTGCGCGCCATTGCGGCCGCGCGCATGTTGCCCGATGATGCGGCCCGCTTGCTGGCGGACCCGGAATGGCGCGTGCGGCTGGCGGCGGTGGAACGGGCTCCCCTGGCCGCCCTGTCGCCCCTGCTGGATGATCCCGACCAGGATGTGCGCGAGCGGGTCCGCGCCCGCCTCAGTGAATTACCGCATGCAAAGGAAGCACCATGAAGGGCAGTCCCATCGATGATGTCACCCTGGGCAGGCTGCGCGACGCAATCGACGCCGCCGCCCCCAGGCCCCACCACAGCGGCCTCCATGAGGCGGTGGGCCAGGTGCTGCCCGGACAATCCTTCAATTTTGCCCTGACCCGGGGTGGGTGGTATCGGCCGGGCGGCGTCATCCGGCCCGATGGCAGCCGCATATCGGACGATCTGCAAGCCTGGGCCGAAGCCGAACTCGACGCCTGTGGCGGGGATATGGACGAGTTCCTGGACCGGCATGGCCAGGATGGTCTTTACACCACCCGCCACTCGGGCCGGACCCATTACTTTGTGGCGCCCTATGGCCCGGGGCCGGCGGATTACCTGCAACTGGAGGTGGAGGAACTGCGGGAGGTGCTGGACAGGCATCTGGTCAGCCCCGAATCGCCCCCCGCCGACCTGGAGGAACTCACCGATCCCCTGACGCCCCAGCTGCTGGATGCCCAGCCCGTGGGGCCGGCCCGCTACCTGTTCCGCCGGCTCACCGACATCCGCCTGGCCGCCGCAAGGCTGCCTTCCTCGGTGGGGGAAACCGCCCCCGCCACCCGCTTCCTGACCGAATGGGCGACCAGCCGGGCCGCCGGCCGGGGCCGGTTCTGCGATTACTGGATACTGGCCTTGCGGGAACACCAGGACCGGTATCACAACAGTGTCCTGTCCGCCACGCCGGTTTCCCTGCTGGCCCGAAGGCTCCGGCATTTTCCCTGGCGGGCCGATACCCGGGGCGTGGAATTGTCCGAGCAGATCCAGGCCTTCGACCGGGCCGCGGGCTACCCCAGCGCCTGGTACTTCCATCTGGTGGCGGGCGCCCTGGTGCCCCGCGACATCGCCCAGCATCTCATGCAGGATCTGGTGGACGATTTCCATTACCTGCCCGAATTGGATGCCAAGCTCCTCGAGGGCTGGGTGCGCACGCCCTATTCGGTCTGACGCGGCCGGCCCCGCAAGCTCGGGACTGTCGGTTTCGGGTTTGTGGCATTGCTGACATTGGCCGGGGGTCATCTCATGTAAATCAATGAGTTGGGCGTTGGCACGCGGCTTGCAACAAGGGAAGCGGTCCCCCACCGGATGGTCACCATGCAAGCCAAGCAAGTCGCCGAACTGCTCAACGAGCCGGCCTGTAGCCACAACACCAAGTCCAAGTCGGGCTGTGCCAAGCCCAAACCGGGCGCCACCGCCGGCGGCTGCTCCTTCGACGGCGCCCAGATCGCCCTGCTGCCCATCGCCGACGTGGCCCACATCGTCCACGGGCCCATCGCCTGCGCTGGCTCCAGCTGGGACAACCGGGGTACCCGCTCCTCCGGGCCGACGCTCTACAAGATCGGCATGACCACGGACCTCACCGAGCAGGACGTGATCATGGGGCGGAGCGAGAAGCGCCTGTTCCACGCCATCAAGCAGGCCATCGACAGCTACTCCCCCGCCGCCGTGTTCGTCTACAACACCTGTGTGCCGGCCCTTGTGGGCGACGATTTCGAGGCCGTCTGCAAGGCCGCGACGGAACGCTGGGGCACACCCTGCGTGCCGGTGGACTGCGCCGGCTTCTATGGCACCAAGAATCTGGGCAACCGCATCGCCGGCGAAGCCATGTTCAAGCACGTCATCGGCACCCGGGAGCCCGATCCGGTGCCGGACGCCGCGCAACGGCCCGGCGTGCGGGTCCACGACGTCAATCTCATCGGCGAGTACAACATTGCCGGCGAGTTCTGGAACGTGCTGCCCCTGTTCGACGAACTGGGCATCCGCATCCTCTGTACCCTGTCCGGCGACGCCCGCTTCCACGAGGTGCAGACCATGCACCGGGCCGAGGTGAACATGGTGGTGTGCGCCAAGGCCTTGCTCAACGTGGCGCGCAAGATGCAGACCACCTACAGCGTGCCCTTCTTCGAGGGCAGCTTCTACGGGGTGACGGATACCTCCAACGCCTTCCGCGATTTCGCCCGCCTCATCGGCGACCCGGACCTCACGGCCCGCGTGGAGGCCATGATCGTCCGTGAGGAAGCGAAAATCGACGCCGCCCTGGAACCCTGGCGCCAGCGCCTGCGCGGCAAGCGGGTCCTCCTCTACACCGGCGGCGTGAAATCCTGGTCCATCGTCTCGGCCCTGCAAGACCTGGGGCTGACGGTGGTGGCCACCGGCACCAACAAGTCCACGGAAGAAGACAAGGCCCGCATCCGCGAGCTGATGGGCGAGAACACCAAGATGATCACCGATGGCAGTCCCAAGGCGCTGCTCGGGGTGGTCAGGGAGTACCAGGCCGACATCCTCATCGCCGGTGGCCGCAACATGTACACGGCCCTGAAGGCCCGCATCCCCTTCCTGGACATCAACCAGGAACGGGAATTCGGCTACGAGGGGTACTCGGGCATGCTGGAACTGGCCCGGCAACTGGCACTGACCATGGAAAGCCCGGTGTGGACGGCGGTCCGCAAGCCGGCGCCCTGGAAGCGGGCGGATGCGCCCGGAGAGGGACTGGCCGCCCCCTGATCATGGACGCCGGCCAGGCCTGCCGCCGTCCCAGCCCTGGGCATAGCCCGCCAGACCCATCACGGTTCGCACCGCCCCATAGGCCAGCCAGGAGGCCAGCCGGGCGTACCAGGGGATGTGGCGCCAGGCGCGGCGATGGATGCGGCGGGCGCCCCGGGCCAGGGCGCCTTCCAGGCGGGCTTTCAGTTCCCCGGCGAAGGCCGGATCGTGGACCACGAGGTTGGCTTCCCGGGCCAGAAGCAGGCTGAAGGGGTCGATGTTGCTGGAACCCACCGTCGCCCATTGGCCATCCACCACGGCGACCTTGGCGTGCAGCTCGGTGGCGTGGTACTCGTGGACCTCCACGCCGTTTTCCAGGAAGTAGCGATACAGGGCCCGGGCCGCGAGCTGGTAGACCGGATGGTCGCTGTGGCCCTGCATGAGCAGGACGACGCGGGCGCCGCGCCGGGCGGCATCCACCAGGGCATGCCGGAAGCGCACGCCGGGCATGAAGTAGGCGTTGGCGATGAGGACTTCCTTCTTGGCCCGGTGGATGGCGTGCAGGTAGGCGGCTTCGATGGCGCGGCGGCGGCGCAGGTTGTCGCGGGTGAGGAATTCGGCCCGCTGCTCGCCCACGGGGTCGGCCCGGGGCCTGAGCCAGGCATCCTCGCGCCGGGAGAGTCCCAGGCGGCTCCAGGTCACCAGGCGCCAGAGGCGCCGGGCCCGGGCGTGCATGTCCGCCACCACGGGGCCTTCGACGCGCACAGCGTAGTCCTGGCGGGGGGCGGCCAGATGGCGGCCGTGGAAATCGTCCAGGACGTTGATGCCGCCCACGTAGCCTACCCGGGCGTCGATGACCGCCAGCTTGCGGTGCATGCGGCGCAGGCGGGCGCGGCGCAGGCGGGGCCCGACCTCGGGCCGGAATACCTGCACCTCCACGCCGGCGCTGCGCAAGGCATCGAGGAATTCGCCGGGCAGGGCACGGCTGCCGAAGCCGTCCAGCAGCAGGCGCGTCACCACGCCCCGGCGGGCGGCGCGCTTGAGGGCGGCGGCCACCGCCAGGCCCGTGGCGTCGGCCTCGAAGATGTAGGTTTCCAGGTGGATTTCCCAGCGCGCCCCATCCAGGCCGGCGATGAGATCCGGAAAATAGGCGGTGCCGTTTTCCAGCAGGGTCAGCCGGTTGCCTCCCCGGATCATCCTAGAAACGGTAGTTGACCGCTAATTTGTCCTCGGGAGGCCGCACGAATATTGGCGGCCTGATCTTCGGCCGGGGCCGCCCGTTGGGTGAGCCCGCTACGCACCCGCTGGGACATCCAGGCGTGCGTCTGGCTTTGTTGCTCCTCCTTGCAGGCCCCGGCATGCGGCGTCGTCATGTCGCGCCAGCCACCCGCCTGGATGTCCCAGCAGGAGCGTCCAACTACCGTTTCTAGGATCATGGCGCCGAAACGGTCAGCCGAGGGGACGCAGCTGGGCAGTCAGGGCCGCGTGGTCGGAAAGGCGGCGCCAGCGCTGGCCATGGAGCACGTGGGCGGAAGCGACGCCAAAGCCGCGCACGTAGATGCGGTCCAGGGTAAACAGGGGCAGGGCGGCGGGAAAACTGCGGGCTGGGCGGCCATGGGCGGTCTCGAACACCTCCTTGAGGCCCAGTTCGTCGGCCAGGTAATGGCCCGTGCGTTGCCGCCAGTCATTGAAGTCGCCAGCGATGATGAGGGGGGCTTCGTCCGGCACCATGCGCCGGATGCGTTCCGAGAGCTGATGGATCTGCTTGCGCCGCCCCGACTCGTTGAGGGCCAGGTGCAGGCAGATGGCGTGCAGGGGCCGGTCCAGGCCCGGGGCGTCGAGTTCGCAGTGCAACAGGCCCCGGCTCTCGAAGACGTGGGCGGAGATGTCCACGTTCTCCCAGCGCAGGATGGGGAAGCGGGAGAGGATGGCGTTGCCGTGGTGGCCGTGGTCGTAGACCGAGTTCTTGCCGTAGGCGAAATCGTTCCAGATCTCCCCCGCCAGGAATTCGTGCTGGGGCTTGGTGGGCCATTCGCTGAAGCGGCCGGCACGGCGGGCGTGGTGGCCCTGGACCTCCTGGAGGAAGACGATATCGGCATTCAGGCCCATGAGGCTGTCCCGGACGTCGTGGAGGACGACGCGACGGTTGAAGAAGGACAGGCCCTTGTGGATGTTGTAGCTGGCGACCCGCAAGGCGGGCTTCATGGCGGACATGGGGTGTCCCTCAATGGCTGGCGGATTCCTTGGCCAGAGCCTCGGATTTCTTCTCTCCCTTCTTGTCGGCCTTCTTGTCGCCTTCCTTGCCCGCGTCCTTCTCGCCATGGCCGCTGGATTCCTTCATCTTGGCCGCCTCCTGGGCCAGGGGCGAGATGGTGGGTTCCACCTCCTGCATGTTGTTCTTGGCCATGTATTCGTTCATTTCCTTCCAGCCGGCATAGATGGCCGCCTTGGAGGCGGCCTTGTTGAGCCGGTAGCAGTCTTCCAGGCCGCGGCCCGCGTGACGGCAGGCGCCGCCGATGGCCTTGCCGTCGGCTTCCATCTTGGCCGGGTCGGGGAAACCGGCGCGCTCCGAGATCTGGTCGCAGCCGGCCAACAGCAGCAGGATCGGGATCATCCGGGCGTGTCGCTTCATCGTGTTCCTTTCCGGCGGGTCGGGGCTGGGACCGGCGGCTCCTCGGACTAGTTGGGCATGTAGGGGTTGTGGCTGCCGGTGACGGTCGTCATGCGCCGCTCGGCTTCCTTGCCGATGGCCTCGAAGCGGGTTTTCACCTCGTCCTCGATGAAATAACTGGTCACCAGGGGCGGCACCGGCGTGGCCGGGATGATCTGGGCCCGGTAGATCAGGGTGACCGGCGCCTTGTCACCCTGGATGCGCCATTCGCCGCTCATGGCCGCCACCTTGCCGGCCACGGAGCGGAAGCGGATCTGGTTGATGGGGGTTTCCTCCATCAGCAGCACCACGTGGTCGGGCATGACGAAGGCGAAGAGGCCGGCGTCGGCGATCTGCTCCACCTTCTTGGGGGCGCCCGGCGGCGAGACCACCCGGCTGGACACCATGTCGGGAACGAAGGCGGCCAGGCGGTTGTAATCGGTCAGGGTTTGCCAGACGGTCTGGGCGTCGGCATTGACCCGTTGCACCGCCTCGACCTTGATGCCGGAAAAACCCGTGGTGGCTGTGACCTTGGCGTTTCCGGCCATGGCCGAGCTGGCCAGCACGAAAAGCCATGCCGCGCAGAGGAGGCGAATCATGGCGTCGCGCCCGTTTCGGACAGCGCCTCGCCCGCCGGGCCCATGCGGGCGTCGCCCCGCGCGGCGGCGGCCGGGCGTGTAAGGAGACGAAGGATGGTAGCGGGTTCCATGGGCATACGATAACTGAATCCTGGGCAGGCGATGGCCGGCTTCATGGACGGGAGTATATCCAGCCCCCGCGCCTGCCGCCCATCCCGAACGCCAGTCCGATCCAAGTCGGTTTCGCCACTGTCGTGATCGCGCCGGGATTGCCTGCACTGCGACGGCAAATCCCGGCGTAAGTTCAGCGGGTTTCTTCCAGGTGGTGTTTTTCGATGCGGTACCGCAGGGTATCCCGGCTGATACCCAGCAGGCGGGCTGCCTGGGTGACGTTCCAGCCGGTCTGGCGCAGGGCGTCCAGCAAGGCGCCCCGCTCCAGTTCGTCCAGGGTCTGGCCGCCGGCCTCGGTGAGGCCGGGCCGGCTCGCCAGGGCCTGGGGGGCCAGTTGCAGCTGGTCGGCGTCCAGGCGCGGGCCGGGGCAGAGCAGGACCGCCTGCTCCATGAGATTGCGCAGTTCCCGCACGTTGCCCGGCCAGGGGTGGAACAGCAGGCGTTCCTCGGCCTGGGGGGTGAGGATCAGGGGGGCACGGCCATAGCGGGCGGCATGGTGGTCCAGGAAATGCCGGGCCAGGGCGATGATGTCCCGGCCTCGGGTCCGCAGGGACGGCATGGCCAGCTCGACGATGCGCAGCCGGTAAAACAAGTCGGCGCGGAAGCGACCTTCCCGCACCCGGGTTTCCAGGCATTGATGGGTGGCGGCGATGATGCGCACATCCACCTTCTGGTCCCGCAGGTTGCCCAGGCGGCGCACGGTCTTTTCTTCCAGGAGCTTGAGGAGCTTGGCCTGGAGGCCGGGCTCCATGTCGCCGATCTCGTCCAGGAACAGGGTGCCGCCGCTGGCCGTCTCCACCAGGCCGATCTTGCGCTCCCGGGCGTCGGTGAAGGCGCCCCGCTCATGGCCGAAGAGTTCGGACTCCAGCAACTGGGCGGGAATGGCGGCACAGTTGATTTCCACGAAGGGTTGCTCGGCCCGGGGGCCGCCGAAATGCAGGGCCCGGGCAGCCAGTTCCTTGCCGGTGCCGGTCTCGCCGGTGATCAACACGGCGGGGGCATCGGCGTCCCGCAACTGGCGCTCGGCTTCCAGCAACTGATTCAGGCGGGCCTTGAGTTGGGCCATGACCGGGGAGTCCCCCAGCAGGCTGCCCAGTCCGCCCTCCCGGGCGTCCCGGCTCTGGTAGTAGGAAAGCGCCCTTTCCCGCCGGTTCTCGCCCAGGGCCCGTTCCAGCAGCAATCGCAGTTTGGCCAGGGAGACAGGCTTGGTGAGGAAGTCGTAGGCACCGGCCTTCATGGCGTCCACCGCCAGTTCTACAGTGCCGTGGCCGGTGATCATGATGACCTGGACGCTGGGCAGGAGCTCCCGCAGGCGGCTCAGGGCCGCCATGCCGTCCATGCCCGGCAGGTGGAAGTCCAGCAGCACCAGGTCGGGCCGGCAGCGCTCCAGTTCGGCCAACCCCCCTTCCGCCGTATCCGCCGTGAAGACCTCATAGCCATAGCGGCCCAGATAGGCGCCCATGTTCTTGGCCAGAGTGGCCTCGTCCTCGATGATCAGTACCACGCCAGGCATTGTTTCCTCCTCATCCCCGCGCGTCGGCGACGGGCAGACTCAATTCCACCCGGGCGCCCCGGCCCGGCGAGCTGCTGACGTGGATGCCGCCTCCCAGGCGTTCGACGATGCGCTTTGCCAGGGGAAGGCCCACGCCCAGCCCCTTGGGCTTGGTGGTGTAAAAGGGTTTGAACACCCGGGTCAGTTGTTCAGGCGTCATGCCTGGGCCGTCATCTTCCACCCAGAGGCGGATGATCCGGTCCTGGCGGGCGGCGCCCAGTTCCACCCGTCCGCCATCCCTGCCAGCTTGTTCCAGGGCTTCGAAGGCATTGGCCAGCAGGCTGCCCACCACCTGGCTGAGCAGCAGGGGGTCGGCGCTGACGGCGCCCACCTGGGTGTCCACGTCGGTTTCCAGGCGGATGTGGCGGCGGGCGGCTTCGCGTTCGAAATTGGTCAGTTGTTCCCGGATCATGGGGGCCACCTGC
The DNA here is from genome assembly GCA_035332045.1 of Thiobacillaceae bacterium. Taxonomy (GTDB): domain Bacteria; phylum Pseudomonadota; class Gammaproteobacteria; order Burkholderiales; family Thiobacillaceae; genus PFJX01. The sequence continues at coordinate 2,858 of DAOQNK010000028.1, read as the reverse complement.
ACCATCGCCGTACTGCCCGCCACCGGTCGCGCGTAGCTCAAGAGGTCCCGGACCCAGCCTTCCAGGCGATCCACCTCGGCGATGATGTCCCGGGAAGCCTCGCCGGCGGAGGGGTCGCTGGATTCCAGGGTCAGTTCCGCAGAGGAGCGGATGGAGGCGAGGGGATTGCGGATGCCGTGGGCTACCGCGGAGCCCATCTCACCCACGGCGGCCAGGGTTTCGTTCTGGACCAGGCGTTCCTGCTGGTTCAGCATGACCTTGTCGGCCCGGCGCACCAGACCGAACAGGGCGCCATAAAGGAACAGGCCGCCCAGGATGGCCCCGGTCCAGATGACCCGCTTGCCGGTGCGGATGGCTTCGAACAGGGCCATGGGTTTCTTGTAGACCTCCACCGCGCCCACCACCTGACCGGCCTTGTCCCGCACCGGGAAATAGATTTCCACGAAATAGCCCACGTTGCTGCCCAGGCTGGCATGTTCCGACTTGACGTTCTTCGGGTGGTCCTCGAACTCATCGTGGACCACGAGTTCGCCGCTCAAGGCCCGGTCCAGTTCCGGGTTGTCGGGGAATACCTTGCCGACGATGGATTTGTCGCTGGACCAGATGACCCTTCGGTCCAGGCTGTGGGCGCTGGCCCGGATCACGTCCGGCATGCTGCCCACGTGGTTGAAGGTACTGGCCACCTGGGGCACGCCGGGTTTGCCGTAGCGGAAATACTCGGAGGCGGCATCCTCCAGCACCAGGCTGTGGATGAATTCCATGGTCAGCACGCCTTCCTGGCGCTGCATGCGATCGGTGAGCAGGCGTGTCAGGGCCAGGGCGGCGACAACGCTGAGCAGGGCGATGGAGACCAGGCCGGTGAGGGCGAACCAGCGACTCAGTCGAAAGGGCTTGTTTTCCATGGTGAGATCATTCCTTGGGCGGCGAGGGCTGCTTCAGCCCGTACCGCTGAGACCGCTGCCCCGGTCCGGGCTGGGAGAGACTACGGGCCGCACGCTCTGGCCGTCCTTGGACGTATCCGGGGCCGTGGGAGGCTGGGCGGGTAACGGTTTCCGGGACGGGCGGGGTTGGGCCGGAGGGGGAGTCGGCCGGCTGGGCAGCATGGGGAGTCCTTGGCGGGGTAACGGCCATTCCGGGCCGGGGGTCCCCAGGGGTAGCGCAAGGGCCATGCCAACCTGCGTCGGGGGACAGACATCCCGGCCTGGCGCGGTGTTGGGCGGCGAAAGGGTGCTGACACCCGGTAATTCCCCCAATAACTGGGTTATATGCCCCAATAGTTGGGGTTATTTCACCCACCCTCAGGCCAGCTCCTGGATGTCAAACAGGCGGCGGTGCTCGCGGATGGCGAATCGGTCGGTCATGCCCGCGATGTAGTCGCATACCGCCCGTTGCGGATTCTCGTCGGCCCGGGCCCGGTGTTCCGGAGGCAGCAGGCGGGGCTCGCCGGTGAAGGCGGCGAACAGGTCGCGGATCAGGCGGCGGGCCTTCTCGCTCATCCGCACCACCCGATAGTGGCGATACAGATTCTGGAAGAGGAACTGCTTCAGGGCCTGGGCTTCCCCTCGGACCTGGGGACTGAAGGCTGCCAGGGGCGGACAGGCGCGCACGTCGTCCAGGCGCTCGGGACAGTGCTCGGCGATGTGGCGGCGGGTCTGTTCCAGGAGGTCCACCACCAGGGTGTTGATCATGCGCCGCACGGTTTCGTGGATCAGGCGCCGGTCGTTGAGGGCCGGGTACTGGCCGCGAACCTGGGCCAGATGGCGGGCGAAGATGTCCACGCCTTCCAGCTGTTCCAGGGTGATGAGGCCCGAGCGCAGGCCGTCGTCCACGTCATGGTTGTTGTAGGCGATCTCGTCGGCCAGGTTGGTGATCTGGGCCTCCAGGCTGGGTTGCCGGCCGAGCAGGAAGCGCTCGCCCACGTCACCCAGCTTTTCGGCATTCTTCTTCGAGCAGTGCTTGAGGATGCCTTCCCGGGCTTCGAAGGTGAGGTTGAGCCCTTCGAACTCGGCGTATTTCTGCTCCAGGGTGTCCACCACCCGCAGGGATTGCAGGTTGTGCTCGAAGCCGCCATGGCCGGTCATGCAGTCATTGAGCACGTCCTGGCCCACGTGGCCGAAGGGGGTGTGGCCCAGGTCGTGGGCCAGGGCCAGGGTCTCCGTCAGGTCTTCGTCCAGGCCCAGGGCGCGGGCACAGGTGCGGCCGATCTGGGCCACTTCCAGGCTGTGGGTGAGTCGGGTGCGAAACAGGTCGCCTTCGTGGTTCACGAAGACCTGGGTCTTGTATTCCAGGCGGCGGAAGGCGGTGGAATGGATGATGCGGTCCCGGTCCCGCTGGAACTCGGAGCGCGGCGCCGCAGGCGGTTCCGGATGGCGGCGTCCCCGGGTCTGGCCGGGATGGGCGGCGTAGGGCGCCGGCTCAGTCACGCGCCACGGCCTCGGTCAGGGTCGCCTGGAGGGCGGCCTGCTCGGTGTTGTCCCGGAGGGCGGCCATGTAGGCCTCTCCCAGTTTGCGGAACAGCACGAAGCGGATCTTGCCGCCTTCCACCTTCTTGTCCACGCCCATGCTCTCCATGTAGGAGGCTTCCCCCAGGTTGGGCGCCAGCACGGGCAGCCCGGCGCGGCGGAACAGCCGGGCGATCCGATCCACGTCGGCCTGGCCCAGGTTGCCCAGGCGGCGGGACAGGTCGGCGGCCAGCATGGTGCCCGCCGCGACGGCCTCGCCGTGCAGCCAGTTGCCGTAGCCCATGCCCGCCTCGATGGCGTGGCCGAAGGTGTGACCCAGGTTGAGCAAGGCCCGCTGGCCCGCTTCCTTCTCGTCGGCGGCCACCACCTCCGCCTTGTTCTCGCAGGAGCGGCGGA
>DAOQNK010000027.1:20282-22957 GCA_035332045.1 Thiobacillaceae bacterium | reverse complement strand
CTGGCGGAGAGGGCGGGATTCGAACCCGCGGTGGGGTATTAGCCCACACACGCTTTCCAGGCGTGCGACTTAAACCGCTCATCCACCTCTCCGGAAGGGCCGGGAGAATACACGCAGGCGTTCCGTGAGGCAAGGCGACGGCGCGACTGATAGAATCCGCGCGCCTTCCGAATTCAGGCCCGATTATGAGCACGCCTCCCTTCGACGAACGCCTGTCGGTGGTCGTCCCCGTCAAGAATGAAGCCGAGAACATCGAACCGCTGATCCGCGAGATCGTGGCCGCCGTCTCGCCGCTGGCCGATTTCGAGATCATCTACGTGGACGATGGCAGCACCGATTCCACGCTGGCGGAACTCAAGCGCCTGGCCGCCGATCTGCCCCAGTTGCGAATCGTCCGCCATCAGGCCAGTTGCGGCCAAAGTACGGCCGTCACCTCCGGTGTGCTGGCGGCACGCTACAACTGGATCGCCACCCTAGACGGCGATGGTCAGAACGATCCAGCCGACATCCCCAGTCTGTTGCAGCGTCTGCGCGCCGCCCAGCCTGGCGACAATCTGCACATGCTGGCCGGATGGCGTGCCCGCCGCCAGGATACCTGGCTGCGCCGCTTATCCTCGCGCGTCGCCAATGGCGTGCGCGCCCGGCTGTTGCACGACGCCACGCCGGATACGGGCTGCGGGCTGAAGGTGTTCAGCCGCGCCACCTTCCTGCGCCTGCCTTATTTCGACCACATGCATCGTTTCCTGCCCGCCCTGGTGCAACGCCACGGCGGCCGGGTGGAATCGGTGGTGGTGAACCACAGGCCCCGGGAACGGGGGATTTCGAAATACGGCCTCAACAACCGCCTGTGGGTGGGCATCGTCGACCTCTTCGGAGTGATGTGGCTCATTCGCCGCTCTCAGCACCCTGTCCACCTGGAACCCTGAGTTCCATGTCCTACCGCTTCATCCTCAAGGGTTTGCTGCTCATCGCCTCCTTGGCGGCCCTGGGTTTCCTGGCCAAGCATGGTCAACTGGAAAACATGCTTTCCGAGCACTGGATCGACGCGGAGGTAAGGGGCAAGGGCTGGAGCGGCGACTTGCTCTTTCTGGGCATGGGCGCCCTCACCACGGCGCTGGGGTTTCCCCGTCAGGTGGTGGCCTTCCTGGGGGGCTATGCCTTCGGCTTTGTCGACGGCACCCTCCTCGCCAGCCTGGCCACCGTGCTGGGCTGCATCCTGGCCTTTTTCTATGCCCGCTGGTTTGGCCGGGCCCTCATCGCCCATCGCTTCAGGAATCGCATCCGCAAGGTCGACGACTTCCTGAGAGGGCACCCTTTCAGCATGGCGGTGATCATCCGTTTGCTGCCCGTCGGCAGCAACCTGGTCACCAACCTGCTCGCCGGGGTCACCAGCATTGCCGGCCTGCCCTTCTTCGCCGGCTCAGCCCTGGGTTACGTGCCCCAGAATCTGGTGTTCGCCCTGGCGGGCAGCGGTGTGCATTTCGACCCGGCCCTACGGCTTTCCCTGGCCGGAGCCCTGTTCGTGATCTCCAGCCTGATCGGTGTCTGGCTCTATCGGCGCCATCGCCATGGCGTGGCCCTGGAATCGGAATTCGACGAGGGGAGCGACGAATCTGACAGACAGCCGCCCCGGCATGACGCCTAAGCGCCAGGACAGGCAGCCTCCCTGGCCCGCCTGGATCCTCTGGCTGGCCCTCCTGGCCGGTATTGCCCTGTGGGGCCGGCCCGCCATGCCCGTGGATGAAACCCGTTATCTCTCCGTCGCCTGGGAGATGTGGCTGCGGGGTGATTTCCTGGTCCCCTTCAAGAATGGTGAACCCTACAGCCACAAACCGCCCTTGCTGTTCTGGCTGATCCATTTGGGCTGGTGGCTGGCCGGGGTCAGCGACTGGTGGCCGAGGCTGATTTCTCCCCTGCTTTCCCTGGCCTGCGCCGGGCTCACCTGGAAGCTGGCCCGCTGCCTGTGGCCCGAACACCCTGCTACCGCCCGTCTCGCGCCGCTGGTGCTGATTTCCAGCCTGCTGTGGCTCCTGTACAGCGAGGCCCTGTTCTTCGACATTCTCATCAGCCTATGCGCCTTGCTGGGCCTGCTTGGCCTGGTCCAGGCGGCCCGGACGGGCGAATTGCGCTGGTGGGGCTTGTTCGCCCTGGCGATCGGCCTGGGAGGCCTGGCCAAGGGCCCCGCTATTCTGGTCCACCTGCTTCCCGCCGCCCTGCTGGCGCCCTGGTGGCGGCAGCCTCGCTGGCCCCAGATTCATTGGCCAGGCTGGTACGCGCGGCTGGGGATGGCCCTGGTGCTGGGGGTCGCCCTTACCCTGGCCTGGGCCATTCCCGCAGGCCAGGCGGGCGGCGAGGCCTACCGCAATGCGATCTTCTGGGGCCAGACCGCGGACCGCGTGGTGCAGTCCTTTGCCCATCGTCGACCTGCCTGGTGGTATCTGGCCTGCCTGCCGCTCTTCCTGTTCCCCTGGCTGTTCTGGCCCCGATTGCTGGCCCGCCTGATCCGAGGCCTCCGCAGCGACTGGCGGGATCCGGGCCAGCGCTTTGTCCTGGTCTGGTTTCTGGGCGGCCTGCTGATCTTCTCCGCCATCAGCGGCAAGCAGCCCCATTATCTGCTGCCGGAAATGCCGGCGGCCGCCCTCATCCTGGGCTATATCCTGGCGCGCCGCCCGCTT
>DAOQNK010000027.1:0-20182 GCA_035332045.1 Thiobacillaceae bacterium | reverse complement strand
GGAAATGCCGGCGGCCGCCCTCATCCTGGGCTATATCCTGGCGCGCCGCCCGCTTTCCTCGACACCCTGGCTGCCCGGCCTGGCCCTGATCCTGCTGGGCCTGGGAATGGGCTATCTCGCCCTGGCGCCCCTGGATTTCCAGGACTCCGAACTGCTCGCCAAGTATTTGTCTCCTTGGGCGGGCGCGGGCTTCATCGTCGCGGGCCTCCTGGCTCTGGCCCCCGCCCCCGACCCGGAAGCGCGGGTGCGGCGTCTGGCCGGCACCAGCCTGATGGCTGTTCTCTGGCTCCTGATCGCGGTGATCAGGCCTTTTTCCGCGGCTTATGACGTGGGCCCCATGGCCCGGGAACTGGCCCGCCAGGAGGCCATGGGCAGGCCCATCGTGATCGCCGGGCGCTATCACGCACAATTCCAGTTCGCCGGACGCCTCAAGGCTCCCCTGGCGACCGTTCCCGAGGCCCAGCTTCCAGACTGGTTGCGAGCCCATCCCGATGGCGTGGCTGTGCTCACGCTGACGGGTGAGGAAAACGCGGCGCCTTACCACCCCCTATTCACGTCCCCCTATCGCAGCGGCAGCCTCATACTGGTGGACCGCCGGGCAGGCGCAGCCCTGGCGGCGCACGCTCCCTCCGGCTCGGGCGGGGACGGCGAGGACTAGCCCATGGAAATGGAATACCGCCAATTGAGCGACAACGGGCCCCGGATATCGGCCCTCTGTTTAGGCACCATGACCTTCGGCCAGCAGAACACGGTGGCCGAGGCCCACGCGCAGTTGGACTACGCCTTCGAGCGGGGCGTGAATTTCATCGATACCGCCGAGATGTATCCGGTACCGCCCCGGGCGGAGACTTTCGCCCGCACGGAAAGCATCGTCGGCGAATGGCTGGCACGGCAGCCCCGGGACCGGGTCGTGCTGGCCACCAAGGTCACCGGCCCCCGCCGCGCCCTCCACTGGATCCGCGGCGGTCCGAAGGCCCTGGACGCGGCCAACATCCACACCGCCCTGGAGGGTTCCCTGACCCGCCTGCGCACGGATTATGTGGACCTCTACCAGATCCACTGGCCGGAACGAAACGTGCCCATGTTCGGCCAATACCGCTTCGACCCGGCCCAGGAAACTGTCGCGGTCTCGATCCGGGAACAACTGGAGGTGCTCAGCGCGCTGGTGCGGGCGGGCAAGATCCGCCACATCGGCCTCTCCAACGAGCACCCCTGGGGCGTCATGGAGTTCCTGCGCATGGCCCGGGAACATGGACTGGAACGGGTGGTCTCCGTCCAGAACCCCTACAACCTCATCAACCGCACTTTCGAGACCAGTCTGTCTGAGATCGCCTTCCGGGAGAAGCTGCCCCTGCTGGCGTATTCGCCCCTGGCCTTCGGCCACCTGACCGGCAAGTATCAGGAGAACCCGTCCACCCTCGGACGCGTCACCCTTTTCAAGGGCTTTGCCCAGCGCTACGAGAAACCCAACGTCCAGCCGGCGGTGGCGGCCTACGCCTCCCTGGCCCGGGAACTGGGCCTGTCGCCAGCCACTCTGGCCCTGGCTTTCGTCTACCGGCGCTGGTTCGTCGCCAGCACGATCATCGGCGCGACGACCCTGGCGCAGCTCCGCGAGAATCTGAATGCCTGGGACGTCTTACTGCCTGACGAGGCGTTGGAGCGCATCGAGGCCCTTCACCTGCGGTATTTCAATCCCGCCCCCTGAAATGAAAACCGCCGCGCGGGGGCGGCGGCTCAGGGAGGACATCGCCTCTTACTTCTTCTTCTTGCCCTTGGCGTTGGCGGCGGCGCTCAGCGCGGCACCGGGCTTGAAACGCACAACCTTCTTGGCGGGGATCTTCATTTCCTTGCCGGTTTGGGGGTTGCGGCCGGTGCGAGCCTTGCGTTCCTGGACGCTGAAGGTGCCGAAGCCGATGAACTGCACGCTATCGCCTTTGGCCAGGGCATCGGAGATGGCTTCGATGGCGGCGGCGACGATGGTGGCGGTGGCAGCTTTGCTAGCGTTGGCCTTGGTGGCGACGATGTCGATCATTTCAGCTTTGTTCATGGCGGGAGTCTCCTGGTTGATGTCATGGGGAATGACGGGGCGGATCATAGCAAGGCTGCGGCGTTTGTGGATTGCCCAGGCTCACTAATTTCTAGCAATTCCGTGTCTTCGTGACGATAGGCGGGACTGCAAACACAGAGAATGCGCAAGGGTTCTGCACCGGGATTTTCAACTCGATGGGCGACACCTGGCTGAATCAGTACAGTGTCCCCCTCGGCGATCTCAAAACTGGCCTCCCCCAGGATCATGCGGCCCCGGCCGGCTGTCACGTGGTAAAGCTCCTCGCTGCCCAGGTGACGGTGCAGGCGGGTGGCCGCTCCAGGCGCCACGAGGGCTTCCGCCAGACTCTGTTGACGGACGCCGTGCTGATCCGGATGCATGAGCTCCCGGATCACGGAGCCGTCCAGTGTGGTATAGGGCTTGATATCGGCGTAACGGGTTCGCATGAGCCAGTTCCAGCGGGGACCAGGGCTCACTTACCAGTTGGTCTCGCGCTCCGCCGTGGCGGAAATGCGGTGAATGGACAGGTCGGCGCCGTTGAACTCGTCCTCCGCGTCCAGGCGCAACCCCACGCTGGCCTTGAGGATGCCATAAACCGACAGGCCGCCCACCAGGGCGATGGCCACACCGGCCAGCGTCCCCACCAGTTGGGCCATGAAGGTGACCCCACCCACGCCGCCCAGGGCCTGGAGCCCGAAGAGGCCGGCGGCGATGCCGCCCCAGGCACCGCACAGGCCGTGCAGGGGCCACACGCCCAACACATCGTCGATCTTCCATTTGTTCTGGGTAATGGTGAACATGATCACGAAAAGACCACCGGCCACGGCGCCCGTAATCAGGGCGCCCACTGGGTGCATCAGGTCGGAACCGGCGCAGACCGCCACCAAGCCGGCCAGGGGACCGTTGTGGATGAAACCCGGGTCATTCTTGCCCAGCACCAAGGCCACCAGCGTGCCCCCCACCATGGCCATGAGGGAGTTGACCGCCACCAGGCCGGACACCGCCTCCAGGGTCTGGGCCGACATGACGTTGAAGCCGAACCAGCCCACGGTCAGGATCCAAGCACCCAGGGCCAGGAAGGGAATGCTGGAGGGCGGATGGGCGGACATCAAACCATCCTGGCGATAGCGGCCCCGGCGGGCACCCAGGAGGATGACCGCCGGCAGGGCGATCCAGCCGCCCATGGCATGAACCACCACGGAACCGGCGAAGTCGTGGAACTTGGCGCCGAAGGCCGCGTTTATCCAGTCCTGGAAGCCGCCGTTGTTATTCCAGGCCAAACCCTCGAAGAAGGGATAGACCAAGCCCACCAGGAGGAAAGTGGCAGCCAGTTGGGGATTGAACTTGGCCCGTTCGGCGATCCCGCCGGAGACGATGGCCGGAATCGCCGCGGCGAAGGTAAGAAGAAAGAAAAACTTCACCAGGTCATAGCCGTTCTTGGCCATCAGGTGTTCGGCGCCGGTCATGAAACCCACGCCGTAGGCAACGCCATAACCCAGGAAGAAATAGGCGATGGTGGAAACCGAAAAATCCGTGAGGATTTTCACCAGGGCGTTCACCTGATTCTTCTTGCGCACGGTCCCCAGTTCCAGAAAGGCAAAGCCCGCGTGCATGGCCAGGACCATGATGGCGCCCAGCAGAATGAACAGAACATCTCCGCCCGCTTTGAATGCATCCATAGTGCTCTCCTAGAAAACGGAAACTAGGAAGCAAGAGACATGCCTTCTATTAGGGCACCATGCACCTGAATTGTGAACCTCCCCAGGCCATCCCAGCGTTCCAGCCATTCAAGCACAACCCAATGTTTTAATTGAGACTATTACTGGCGAACGCTAGCCTCACCCACCGTTGCCGCCAAATAAACAGGAGAAATTCCCTGGGGCCAAAAACAACTTACGCCCATAGATTGGGCGTAATGGAAAAAACAGCACTAATAATGTGCATCAACTGCTGCTTTTCTGTTCCTGCTCCACGCGGTCCAACTCCGCGTCCAACTCGTCTTCAGACAACGGTTTGTAGGGCGCCACGTCGGGTGCCACGGGCTTGTTCTTCACCACCCAGCCAGCAACGATGACCCCCAGCTCGTAGAGCAGCCACAGGGGTACGGCCAGCATGATCTGGGAGACCACGTCGGGCGGGGTGAAGATGGCGCCGATGACAAAGGCACCCACGATGACGTAAGGCCGCCCTTCCTTCAGCTTGGACACCTCGACGATGCCGGTCATGGCCAGCACGATGACCACGATGGGCACCTCGAAGGTGATGCCGAAGGCCAGGAACATGGTGATGACGAAATCCAGGTATTTGCCAATGTCGGTCATCACTGCCACCCCTTCCGGAGCGATGCCGATGATGAAGCCGAACACCACGGGAAACACCAGGAAATAGGCGAACGACATGCCGCAGGCGAAAAGCAGCAGGCTGGCCACCACCAGGGGCAGGATCAACTTCCTCTCGTGGGAATAAAGTCCTGGCGCCACGAAAGCCCAAACCTGATGGAGGATATAGGGCAATGCCCCCAGGAAGGCGGTCATCATGGCCACCTTGATGGGCACGAAGAAGGGCGTGACCACCTCGGTGGCGATCATCTGCCCCCCCTTGGGCAACTTGGACAGCAAGGGCTGCGCCAGGATGGTGTAGAGGTTGTTGGCGAAGGGGAAGAGGCAGATGAACAGCAGGATCCAGGCGATGGCGATCCGCAAGAGCCGGTCCCGCAGCTCGATCAGGTGGGAGATGAAGGTTTCCTGGCCGTCGAAATTCATGAATCGACCTACCTCAGGCTACGGAAGGCGGCGTGGGCTTATTCGACGCCTGTTCGGCAACGGAGGCGGCCCCTGAATCGGGCCCGGCCAGCCCCGCTTCCGGCGCGGCGGCGGCCGACACCTCCATCGCGGCCGGCGCGGCGGCCGTCTCGAGTGCCGCCGCCTCGGCCTGGATCTTTTCGTATTCCTGCTTGGCCAAGCCGCCGTCGGTGACGCTCATGGCCTCCATGACCCGGCTGATCTGGCCGGTCTCGTGGGTCACCGTCTCCTCGACTTCCCGGGCGGTCTGGTTGGCCAGGATTTCGTACTTCTGGGCGGTCTCCCGCATCTCCTGCTGCATCTTGCGCAGGTCTTCCAGCTTGATATCCCGGTCAATGTCCTGTTTCACCTGGGACACATAGCGATTCAGCTTACCCAGCCATTGCCCAGCGGCGCGCGCCACCTTGGGCAGCCGCTCGGGGCCGATGACGATCAGGGCCACCAGGCCGATGACGAGGAGTTCGGAGAAGCCGATATCGAACATGTGCGTGCGGAGCGAGGCGTCAGGCGTGAGGTGCGAAGAGATGGCGGGGGTAAAACTTCCCGCCTTGCGCTCCCCGCCTCACGATCCGTCAGGATTGCTGCTTGTCCTTGACCTCGCCCTCGATGGTGGCGCCATGGGTCTCGCCCTGGCGCGGCAACTCGGTGGGCTTGTTTTTCTCTTCGTTCATGGCGTCCTTGAAGTTCTTCACGGCACCCCCCAGGTCGCCACCGATGTTGCGCAGCTTCTTGGTGCCGAAAATCAGCAGCACGATCACCAGGACGATCAACCAATGCCAGATGCTGAAAGAGCCCATGATGTTTCTCCTCGATCAAATTTCGGTTAAAGGGGGCGCGGCCCGTTGCCGCCGATGACGTGGACGTGGAGGTGGAAGACTTCCTGCCCGCCGCCCCTGCCGGTGTTGATGACGGTGCGGAAACCGTCGGCCAGGCCCTGCTCCTTCGCCAGCTTGGGCGCCAGGAGCAGGATCTTGCCCAGCACGTCCCGGTGGCTGTCGTCACACTCCGCCAGGGAAGCCACATGGCGCTTGGGAATGAGCATGAAATGCACCGGCGCCGCCGGATGGATGTCGTGGAAGGCCAGCACGTCGTCGTCTTCGTACACCTTGCGGCAGGGAATCTCGCCCGCCGCGATCTTGCAGAAAATGCAGTCGCTCATCGCTTCATCTCTCGCTTGTCTAGCCGGGTCGTGAGGCCTTCTCGGCCAGTCCGGAGAGGCCCTCGCGGCGGGCCAGTTCGTTCAGGATCTCTTCGGGACGAATGCCTTCCCGGGCCAGCAAAACCAGGGAATGAAACCACAGGTCGGCGGTTTCGTAGATGATTTTTTCGCGTTCGCCGTCCTTGGCGGCCATGATGGTCTCCGCCGCCTCCTCGGCCACCTTCTTCAGGATCGCATCCAGACCCTTGGCGTAGAGCTTGGCCACGTAGGAGGACTGGGGGTCCGCGCTCTTGCGCGCCTCCAGGGTCTCCGCCAGGCGGCCCAGGATGTCGGAGGACTGGCCGCTCATTTCTTGTAGATCTCGTGGGGATCCTTGAGCACCGGGTCCACCGCCACCCACTGGCCCTTTTCCAGCTTCTGGAAGAAGCAGCTGCGGCGGCCCGTGTGGCAGGCGATGCCGCCCACCTGCTCGATCTTCATCAGGAGCACGTCCTCGTCGCAGTCCAGGCGCAATTCCAGCACCTTCTGGGTGTGGCCGGATTCCTCGCCCTTGTGCCACAGCTTCTTGCGGGAACGGGACCAGTACACCGCCTCGCCGGTCTCCACCGTGCGCTTCAGGGACTCCCGGTTCATCCAGGCCACCATCAGGATGTCGCCGCTCTGGGCGTCCTGGGCGATGGCCGGAATCAGGCCGTCCTCGGACCAGTTGATCTTGTTGAGCCAGGACTCGTTCGCCGTCTTGCTCATAGCCTTACCTCGATGTCCCGTTCCGCCATGAAGCGCTTGCACTGCTCCACGGTGTATTCGCCGAAGTGGAAGATGCTGGCGGCCAGCACGGCGTCGGCGCCGCCGATCTTCACGCCGTCGGCCAGGTGTTGCAGGTTGCCGACGCCACCGCTGGCGATGACGGGGATGTTCACCGCGTCCACGATGGCCCGGGTCAGGTTCAGGTCGAAGCCGATCTTGGCACCGTCCCGGTCCATGCTGGTGAGAAGAATTTCACCCGCCCCGAGTTCCTCCATCTTCCGCGCCCATTCCACGGCATCCAGGCCGGTGGGTTTGCGGCCGCCATGGGTGAAGATCTCCCACTTGGGCGTGGCGCCCCAGACGGTCTGCTTGGCGTCGATGGCCACCACGATGCACTGGCTGCCGAAGCGGTCGGTGCAGTCCTTCACCAGTTGCGGGTTGAACACTGCGGCGGTATTGATGGAAACCTTGTCGGCGCCGGCATGCAAGAGCCGGCGCACGTCCTCGACGGCGCGCACGCCGCCGCCCACGGTGAGGGGGATGAAGACCTGGGCGGCCACATCCTCGATGATGTGCAGGATCAGGTCCCGGTTGTCGGAGGTGGCGGTGATGTCCAGGAAGGTCAGTTCGTCGGCCCCCTGCTCGTCATAGCGGCGGGCGATCTCCACGGGGTCGCCGGCGTCCCGCAGGTTGACGAAGTTGACCCCCTTCACCACGCGGCCGGCGGTGACGTCCAGGCAGGGGATGATGCGTTTGGCGAGGCCCAATTCGGTCTTCCGTTACCTGTTGCCGGAAAGCTCGTCGGCCAGGACCTGGGCGGCGGTGAAGTCCAGGGTGCCTTCGTAGATGGCCCGGCCGGTGATGGCGCCCATGATGCCCTCCCCTTCCACGGCGCAAAGCTTCTTCACGTCGTCCAGGTTGGTGATGCCGCCGCTGGCGATGACCGGAATGGTGAGGGCCTGGGCCAGCTTCACCGTGGCCTCGATGTTGACGCCGGAGAGCATGCCATCCCGGCCGATGTCGGTGTAGACCACGCCTTCGACGCCGTAGTCCTGGAACTTCTGGGCCAGATCGATGACGTCGTGGTGGGTCACCTTGGACCAGCCTTCCACCGCCACCTTGCCATCCTTGGCGTCCAGACCGACGATGATGTGGCCGGGGAAGGCGGTACAGGCATCGTGGAGGAAGCCCGGGTTCTTCACCGCGGCGCTGCCGATGATGACGTAGGTGATGCCGTCGTCCAGGTAGCGCTCGATGGTGTCCAGGTCGCGGATGCCACCGCCCAGTTGCACGGGGATCTCGTCGCCCACCTCGTTGACGATGGCCTTGATGGCCGCCTCGTTCACCGGTTTGCCGGCGAAGGCACCGTTCAGGTCCACCAGGTGCAGGCGGCGGGCGCCGCTGGCCAGCCACTTTTCCGCCATGTCGGCGGGGTTGCTGGAGAACACGGTGGCGCTGTCCATTTCGCCCTGCTTCAGGCGCACGCACTGGCCGTCTTTGAGATCGATCGCGGGAATGATGAGCATGGTTACCTCGGATTGCCGTCCCAGGACACGAAGTTTTGCAGCAGGCGCAGGCCGGCGGCCGCGCTCTTCTCGGGATGGAACTGCACGGCGAACAGGTTGTCCCGGGCCACCGCGCAGGTAAAGGGGAAAGGATAGCTGGATTCGCCGGCCGTCACGTCCGGGTCGGCCGGCTGGGCGAAATAGCTGTGCACGAAGTAGAAGCGGGCGCCGTCCTCGATGCCCGCCCACAGGGGATGGGCCCCGGTCTGGCCCACGTTGTTCCAGCCCATGTGGGGCACCTTGAGCTTGTTGCCGGCGGCGTCGCGCATGGCGGCGTCGGGGAAGCGCTTCACCCGGCCCGCCATGAGGCCCAGGCAGGGGGTGTCGCCCTCCTCGCTGTGGTCGAACAGCACCTGCAAACCCATGCAGATGCCCAGGAAGGGTTTCTCGGCCGCCGCCCCCAGGATGACGTGGCGCAGGCCGTGTGCCTCGATCTCGGCCATACAGTCCGGGGCCGCGCCCTGGCCGGGGAAAACCACCCGGCCGGCAGCGGCGATGAGGGCCGCATCGTCGGTCACCACCACCTCGGCGCCGGGGGCCACGTGCTCCAGGGCCTTGCGCACCGAGTGCAGGTTGCCCATGCCGTAGTCAATGACGGCGATGTCCGGCATTACAGGGTGCCTTTGGTGGAGGGCATGACGCCACCCATGCGCGGGTCGGCCTCGACGGCCATGCGCAGGGCCCGGCCGAAGGCCTTGAACACGGTCTCGGCCTGGTGGTGGGCGTTGACGCCGCGCAGGCAATCCACGTGCAGGGTTACGCCGGCGTGGTTGACGAAGCCCTGGAAGAATTCCCGGAACAGGTCCACGTCGAAGTCGCCGATGCGGGCCCGGGTAAAGTCCACGTGGAACTCCAGGCCGGGCCGGCCGGACAGGTCGATGACCACCCGCGACAGGGCTTCGTCCAGGGGCACGTAGGCATGGCCGTAGCGGCGCACGCCCTTCTTGTCTCCCACGGCCTTGGCAAAGGCCTGGCCCAGGGTGATGCCGATGTCCTCGGCAGTGTGGTGGGCGTCGATGTGGAGATCGCCCTCGGCCACGATGTCCAGATCGATCAGGCCGTGGCGGGCCACCTGGTCCAGCATGTGTTCGAGGAAGGGCACGCCAGTGCGGAAGGCGGATTTGCCGGCACCGTCGAGATCGATCTTGACGGTGATCCGGGTTTCCAGCGTGTTGCGGGTGACGTCGGCGCTGCGCATCTCAGTGGTCCAGTTCGGCCGCCAGGGCGGTCAGGAAAGCTTCGTTCTCTTCCGGGGCGCCCACGGTCACCCGCAGGCAGTCGTTCAGCAGGGGATGGCCGCCATCCAGGCACTTGATCAACACCCCCCGGTCCTTGAGGCCGGCGAACACCCTTTTCGCCCGGGCCACCCGGAACAGGATGAAATTGGCCTGGCTCTCGAAGGCTTGCACCCCGGGCAGAGCCGCCAGGGCCTGAAAAAGTTTCCCCCGTTCACTGACCAGGGTGGCCGCCTGGGCCTCCAGCACCTCCACGTGTTCGAGGGCATGGCGGGCCGCCACCTGGGTCAGGACATTGACATTATACGGTAGGCGCACCTTGTCGAACTCCCCGATCCACGCGGGTTTGCCCACCATGTAGCCGAGCCGCAGGCCAGCCAGACCCAGCTTGGAAACGGTGCGCATGAGGACCAGGTTGTCGAAGCGGTCCAGGGCGTCGAGGAAGGAGAGGCCGCCGGTGAAGGCGTGGTAGGCCTCGTCCACCACCACCAGGCCGGGCGAGGCGGTGATGATGCGCTCCACAGCGCCCCGGTCGAAGGCGTTGCCGGTGGGGTTGTTGGGATAGGCCAGGAAGGTCAGGGCCGGCTCCTCCCGCTCGACGGCTTCCAGCATGGCCGCCTCGTCCAGGGAAAAGTCCGCCTTCAAGGGCACGCCCACGTAACGCAGGCCGGCGAAGCCCGCGATCATGCGGTACATGACGAAGGAGGGCTCCACCGCCAGCAGGGTGGCACCGGGCTTGGCCAGGGCCATGGCCAGGATCTGGATCAACTCGTCGGAACCGTTGCCCAGCAGGAGGTCGTATTCCGGCCCGATGTCGAAGGCGGCGCGCAGGGCCTGCTGCACGCCGGGAGCCTGGGGATCAGGATAGCGGTTGATGGCCGCCTCCCCCAGCAGGGCGCCCAGTTCGCCGCGCAGCGCCTCGGGCAGCCGATAGGGATTCTCCATGGCGTCCAGCTTCACCAGGCCGCTGGCGTCGGCGACGTGGTAGGCGGACAAGGCCAGGATTTCGGGGCGGATGAGCTGATCGGGAGTCATGGCGTGGGCTCGAGCCCGAAAGATACCGGATTCCGGAGGGTGCGGGGCGCCCTCCGGCAGGTTTGCGTGCCGGTCAGTGCCCCATGCGGTATTCGGCGGAACGGCCGTGGGCCTGGAGTCCTTCGCCGTAGGCCAGGGCGGTGGCGATCTCGCCCAGGCTCTTCGCCCCCTGCTCGGAGACGTGGATCAGGCTGGAGCGCTTCTGGAAGTCGTACACCCCCAGGGGCGAGGAGAAGCGGGCCGTGCGGGAAGTGGGCAGCACGTGGTTGGGACCGGCACAGTAGTCCCCCAGGGCCTCGCAGGTGTTGCGGCCCATGAAGATGGCGCCGGCGTGGCGGATCAGAGGCAACATGGCATTGGGGTCGTCCACCGACAGTTCCAGGTGCTCCGGGGCGATGAAGTTGGCGATCTCGGCGGCCTCGGCCAGGTCGCGGCAGTGGATCAGCCCGCCCCGATTGCCGATGGAAGCGGAGATCACGTCCTGGCGCGGCAGGGTGGGCAGCAGTTTCCTCACGCTGGCCTGCACCGCGTCCAGGAAGGCGGCATCGGGGGAAATAAGGATGGACTGGGCCAGCTCGTCGTGCTCGGCCTGGGAGAACAGGTCCATGGCGATCCAGTCCGGATTGGTCTTGCCGTCACAGATCACCAGGATTTCCGAGGGGCCGGCGATCATGTCGATCCCGACGATGCCGAACACCCGGCGCTTGGCTTCGGCCACGTAGGCATTGCCGGGGCCCACGATCTTGTCCACCTGGGGGATGGTCTCGGTGCCGTAGGCCAGGGCCGCCACGGCCTGGGCGCCGCCGATGCAGAACACCCGGTCCACGCCGGATACCAGGGCCGCCGCCAGCACCAGGTCGTTGCGTACCCCGTCCGGGGTGGGCACCACCATGATGAGTTCCTTCACCCCGGCCACCTTGGCGGGAATGGCGTTCATCAGCACGGAGGAGGGATAGGCCGCCTTGCCGCCGGGCACGTACAGGCCCACCCGGTCCAGGGCCGTGACCTGCTGGCCCAGCACGGTGCCGTCGGCTTCCGTGTAGGTCCAGGATTCCAGGCGCTGCCGCTCGTGGTAGACCCGGACTCGCTCGGCGGCGGCCTTCAGGGCCTTCTCCAGGCGCAGGGGCAGCTTTTCCAGGGCCGCTTCCAGGTCCGCCTTGCCCAGTTCCAGGCTGGCCATGGCCGGCGCGTTGAGGCGATCGAAGCGGGCGGTGTATTCCAGCACCGCCGCGTCGCCCCGGGCGCGGACGCCCGCCAGGATGTCGGAGACGGCGTTCTGCACCGCGCTGTCGGTGGCGTCGTTGAAAGCCAGCAGGGAGGCGAGGCGCGCCCGGAAGTCGGGGGCGGCGGCATCGAGTCGGGTCATGGTGACATCGGTCATGATCGGTGCTCTCGGCGGGTATTGGGGGAGAGAAAATGGAAATCCGGCGGAAATCGGATTATAGCCATGCCGCAGTGCGGCAAGACTTTCGTGCCGGGACTTTCCTGATGCGACTCAAGAACGCACCGCCCCCCGGAAGGCTTCGATGATGGGCTGCAGGGCATCGTGCTTGAGCTTCATGGCCGCCTGGTTGACCACCAGCCGGGAACTGATGGCCATGATCTCCTCCACCGCCACCAGGTTGTTGGCCTTCAGGGTGCCACCGGTGGACACCAGGTCCACGATGACGTCGGCCAGGCCCACCAGGGGCGCCAGCTCCATGGAGCCGTAGAGCTTGATGAGGTCCACGTGGACGCCCTTTTGCGCGAAATGCAGCCGGGCGGTCTGCACGTACTTGGTGGCCACCCGCAGGCGGGCGCCCCGGCGCACGGCGGCCTCGTAGTCGAAGCCCACGGGCGTCGCCACCATCATCTTGCACTTGGCGATGTTCAGGTCCACCGGCTGGTACAGGCCCTCGCCGCCATGCTCGATGAGCACATCCTTGCCGGCGATGCCCAGGTCCGCGGCGCCGTGCTGGACGTAGGTGGGCACGTCGGTGGCGCGCACGATGATGAGGCGCACGTCCGGCCGGTTGGTGCCGATGATCAGCTTGCGCGAGGTCTCCGGACTTTCGCTGGGGGTGATGCCCGCCGCCGCCAGCAGGGGCAGGGTTTCCTCGAAGATGCGGCCCTTGGACAGGGCCAGGGTGATGCCACTCATGCCTTCTCCCGCTTGATCAACGCCCCCAGGGCGGTGAGCTTCTTCTCCAGCCGGTCGTAGCCCCGGTCCAGGTGGTAGATGCGCTCCACGTGGGTATCGCCTTCCGCCACCAGGCCGGCGATGACCAGGCTGGCGGAGGCGCGCAGGTCGGTGGCCATGACCGTGGCGCCCTGCAACTTCTCCACGCCCTTCACGAAAGCGGTATTGCCGTCGATCTTGATGTCCGCCCCCAGGCGCTGGAGCTCCACCGCGTGCATGAAGCGGTTCTCGAAGATGGTCTCCCGGATCACCGCCGTGCCGTCGGCCACGGCATTGATGGCCATGAACTGGGCCTGCATGTCGGTAGGGAAGGCCGGATAAGGGGCGGTGCGGATGGACACGGCTTTCAGACGGGCCGGCGCCATGATGCGGATGGATTCGTGGTCCGGCGTCTTTTCACCGATGACTTCGCAGCCCGCGTCCATCAGCTTGTCCACCACCGCGTCCAGGTAGCCGGTGGAGGTGCCGTTGAGCCGGATGTCGCCGCCGGTGGCGGCCGCCGCGCACAGGAAGGTGCCGGTCTCGATGCGGTCCGGCATGACCCGGTGGCTGGCGCCGTGGAGGCGTTCCACACCCCGGATGCGGATCACGTCGGTACCGGCGCCGCTGATCTGGGCGCCCATGCTCACCAGACACTGGGCCAGGTCCACCACCTCCGGCTCCCGGGCGGCGTTCTCGATGACCGTCTCGCCGTTGGCCAGGCAGGCGGCCATCATCAGGTTCTCGGTGCCGGTGACGGTGACCATGTCGGTGAACAGGCGGGCGCCCTTGAGCTTGGGCGCCCTGGCGCTGATGTAGCCATGATCCACGGTCACCTCGGCACCCATGGCCAGCAGGCCTTTGATGTGCTGATCCACCGGCCGGGCGCCGATGGCGCAGCCGCCGGGCAGGGACACCTTGGCCTCGCCGCAGCGGGCCAGCAGGGGGCCCAGCACCAGGATGGAGGCGCGCATGGTCTTCACCAGCTCGTAGGGGGCGACAGGGTTGTTGAGCCCCGAGGCGTCCAGGCTGACGTTCTCCCCGTCCCGCTCCACCTTCACGCCCATCTGGGCCAACAGCTTGAGCATGGTGCCGATGTCGTTGAGACAGGGCACGTTGGTGAGGTTCAGGGGCTCCCTGGACAGCAGGCTGGCGCAGAGGATGGGCAGGGCGGCGTTCTTGGCGCCGGAGATGGCGACCTCGCCGGCCAGGCGGGCACCGCCGGTGATGACAAGCTTATCCATGTTGCTTGGCCCATTCTTCCGGCGTCAGGGTCTTCATGGAGAGGGCGTGGATGTCGGCATGCATGCGCTCGCCCAGGACGCCGTAGACGATCTGGTGGCGGGCCACCGGCAGCTTGCCGCGGAATTCGGGACTGACGATGAGGGCTTCGAAATGCTGGCCGTCACCGGCCACCTGGATGTGGTCGCAGGCCAGTCCGGCCTGGATCCACGCTTGGATCTGTTGGGGGGTAACCATGAAAGAACCGTCGAAAAATCAATGGCGGAGTTTATAGCCCGAACGCAGCATCATCCAAGTCAGGGCGGAAAGCACCAGGGCACAAGGCACCACCACCGCCAGGCCCAGCCAGGGATCCACGTCTCCCTGGCCGAAGAAGCCGAAGCGGAAACCGTCGATCATGTAGAACACCGGATTGAAGTGGGAGACCGTCTGCCAGAAGGGCGACAGGGAGTGGACGGAATAGAACACGCCGGACAGGAAGGTGAGCGGCATGATGACGAAGTTCTGCACCGCCGCCAGGTTGTCGTACTGGTTGGCCCAGATGCCGGCCATGATGCCGATGCAGGAGAACACCGTACCCGATGCCAGGCCGAACGCCAGCATCCAGAGGGGATGGACCAGTTGCAGGTCGGCGAAGAACAGCCCCACCAGGAGCACCCCCAACCCCACCGTGAAACCCCGCACCAGGGCCGCGAACAGGTAGGCAAGGAAGAATTCCATGTGGGAAAGGGGCGGCAGCAGGACGAAGACGATGTTGCCGGTGACCTTGGACTGGATCAGGGAAGACGAACCGTTGGCGAAGGCGTTCTGCAGCACCGACATGAGGATCAGGCCCGGCATGAGGAAGGCGGTGTAATGGACGCCGGGATAGACCTGGACGTGTTCCTCCAGCACGTGGGAGAAAATCAGCAGGTACAGCATGGCGGTGAGCACCGGCGCCCCCACGGTCTGTACCAGCACTTTCCAGAAGCGCAGGATCTCCTTGTAGAACAGGGTGCGGAAGCCGACGCTCACGGCTTGCTCCCCGGGCCGGTTCCCATGACCTTGAGGAAGACCTCTTCCAGATCGGCTTGGCTGACCTTCATGTCCCGGACCCCGATGCCCGCCTCCCGCAGGCAGGCCAGGATCGACTCCAATTCGGCGTAGTCCGGCAGATCCAACACGAAACCCGTTCCGTCCCGGCCGGTCAGACGGGGCTGCAGGGCCTCAGGCAGCCGCGCCGGCTCCAGCTCCAGTTCCAGACGCCGCTCACCTCCGGCGCGCAAGAGATTCTCGGTGCGGTCCAGGGCGACGATACACCCCTGCTTGAGCATGGCCACGCGGCTGCACAGGGCCTCCGCCTCCTCCAGGTAATGGGTGGTGAGGATGACAGTATGGCCCGCCTGGTTGAGCCGCCGGATGAAGGCCCAGAGGGATTGCCGCAGTTCCACGTCGACGCCGGCGGTGGGCTCGTCCAGGACGATGACCGGCGGCTTGTGCACCAGGGCCTGGGCCACCAGCACCCGGCGCTTCATGCCGCCGGAGAGCTGGCGGGTATAGGTGTCGGCCTTGTCGGTGAGTCCCAGGTTGGCGAGCAACTCGTCGATCCAGTCGTCATTGCGCCCCAGGCCAAAGTAGCCGGACTGGAAGCGCAGGGTCTCGCGTACGGTGAAGAAGGGATCGTAGACCAGCTCCTGGGGTACCACGCCCAGGCGGGCTCGGGCTTCCCGGTAGTCCTTCACCACGTCGAAGCCCATGACCTCCGCCGAGCCGGCGCTGGCCCGGGTGAGGCCGGCCAGAATGCTGATCAGGGTGGTCTTGCCGGCGCCGTTGGGGCCCAGCAGGGCGAAGAACTCGCCCGCCTCGATGTCCAGGTCGACGCCGCGCAGGGCATGAACCTTGGAAAAACGCTTGTCCAGGCCGCGCAGGCGGACGGCGGCGGTCATCGGGAGTAAAAAATCAGATCTGGTCGGCGATGCCGTACAGCTTGGCGAGGCTGGAGAGGCTCTCGGGCACGGCGCGGAATTCGACGGGCTTGCCGCCCGCCCGGCGGCGCAGGGTCAGCATGAGGCTCAGGGCGGAAGAATCCATGTGGCCCACCCGGGACAGGTCGAACACCGTGGCGCCCCCGGCCAGGGCCGACTCGGCCTCGGCCAGCAGGCGGGTGGCGTTGTCCAGGACCAGATCGCCCTCGAAGGCCGCCACGCCGGCTTCGACACGCATTACTTGCTGCCCCCGGAAGGTTGCTGGTTGCGTCGGGTCAAAGCCGCCACCAGACCTTCGATGCCGCCCTTGCGAACCTCGGAATTGAAGGAATTGCGATACACGGTCACCAGGCTGACGCTGTCCACCATCACGTCGAACACCTTCCAGCCGGCGTCCTGCTTCTCCATCCGGTAGTCGATGGGGATGGGCGGCGATCCCGGCTTGCTCACGACGGTGTTGACGGTCACCTCGGTGTCGGCCGGAGCCAACTTCAGGGGGGTGAACTCGATCTTGTAATCGGCGACGCTGGTCAGGGAAGCAGAGTAGGTCCGCACCAGCATGGTCTTGAATTGCTCGATCAGGTCCTGCTGCTGCTCAGGCGTCGCCTTGCTCCAGTTCTTGCCCACGGCCAATTGGGTCATCTGCCGGAAATCGAAGTTGGGGAGGATCTTTTCCTCCACCAGGGTCAGGATCTTCCGGGTATTGCCGTTCTTCAGTTCCTTGTCCTGCTTGACGATGCGCAGCACCTCATTGGTGGTGTTCCGGGCCAGCACGTCCGGCGCCAACGCCTCGGCCCGAACCGCCAGGGTGGCGGTGGCCAGCAGCGCGGCCAGGAGATATCCCAATATTTGTTGCATGTTCATTGCCTTTTCAAAATGTCGTGTGTGCCACTTTCCATAGGAACCCGGGAGGGGTCAATCGTATGTTGCTACCCGTGCCCACTTGCCCGGGCGCCTGTCGCATCATTGAGCCGACGGCGCGTCCTTGGTTCCGCCTTCAGACTTGTTGTAGAGGAATTGGCCGATGAGATTTTCCAGGACCACCGCGCCCTGGGTGATTTTCAGGCTATCGCCCTGGCCCAGCATCTTGCTGTCGCCGCCGGCCTCGAGGGCCACGTACTGCTCGCCCAGCAGTCCGGAAGTCATGATGGCGGCGCTGGTATCCTTGGGAAACTTGTAGCGGGCATCCAGGCTGAGGCTGACGCTGGCCTCGTAGCTGGCGCCATCGAAGCCGATCTCGGACACTCGGCCCACCACGACCCCCGCGCTCTTCACCGGAGCCCGGACCTTCAGGCCGCCGATGTTGTCGAAGGACGCCTTCACCACATAGGCCTGGGCGCTGTCGAAGGCGCCCATGTTGCCCACCTTGAGGGCCAGGAAGAGGATGGCGGCGATGCCGGCCACCACGAAGATGCCGACCCAGAGGTCGAGGGTTGCGCGCTGCATGGATCAGACTCCACGGAACATGAATGCGGTGAGGATGAAATCCAGGCCCAGGATGGCCAGGGACGAGGTCACCACCGTACGGGTGGTGGCGCGGGAGACGCCCTCCGCCGTGGGCGGGGCGTCGTAGCCCTCGAACAGGGCGATGGCGGTGACGGCGACGCCGAACACCACGCTCTTGACGACGCCGTTGAGGATGTCTTCCTTGAAATCCACGGCGGCCTGCATCTGGGACCAGAAAGAACCCTCGTCGACGCCGATGAGCACCACGCCGACCAGGTAGCCGCCCAGGATGCCCATGGCCGAGAACAGGGCGGCGAGCAAGGGCATGGAGATCACCGCACCCCAGAAGCGGGGCGCCACCACCCGGGCGATGGGGTCCACGGCCATCATCTCCATGGCGGCGATCTGCTCGGTGGCCTTCATGAGGCCAATCTCGGCGGTGATGGCGGAACCCGCCCGGCTGGCGAACAACAAGGCGGCCACCACCGGCCCCAGCTCCCGCACCAGCGACAAGGCCACCAGAATGCCGAGGGCTTCCTCGGAACCGTAGGTCTGAAGGGTTTCATAGCCTTGCAGGCCCAGCACCATGCCGACGAAGAGGCCAGACACCAGGATGATGATCAGCGACAGGACCCCGGCCGAGAAGATTTCCCGGATGATGAGTTGAAAGCGTCGGAAGCTCTGGCCGGAGTGGGTCAGGGTGAGGAGGAAGAAACGGGTCGCCACCCCCATGCGCCAGATCCCGTCCACCACCCGCCTGCCGATGCCGCGGATACCGTTGAGCAATCCGTCCATCATGCGCGAAGCTCCAGGTCGGCGGCGTAGTCAGGTGCCGGATAGTGGAAAGGCACAGGACCATCCTCCTCGCCATGCACGAACTGGTGCACGTAGGGCAGGGCGGAGGCCCGGATCTCGGCGGGCGTGCCCTGGGCAACGATGACCCCTTCCGAGACGAAATACACATAGTCGACGATCTTCATGGATTCCTGCACGTCATGGGTAACCACCACCGAGGTCATGCCCAGGGTATCGGTCAAGCGGCGAATCAGGTTGCCGGTGACCCCCAGGGAAATGGGATCCAGGCCGGCAAACGGCTCGTCATACAGGATGAGCGCCGGATCCAGGGCGATGGAGCGGGCCAGGGCCACGCGTCGGGCCATGCCGCCGGAAAGCTCGGACGGCCGCAAATCCTGGGCACCGCGCAAGCCCACCGCATTGAGCTTCATGAGCACCAGGTCCCGGATCATCTCCTCGGGCAGGCCGGTATGTTCACGAAGGGGAAACGCCACGTTATCAAACACCGTCATGTCCGTGAACAGGGCACCGAACTGGAACAGCATGCCCATGCGCCGGCGCAGGCGATACAACTCCGCCTGGTCAAGCTTGCCCATGTCCACACCATTGACGCGCAAGAGCCCCTGGGTAGGGCGCAAGGCACCCCCGATCAGGCGTAGCAGCGTGGTCTTGCCGCAACCCGAGTTGCCCATGATGGCGATGACCTGGCCCCGCCGCGCAGCCAGGTTGACGCCCTTGAGCACGAGGCGATCGCTGTAGGCAAAGGACAGGTCGCGAATTTCGATGAGTGGCTCGGACACGATCGATACGGGGTGATAAACCCTTAAATTCTAACAGGGCTCAGTAGCCCAGGAGTTCCAACAGGGTACGGACCCGATCGACCTGAGCCAGATTGCCGTCCCGGCTGATGAGGTAGAGCTCGGGCAACGCCTGCTTGCCGGTGATTTCAGCCGTCAGGGCCTTCAGATCACTCGCGGCATCGAACCAGATCAATTGCCCGTCATCGCGAGGAAGGATGACAACCTTGCCGGCAGTGGGCATGGCCATGGGCAACCCCTCCTTCGCCTCCAGCAGGAACACGAATTGGCTGTGAACCTCGTCACACCAGGAGGCCCAGACGACATCGTCCAGGGCGAGCCATCTGGAAGCCTCCAGAAACACGCAATTGAACTGGGTCGAGTAGTAGGCAAGCCGCCAATCCTCGGGCATGTCCGCGGGGTAGAAAGGCCCGACCCATGCCGGCTGCGCCCATTCCAGGGCGCCGAGTCGAATGCTGTCCGTCATGAAACTGTTTTCCTTGGCATGAAAAATGTCCGCATGGCTTGGTTGGCGAAATCGCAACACCCTGGGCCCGTCCTCGGAGGCGCATGCCACCATCGCTGCTATAAATTAGGATATTTTGATATTCTTTACGCAATCAGTTGTACGCAACAGCCTGTATACCCCACCCCCTAAAGGAGATCGAGATGAAGCTGAAGTCCCTGTTTGCCGCTCTGCTTGTCTGCGCCGCCCCCGCCGCCTTCGCCAATGGCGCCGCCGCCCCCGCTGCTCCCGCCGCCAAGCCTGTTCCCCAGACCCCGGAAGCCTGGCTGGCCCGCATGACCGACATGACCCAGAACATGTCCGCCTACAAGGATCCCAAGGTGTTCGTGCCCTGGCTGAACGCCGTGACCGAACCCGGCTTCTACACCACCATGGGCAACAACATGATGGACCCCATCAACTGGGTCAACTTCATGAATTCCATGACCCAGCCTGGCGCCTACACCAACCTGGCCCAGTTCGCCGATCCCAACGTCTACATGAAGTGGATGGCGGCCGGCATGGACCCCAACTTCTATACCGCCGTGCTGACCCAGCTTTCCGACCCGGGCAAGATGATGCGTTGGGTGATGTCCCCCCTGGACCCCAAGGTCATGCAGATGGTCATGAACAGCCTGAACCCCAACATGTACATGAAGTGGATGATGTCCCCCCTGGACCCCCGC
>DAOQNK010000026.1:0-23421 GCA_035332045.1 Thiobacillaceae bacterium | reverse complement strand
CGCCGAACAGCATGGCCGGCACCAGATAGGCCAGGGTCTTGCCGGTGCCGGTGCCGGCTTCAGCCACCAGGCGCCCCCGGACATTCAGCGCCTCGGCGATGGCGCGGGACATCTCAAGTTGCTGGGAGCGTGGCCGATAACCCGGTATGTGGCAGGCCAGCGCCCCGCCGGCCGAGAAGACTTCGTCCAGATTCATGACGAGAGTCTATCAGTCTGGCGAGCATGACCGAGTCGTGTGGTTTCCCAGGCCAGACCACGCGGAATCCAGTACATGACGTGGTCATGGCAGTCTCTTCAACCCTACCCATCGGAGATCAGGACGTGACCAGATTGCTGCTGATGGCGATTTGCCTGCTCTGGCTGCCGGCCAGGGCTGATCAGGTAGAACTCACCCTCCCCAACCAGCTGGTTGCCCGAGCCGAGTTTCGGGAAGGCCACCCGGGAAAGCCGGCGGTGGTCCTGATGCATGGGTTTCTGCAAACCCATGATTTCCCCGTCATCCACCGCTTGACCGAGCACCTGGGTGGCGCCGGCTACACGGTGCTCGCCCCCACCCTGACTCTGGGCATCTCGGCACGGCGGCAAAGCCTGGCGTGCGAGGCTTTGCATACCCACACCCAGGAAGACGCCATCCGTGAACTGGATGCCTGGATGAAGTGGCTGAAAGCGCGGCGGGTCCAGTCCGTCATCCTGATCGGTCATAGTTTCGGCAGCATGCAGGCCCTGGCGTATACCGCCGAAATGCACAATCCCATGGTGAAGAAACTCATCGGGATCAGCATCATCGAGGGCAGGCCCATCGGACGAAACGGCAAGGAGGTTCTTCCGGCACGGGGAAACGGGAAGTCCGACGGCATCGTCACCCAGGCGTTTTCCTTTTGCCAGAAATTCCGGGCTTCGCCGTCCACCCTGGAGTCCTACCTGGCCTGGACGCCCCGGCGGATCCTGAACGAGGTCGACCGTTCCCGGCTGCCCATCACCTTCATTATGGGAGACCGGGATGATCGCCTCGGTCCCCACTGGATCGCCCAGTTGCAGAAAACCCGCGCCAAGGTGCGCATCATCCCCGGGGCCAACCACTTCATGGATGGCGAGTACGAATTCGATCTGCTGGACAGGGTGAGCGAAGAACTGAAGGGCCTTTGAGCGATGAAGCCCCTCAGCATCGCCCGCCTTTCCTTCCTCTTCGTGCTCACCACGAGCCTCCTGGTGGCGGGGCTGGGCCTGTACTTCTGGCTGGAAATCGAGCGGACCCGGGCCGAAATCGTCGACAACGAGCGGGCGGCCGCCAGTCAGGAGGGCCGGGAAGCCCTGGCCACCGTGGTTCAGCGCATCCGGAACAGCGCCGCGAACATCGCGGAGTGGGAAGAGACCCGCCAGCAGCTCTATTTTCCCGACTACTACGCGCTCTGGCGGGACGACCGGATCAAGGATGCCGGCTTCATGAATGGCGGCCTGCGCGCCGTCGCCCTTTACGACCGGCATGGCGAAGTGCTGAACCATGCCGTCGGGGAGGACCCCATGCCCATGGCCCTGCCCGGCCATCCCCCCTTCACCCTCTACCGCCAGGGTCAGGAACTGGGCGTCCTCTATCACTTCCTGCCCATCCACGCGGACCCCGCCGGCAAGACGCTACTGGGCTACCTGGGCCTCAAGTTCGACCTGGCCCGGGAACTGCGGCACAAGCACACCTACCGTTTCGCGGACCTGTCCCGGGTTCGGGTCAACCTGAAGGACAACGCCGTCACCGACCTCGACAAGCTGGGCCAGGCCATTGAGTTCGCGCCCGCCTCCAACATCGAATTGCAGAAATTCCAGAGCCTGTTCCAGAGCACCATGCTGCGTTTGAGCTTCGTGGTGCTCGCCACCCTGTTCATCGCCAGCTTTCTTCTGTCCTTTCTGGTGGTGCGCCCCCTGCGCCGCCTGTCGGCCCGCATCGACACCTTCCGGGATCATGACCACGCCGGGAACACGCCTCTACCGGCCAGCCTGCCCCTGCCTGTCCTGGAACTCGAGAATCTCCGCCGCTCCTTCGACGAATACCACGCCCGCCTTTCCGAACTGCACGACAACCTGGAACGCAGCAACCGGAGCTTCTATGACCAGGCCCGCCAGGATGCCCTGACGGGCGTCCACAACCGCCGCGCCTTCGAGGAAGACTGGGCGGCCAGGGACGAAGGTGGCGGCCTGGGCCAGGTGGCCCTGCTGCTGTTCGACTGCGACCATTTCAAGGCCATCAATGACACTTACGGCCATAACGTCGGCGACGCGGTCATCCACGCCATCGCCCAATGCCTTCAGTCCGCCCTGCGGGCCGACGACCGGCTGTATCGCCTGGGGGGCGACGAGTTCGCCACCTTGCTGGTGGATACCGATGCCCACATCGCCGAGACCGTCGCCGAGCGCTGTCTGGAACATATCCTGGCCCACGACTTCCGCCAGTACGGCATGAGCGAACCGGTGACCGTCAGCATCGGCCTGGCCCTGTCCGACAAGGAGAAGCTCTGCCTGGGCGAACTGCAGAAGCGGGCCGACCTGGCCATGTATACGGCCAAGCGGCCCGGCAACCGCAAGATCATCGCCTACAGCCAGGACATGGGGGACATCTCCGCCCTGGTAGGCAATCGGGAAATCACCGCCGTCTTCCAGGCCATCCAGGACCCCGGGGCGATCGAAATCCACTACCAGAAGGTGGCCCGGCTGCCCTCCCTGACACCCGAGTACAGCGAGGCCCTGACCAGGGTGCGGGATGGCGACAGCCTGCTTCCCCCCGGGGCCATCTTTTCCATCGTCCAGGCCAGGAACCTGGATGCGGAATTCGACCATGCCGTGCTTCGCGCCGTGGCGAACGACCTGGCGGCTGGCCGGCTGCCTCCGGACATGGGCGTGTCCATCAATATTTCCGCCCCGGGCATCGTCCACACCAAGGTCCTGGAAGCCGCCCTGGAGCTGGTGCGTGCCCACCAGGGTCGGAAGATCGTGGTGGAGATCACCGAAACCGCCCTCATCACCCAGATCGAAACGGCCAGCGCCCACATCCTGCGCCTGCGGGAAGCCGGCGCCCTGGTGGCCCTGGACGATTTCGGCAGCGGCTATTCCTCCCTGCGCTACCTGGCTTCCATGCCGGTGAACCTAGTGAAATTCGACATCAGCATGATCCACATGCTGGAGTCGGGCGATGATCGCCAGCGCCGCATGATCCGGGAGATCGCGGGACTGGTGCTCGGAGCCGGCTACGAGATGGTGGCTGAAGGGGTGGAGAGCCAGACCCTGCTCGACCTGGTGATCGAACTGGGTTTCACCCATGCCCAGGGTTACTTCCTGGGCCGACCCGCCTTACCCGAGGCCGCCGGCAGCGGCAACGACGCGCCCGTCAGCCCAGGTAGTTGAACAGGGACAGGCCCGAGGTCATGCCGAAGGCCTGTTCGGCCGCTTCCAGGGCGGTCTGCCGGGACTGGAGCGCCACGATGGCCGAGGTCTGGTCCAGTTTCAGGATGTCGGAGAGGGCGTTCTGTTCCTGGGTCAGCAAGGACTTGGTGGTGTCCGCCACCGCGCTCACCTCCGAGTAAGCCGAGGCAACCCGCTGGCTGATCCGGTCCAGGTTGTCCAGGGCGGTATCGATGACCGCCACCCAGCCATCCAATTGGGTCTGGCTGACCGTCCCGGCCTGGAGGGCCGCCACGGCGGCATCCAGTTGCTGGAGCAGATCGTTGCCCGCCACGCCGCTCTGGACGACCCCATCCAGGTTGTCGTTCACCTGGATGCTGCGTCCCACATCCACCTGGATGGAGCGCGTCCCGCCGGGGTTCGGCGTGCCGCCGTAGGTGGTGGCGGTGGCGGTGCCGTCCAGAGGATTGGCGTAAGGCTGGTTGACCGTATCGAAGCCGCCGAAGATGTAGTTGCCGTAGGGGTCCTGGGTATTGATGAGGTCCAGGATATGGCGCGCCTGGGACAGGACTTCCTCCGCGCCGGCATTGAGCACCGCCGGATCGAAGTCGGACCCCATGCCCGCCAGGGCCGAACGGGTATTGGTGAGGGTGGTGCTGAGTTCGGTCAGCACCGTGCTTTCGTATTCGAGGCCGATCTGGGCCTTGGTCTGGTTGGCGGAATACTGGGTCCGCGCCGCGATGCGGGTGGAGAGGTCCAGAATCTTCTCCGTGGCCAGGGGATCGTCCTTGGGCTGGAGTATCGACTGGTCGGCGGCGATCTGCTGGTTCAGATACGCCATGCTGGACTGGTTGTTGAGAATGCCGGACAAGCTGCCCTGGAAGAAATTCATGGAGGCGATGCGCATGGCTGGGCTCCTTCAGGCACGCCGCCGGCCACTGGCCAACCGACGCGGCGAGGTCGTGATCAAGGTCGGGGAAGGGAAGCGGGCGGCGGCGCTCATCCCAGGACCCCCAGAAGATCGTCGAAGAGGCTGGAGGCCACCTGCAAGGCGCGGGCCGCCGCCTGGTAGGCCTGCTGGAAGCGCACCAGGTTGACCGCTTCCTCGTCCAGGTTCACCCCGGAAACATTCTGCTGGGCCGCGGTGGCCAGGTCCGTCAGGCTGGAGAAGGTCTGCACGTTGAGGTCCGCTTCCGCGGCCAGGCTGGCCGTGCGGCTCACGGTCTGGGCATAGGCGCTGGAAAAGGTGACCGTGCCGTTGTTGAGGAAGGACTGGGTCTGCAAGGCGGCCAGCGCCAGGGCGTTGCTGTTGTCGCCCGGACCGTCGGCGGTGGCGCCGGCGGCGGCGATCTTCGACGTGTCGGTGATCAGGGCCGCCATGTCCCCCGCGTAGCCCTTCAGGTTGATTGTCCAGGAATCCCCCGCCGCCGCCGTGGTGGTGCCCAGGGACAGGCTGAAACCCTCGCTGGCGGTGACGGCCGCCAGGCTACCGGTGAAGGCGGTCCCGTCGGAAAGCCGGGTCAGGGTGTAGTTGGTGCCGTCGTAGGTCAGGGAGTAGTCGCTGTTCTGGAGATTCAGGTCGTTGCCCAGGCTGAGGGTCAACACTCCGGAATTGCCAGCCGCGCCGGTCACCGGATTGGTGAAGAAATCCCCCCCTGCGGCGAGGTTGAGGTCCAGTCCCGCGGTATGCAGGGCATTGAACTCCGTGGCGAAGGACAGGGTGATGCGGTCCAGGTCCTCCTGGGCCGGCTGGATCACTTCCTCCCGGACGGCCAGCACACCACCCAATTGCCCGCCTGTGATGAGGCCGGTGTCCAGGGTCACCACGGTACCGCCCACGTTGAGGGTGGGGATCAGCAGGGAACTGTCGTTGGGGTCGGTGGTGGTGGACATGGTATAGGCATTGGTGCCCACCACCAGGGACTGGCCACTGCCGACGAACAGGTTCAGGGTGCCGTCGGACTGCTCCACCACCGAGACGTCCACCAGCTTGTTGAGTTCGCCGATCAACTGGTCCCGCTGGTCCCGCAGATCGTTGGCGGTGCCGCCGCCGCCGGCTTCGGCCTTGGCGATGTCGCCGTTGAGTTGGGCGATCTGCCCGGTATAGGTATTGATCTGGCTCGTGAGCCCCGAGACCTCCGCATTGCTGGCCGTGATATAGCCCTGTAACTGGGTATACAGGGTGTTGGCCTGGCCGGCCAGGGTGTTGGCCGAGGAGAGCAACACCTGGCGGGCGGCGTTGGAAGTCGGGTCGTTGGCCAGCTCGTTCACGGCCGCGAAGAAACTGTCCAGGGCGGTGTTGAGGCTGCTGCTGTCGCTGCCCAGCAGGCTGTCCACCTGGGAAGCGTAGCTGGTATAGGTTTGATTGCGGGACAACTGGGACTGATTGAGGCGCACCTCGCTGTCGAGGAACTGGCTGTAGATGCTCCGCACCGTGTCGACACCGACGCCCGTGCCGAAATAGCCGCTGCCGGTGTACTGGGGCGAGAGGGCCGAGAAGGTGACTTCCTGGCGCCGATAACCCACGGTGTTGGCATTGGAGATGTTGTGTTCCGCTGTGGCGATGCCGGCCTGGGCGGCACTGAGGCCGGAGAGGGCGACACCAAGTATTCCCGATCCCATGTCTATCTCCTTCCGCTATCCACGCGGCCTCAGCGCCCCGCCGACGCCACGCTGGCGATGACGGCCCGCAGCTTGCCGGCATACGCCGGGTCGGTGGCATACCCGCCCTCGGCCAGGGCCTTGGCAAAGGCCTCGGCATCGTC
Organism: Thiobacillaceae bacterium; assembly: GCA_035332045.1. Classification (GTDB taxonomy): domain Bacteria; phylum Pseudomonadota; class Gammaproteobacteria; order Burkholderiales; family Thiobacillaceae; genus PFJX01. Next base: position 17,269 of record DAOQNK010000026.1, on the reverse strand, counting down.
GCCGGCCGCCACCGCCTGGCCATAACGGCGCTTGAGCAAGGCGGCATAGTCGGTAAAGGCCTCGCCGTAATCGGCGTAGGCGCGGAATCGCTGACTCAGCTTGCTGGCGAGGCCGCCCCGATACTCGGTGGTGGTGGCTTCCACGGCCTCACCCGCCCATTCGCGGCCCGCCTTGATGCCGAACAGGTTGTAGCTGCCCTGACCGTCGGCGGCCCGGATCTCCCGCTCGCCCCAACCGGATTCCAGGGCGGCCTGGGCCAGGATGAAGCGGGCCGGCACGCCGGTCGCGGCTTCCGCGGATTCGGCATGCGTGCGCAAGGTTTCCAGAAACCGCTGCTTGCGCGTGCCGGCCGGGCTGGTCACGCCCTGGGCGGGCGCGGCACTGGGCGCCCGGTTTTCGGTCACCGGGGCTTGAACGCTGGCCGCTCCCCCCGCATCCACCGCGGGACCGGTCTGGCTGGGAACCGTGACCGGCTCCGGCGCCTTCCCGGCGGCCGGAGCGGCGTTGCTGGTCTCGGGGCTGTAGCCCGCCTGGCGCTCCAGGTGCTTCACCAGCATATCGGCGAAACCCAGGCCCCGGCCGGAGGCCATTTTCGATGCCCATTGCTGATCCAGCAGGTCCCGGTAGAGCTTCATGCTCTCGCCGCCGGACAAGGGGTCGTCCTCGTCGCTGAAGCGGGTCTCGCGCATGGCCTTGAGCATCTGGGCGATCATGAGGGACTCGAACTGGCGGGCGGCCGCCTCCAGGGCCGAGCGGTCGCCGGCACCGGCCTTGGCCTTCAGGGCCTGGGCATCGGCCACGTCGACGGCCAGGCGGTCGGGCGCGGCGGCGGCCAGCATCAGATCACCTCCAGTTCGGCCTTGAGGGCCCCGGAAGCCTTCATGGCCTGAAGGATGGCCAGCAGGTCCTGAGGCGTGGCGCCGATGGCGTTGAGGGCCTTGACCACGTCATTGAGGGAAGCGGAAGCGGGCAGCACCATGAGTTCGCCCTTCTCGTTCTTGACCTGGACGTCGGCCTTCTGGGTCACCACGGTCTGGCCAGCCGCCAGGGGGTTGGGCTGGGAAACCTGGGGCTCGGCGCTCACCGTGACGGACAGGTTGCCGTGGGCGATGGCGCATTGTTCCACCGTCACCAGCTGGTTCATGACCACGGAACCGGTGCGCGGATTGATGATGACCCGGGGGGTGGGCGTACCCGGGTTGAGATTGAGATTCTCCAGGCGGGACAGAAAGGCCACCCGCTGGGAAGAATCCACCGGGGCCCGCACCCGGATGAGCCGGCTGTCCAGGGCCACGGCGGTGCCCCGGCCCATGCCGCGCTCGATGGCCTCGGTAACCCGGGCGGCCGTGGTGAAATCGGCCTCGCGCAGCTCCAGTTGAATGTACTCGCCCTCCCCCACGGCGGTGGAGACGGCACGCTCCACGGTGGCCCCGGACGGCACCCGGCCGGCGGAAAGATGGTTGATCTGGGCCGAGGAGCCGCCCGCGGAAGCCCCGGCGCCACCCACCAGCAAATTGCCCTGGGCCATGGCGTAGATCTGCCCGTCGGCCCCTTTCAAAGGCGTCATCAGCAGGGTGCCGCCGCGCAGGCTCTTGGCGCCCCCCAGGGCCGACACGGTGACGTCGATGCTTTGTCCGGGCTTGGCGAAGGGCGGCAGCACCGCGGTGACCATCACCGAAGCGGCGTTCTTGCTGGAGACGCTTTGTCCCGGGGTCAGGCCCAGGTTGCCCATGAGGTTGGCCAGGCCCTGGGAGGTCAGGGGCGAGCTGTCGCCGGTGTTGTCCAGGCCCACCACCACGCCGTAGCCCACCAACTGGTTGGCGCGGATGCCATCGATGGTGGCCAGGTCCTTGATGCGTTCGGCCCGGGCCGGCGACACCGCCAGCAAGCCGGCGAGCAGGGCCAGGAGGAAGATTCGTGTCATGGCACCGCCCCCGTCAGAAAGGCAGGATGGTCAGGAAGAAACGGGCCAGCATGCTGGTGAGCTGGGACTTGTCGATGCCCTGGGTGTTCTTGGACTCGAACTGGACATTGGCGAGCTGGGTGGAATTGATGGTGTTGGAGGCGGTGATCTGGGCGGGATTCACGACGCCCGCCAGGCGGATGTATTCGGTGTCGGCGTTGACCGCCATCTGCTTCTCACCGGCCACCACCAGGTTGCCGTTGGCCAGGACCTCCACCACGGTCACCGTGATGGAGCCGGTGACGCTGTTGGAGTTGGTTTCGTTGTCCTTGAGCTCGATCTTGTTGGACGCGGCCGGCGTCCAGCTGGTCGCCCCCAGCACCTTGGAGCTCCGCCCCAGAACGGTGGGCGCGGGGATGTCGATGGTGCCGTTGGCCTTGCGCTCGTCGGTGGATTCCGACTTGCGCTTGACCTCGGTCTTCTCCACCAGATTGACGATGAGGGTATCGCCCACGTAGCGGGCCCGGCGATCCTCGAACAACGCCATGCCCGGCCGGGGCTGGCTGCTGCCGGCCTGGTATATGGCGCCATTGGCGGTCTGGGTGGCCATGGGCTGAGGGCGCACGCTGAACGGCTGCTTGATGGCGGTTTCCGGCGGCGGGCTGGCGCAGGCGGCCAGCAGGGCCGGCAGGATGAGGACGAGGCGACGCGTCATGGCGGGCTCCCGGCGCCCCGCTAGATCTGGGTCAGACGCTGAAGCATCTGATCCGAGGTGGTGATGGCCCGGGAATTCAGTTCGTAGGCCCGCTGGGTGATGATCATGTTCACCAGTTCCTCCGCCACGTTGACGTTGGAGGTCTCGATGAAACTCTGGTTGAGGGCCCCCAGGCCGTTGGAATTGGCGTTGTTGACCTGGGCGGGGCCGGAGGCGGCCGTCTCGATGAAGAGGTTTTCGCCCATGCTTTGCAGGCCGGCCGGGTTGATGAAGGTGGCCAGCTGGATCTGGCCCAGCTGGCTGATGGTGTTGGGCGTGCCGGGCTGGGTGATGCTCACCACGCCGTCCTTGGCGATGGTGACTTGCAGGGCGTCCTGGGGAATCTGCATGTTGGGCAGCAGGGGATAGCCGCTGGCGGTGACGACGGTGCCCTGGCTGTCCACCTGGAAGGAGCCGTCCCGAGTGTAGGCGGTGCTGCCGTCGGGCATCTGGATCTGGAAGAACCCCCTGCCGCTGATGGCCACATCCAGGGCATTGTTGGTCTGCTGCAGACTGCCCTGGGTGAAGATGCGCTCGGTGGCCACGGTGCGGGCGCCCACGCCCAACTGGAAGCCCGAGGGCAGCTGGGTCTGCTGGGAGGACTGGGCGCCGGGCTGGCGGATGGTCTGGTAGAGCAGGTCCTCGAAGATGGCCCGGGCCTTCTTGAAGCCCGTGGTGGAGACGTTGGCCAGGTTGTTGGAGATGACGTCCAGCTGGGTCTGCTGGGTATCCAGGCCGGTACGGGCGATGTGCAGGGAACGGAGCATGGCGCGGTCCTAGTTTCAGCTGTTCATGGACAGCACCTTGTCGGCGCTGCGGTGGTTGTCCTGGGCGGCGGACAGCACTTTCATCTGCATCTCGAACTGGCGGGACAGGCTCACCATGTTCACCAGGGCCTCGGCGGGGTTCACGTTGCTGGTTTCCAGGGCGCCAGAGACCAGTTGGACGCCGGCGTCGGCCGCCGCCGGCTGGGCATCCGCGGTCCGGAACAAGCCATCCTCGCCCCGCCGCAGGTCCGTCTCCGGCGGATTCACCAGCTTGATCCGGCCGGCGACGGCCACCGCCGTCAGGTTCTGGCCCACGGGCACGGTGGAGATCGTGCCGTCCTTGGCGATGAGGATGTCCTGATCGGGCGGCACCGCCAGGGGGCCGCCGTCACCCAGGACATTGAAGCCGTTCGTCGTCTGGAGGATGCCGTTCTGGCTGACCTGCAGGTGGCCCATGCGGGTATAGGCTTCCTGGCCCGAGGCATCCTGGACGGCGATCCAGCCCTGGCCGTGGATGGCCACATCGAGAGGCCGGCCGGTGAGCTGCACGGCACCCGGGGTAAAGTCGGTGCGGGGCGTGGTTTCGGCGACGAAGGCCCGGGTGCGGGCCCCTTCCCCCACCACCGGCAGGGCCCGGAACACATTGAGTTCCTGGCGGAAACCATGGGTGGAGACGTTGGCTAGGTTGTGGGATACCGCAGCCTGCTGCCGGGTGACTTCCCGGGCGCCGGTCATGGCGATGTAGATGACGCGGTCCATGTTATGCGCCGAGGTGGGAGGCGCAAGGCACGAGGGGAAAACCCCGGGGGCTGGGAGCCTTGCCCGCCCCACGGTTTTTCAGCCGCGCCTTGACCGGAATCCGCATGAATGACCGCATCACCATCTCCTCACCCCTTACCGCAGATTCACCAGGGTCTGGAGGATCTGATCCTGGGTCTTGATGGTCTGGGCATTGGCCTGGTACATGCGCTGGGCGACGATGAGGTTGACCAGCTCGGCGGTCAGGTCCACGTTGGACTCCTCCACGGCGCCGGACTGAAGGTTTCCCAGAACGCCGCTGCCCGGCGTGCCGGACACGGGCTGGCCCGAGTCCGAGGTCTCGTAGTACTGGTTGTTGCCGATGGCCTGCAAGCCCTGGGGATTGCGGAAGCTGTAGGTGACCACCTGGCCCAGGGTCTGGGTCTGGCCGTTGGTGTAGCTGCCCAGAATGAGGCCTTCCTTGTCCACCGAGACGCTGGCAATGCGTCCGGAGGTGTAGCCATCCTGGGTCAGGGTGGAGACCCCGGAACTGGTGCCGTACTGGGTAAAGTCGGTCAAGTCCAGGTTGAAGGTCATGGTGGCCGCGCCGGTGCCGAGGGTGGCGGAGGGCACGGTGACCGCCACGGCGGCCCCGGCGGCGCCGTTGATCTGGTTGACCAGGCCACCGGTGGTGAAGTCGATGGTGCCGGTGTTGCTGGCGGTGCCCGGGTCCATGTCCACCTGGGTGCCGTTGACGTAGGCATCCACGTCCCAGCTGTTGGACGCGGTTTTCTGGAAATACAACACGAAGCCATGGTCGTTGCCGGCCTCGTCGAAGATGGTGAACGACGTCGACCAGTTGTAGGTGTCGGTGTCGGTGGGATCGATGGCCCCGGCGATGGCGGCATCCGAGGAATTTAGGTTGGCCACCAGGCTGGCGCTCTCGGTGACCTTGGGGGGCGAAGGCGCCAGGGAGATGAGCAGATCGGAGGGGGCACCGCCGATGATGTTGCCGCTGCTGTCGGCCAGGAAGCCCGTGAGCCGCTGGGTGGCGCTGTTGACGATGTAGCCGTCCTTGTCCAGGTGAAACTGGCCATCCCGGGTATAGGAGATGACACCGTCCTTGCTCATGCGGAAGAAGCCTTCGCCGCTGATGGCCAGGTCCAGGGGGTTGTTGGTGACGCTGATGTTGCCCTGGGTGAACTGCTGGACCACGTCGGCGACCTTGGTGCCGATGCCGATCTGCAAGCTGCCGCTGCCGTACAGCGAGGTGGCGTAGACGTCGGCGAACTGGGTGACGCCGGTCTTGAAGCCCACCGTGGATGTATTGGCGATGTTGTTGCCGATGGCATCCAGATAGCTGGAGGCGCCGCTCAATCCGCTCAAACCCTGTTGGAAACTCATTCGACGCTCCTTAGAAGTACTGCTTGATCTGATCGATGCTGCGGCTGCCCAGGCCGGACACATCGGCCACAAGGGAGGAATCCTGCAGGGAGACGCTCAGGACGCTGCCCAGGGCGTAGGCCGTGTTGTCCACGGCGGTGCCGTTGGCGGTGGCCTCGACCTTGTAGCTGTAGCTGCCGGTTCCCAACTGGGTGCCGTCGGTGGCCTGCCCGTCCCAGGTGAAATACACCAGGCCCGCGTCCTGGGCGCCGACGCTCAAGCTCCGCACCAGAGTGCCGGCGCTGTCGTAGATGTTGATCTTCAGGGTGTCCACGGAGGAACTCAGGTCCACCGCGCCCAGGGCGCCGGAATCGGTCAGTTCCAGCGCGTTGCCCTCGGCCAGGACCTGGTGCCCCACCAGGGAGGCGCCCTGGAGGACCTGGGTGGAAAGCAGGCTGCTGGACAGGGCGCTGACCGTATCGTTGAGTTTGGAAATGCCCTCCACCGTGGAGAGCTGGGCCAACTGACTGGTGAGTTCGGCGTTGTCGGTGGGGTTGAGTGGGTCCTGGTTCTGCAACTGGGCCACCAGCAGGGTCAGGAAGCGGTCCGAGAGGGCCGCCGTCGCGTCGCTGGTGGTGGAACCGGACGTCCCGCTCGAGCTGGTGGCCGCGTTGAGGGTGGCGACCAGGGAAGAGTAATCGGTGCTGACCGTGGATGTCGTCATGGCGCTGATCCTCAGGTTTGGGCGATGGCCAGGGTGCGTTGCAGCAGGCTCTTGGCCGTGCTCATCACCTCGGCGTTGGTCTGATAGGAGCGGGAGGCGGAAATCATGTTCACCATCTCCTCCACCGGGTCCACGTTGGGGTAGGCCACGTAACCCCGGCTGTCGGCCAGGGGATGCTTCGGGTCATAGACAAGCCGGCCTGGAGAGGGATCTTCCACCACGGCCTTCATGCGCACGCCCTGGGCCCAGGGCGCCGAGGCATTCAAGGCCACCGCCTGGAACACCACCTGCTTGGCCTTGTAGCCCTCCCCCGTGGAGGCATGGGCGGAATCGGCGTTGGCCATGTTGGAGGCCACGGCGTTGAGCCGCATGGATTGGGCCGTGAGGGCCGAGGCGGCGATGTGGAAGACGTTGACCAGGGACATGACGCGCCTTATTTCTCGGCCAAGGCCTGAGCCATGGTCTTGAAGGACGTGGCGGCCCGATCCAGCAGAAATTGGTAATGGAGGGCGTTGTCCGCGAAATGGGCGCGCTCCACGTCGGGATCGACGGTGTTGCCATCCAGGCTGGGCTGGACAGCGTTGCGGTACATGACCCGGGCGCCCGCGCCGCCGGCCCCGGCGGCCCGCCCATCAAGATGCCGGGCGGAAGTCCGGGCCAGGGCCAGATCGCCGCCAGCGCCCATCATGCGCTTCAGCGCGGCACCGAAATCCAGGTCGCGGGCCTTGTAGTTGGGCGTGTCCGAATTGGCGATGTTGGACGCCAGAATTTCCTGGCGCCGGGCGCGCAAATCCAGGGCGCTCTGGATAAAGGCGATTTCCTTGTCGATCTTGCTCAGCATGGAGGGCTCCGCCGCCCCGCGGACAACGGGACGCTGCCGGAAGCCACTGCAAGAGCCATGCCAGGCAAAAATAAACGGCTAAGCCATTGTTATCAATTGGATTTGTATTTTTCCGGGAATACTGCCGGCCTTGGACGCGGCAAGGCTGGCCGGCGGCGGCAAATCTTGCCTGGCCCCGTCAGCCCCGCACCACCCGGTTCCGGCCCTGGGATTTGGCCGAATACATGGCCTCGTCGGAACGCTTCAGCAAGCCGGCTTCATTTTCTCCGGCCTGTCTTTGGGCCACCCCGGCACTGAAGGTGATGAGCACCCGCTCGTTGTTGTGCATGAAAAACTGCCGGGTCAATTCCCGCTGGATGCGCAACAGAACCTGTTCGGCCTCTTCGACTTCGGTATTGGGCAGGAGGATCAGGAATTCCTCGCCACCGTAGCGGGCCAGAATGTCGGTGGGCCGCAACAGGCCGCGCACCACCTTGGCCAGGTGGCGCAGGGCCTCGTCCCCGGCCTGGTGGCCCAGGCCGTCGTTGAGCTTCTTGAAGTGGTCGATGTCCAGCAGACCGATGCTCAGGGGGGCGCCCAGGCGGTCGGCCCGGGCCAGCTCCCGGCCGAAGGCCTCGTCCATGCCCCGGCGATTGAGGGCGCCGGTGAGCTGATCTTCCCGGACCAGGTTCGATACCTGGGCGAGTTCCTGTTCCAGCTCATGGATGCGGCGCTCGGCCTCCTCGGCCTGGGTCCTGGCGGCCACCAGTTCGAGGTGGTTGTCGCGCAGGACATCACGCATGTCACCCATGTCGGCGATGAGGCCGCCCATCAGGTCGCCCAGCTCGGCGATGTCCCGGGCCTGGCCGATCTTCTCGGTGTACTCGCCAATGCGGGCATGGTAGCCATCGGCATGCTGGCTCATCACGCCGACCCGGTCGACGAAGGTGTTGATCAGGTTCTTCAAGCGGGCCTTGGCGTCGTCCAGACTGCCCTTGAGGACACCTTGCTTGAAGGCCAGCTCCCGCAACCCCCGTTCGGCCTCCAGCAAGACCTCGGCCTGAAGGTCGCCGGCCATGAGGTTCTGCATGGCGGCGAACTGGCCGGACAGCCAGGCCTCGTCGCCCACCAGTTCGCCGACGTTCAGGAACAGCAGCCCCATCAGGCGCTTCAGGCCCGCGCTGATTTCCCGGTCGTCTTCCAGTCGGGACAGCAATTCCCGCCACAGGCTGGACCAGCTGTCGTACTGGGCGGGGGTCATGGCCTCCGCCCCGGCCACCTGCCGGGACAAGTCCAGAGCGCGGCCGGCGAGATCCGGCAGGGTGGCGTCGCAGCTATCCGCCAACTGCTTCAGGGTCTCCGCCAGGGCACTCAGCAGGGGCCGGCAGTCCCTGGCGGCAGGGCGATCGGCATCCTCGGCCGCCGGGACGCGCGGTTCTGCGCCGGGAGGGGGCTCGGGCGCTCCGCCGCCTTCCAGGGCGGGCGCGTCCTCGGCGCCATCGGCCCAGCTTCTGGCCAACGCGCCCAGCTTGTCGTGGAGCTGGGGGGCGTCATGGCCGAAGTTGATCAACACCCGCTCGAGCATTTCCCGCTTCCGGCTTTGGGTCAGGCCGGCCCGGTGGGCATCCCATTGCTTGAACAGGGGACGCAGCACCTCGGCCCAGCGGACCTCGACCGCCTCGGGAGCCTCTTCCGGCGCTTTCTCGCCGGAGACCAGCAGGTAGGCCTTGCGGAAATTCTCGGGCGTGGGGGGCTTGCGGCGGGCGGCCAGTTGCTTGATGGCTTCTCGGGCGATTTCCGCGGGGGGTTTGGTCTGGTCCATGGCGTCTGGCTATTTGGCGGGCGGCGGGAAACAATCCGTGGAGAATGAATCATAACCCCACGTCATGCGAGGATACGGCATCCCAGATCCCTCCCGTCCCATGCCCTGCCCTGCCCCATTGCTCCGCTTCGCCCGCCTGACGGCGGCCTGCCTGCTGACCTCCGCCATCCCGGTGGCGGCCGCCGAGCATCAGGATTTCCAGGTCTTGCGCCAGGCGGCGGGCCGCTGGCTGGAAGCCCAGGCCGCCACCGCCTACCCGGAAACCCTGTCCCGGGCGGACGTAGGTGGCGTGGATGAAAGGCTGCGCCTGGCCGCCTGCCCCGCGCCGCAATTCTTTCTCCCCGCCGGCGGCCGGCTTTGGGGCGGCGGGACCCTGGGCATACGTTGCGCGGAGCCCAGGAAATGGAGTTTGTACGTAAGTTTCCAGAATCATGTCCAGGGCCCGGCCCTGGTGACCACCCGCCCCCTGCCGGCGAGGGCGGTGCCCGGGCCCGGCGACCTGGAACTGCGGCAGATCGAATTCGAATACGCGCCAGACCGCTATCCCAGGGAATGGCCGGGCGAAGCGCGGCTCATCCAGGCCCTGCCCGCGGGCAAGCCCCTTCTGATCGACTATCTGGACATGCCCGAGGTGGTCCAGGTCGGCCATGCGGTGCGGGTGGTAGCCAGCGGTACCGGCTTCAGCGTCACCCAGATGGGCACCGCTTTGAACAGCGCCGCCCCGGGCCAGGGAGTGCGGGTGAAGATGGCTTCAGGCCGGATCGTCCAGGGCATCGCCACCGCCGAGGGCCATGTCGCCATCTCGCCCTGAACCTCTCCAGGGAGCACGGGGTGCCAGGCCTCGGGCGCGCCTCACCGAGCGCGACTTTCAGGCTAAAGCCAGGCGCCACCCTGCCGATAACGTCCCATATTCGAGAAGGAGCCCATCGTGAAGATTGAAACCACGACCAAGCGACTTACCGGCGTTCGGGCCAAGGATGAAAAGACCGCCTCGTCCAGAGCTGCCGCAAGCGTGGCCGGCCCCCTGGCGGTAAGCGATGACGTCCGGCTGACCGACACCTCGGGCAGGCTGCGGCAACTGGAAGGCGACCTGGCGGGCGTGGACGTGGCCGACTCGGGTAAGATCGAGGCCGTACGCCAGGCCATCGAGGAGGGCAGCTTCGTGGTCGACGAGGAGGCCGTGGCGGAAGGCCTGATCCAGGAATCCATCGAAAACATCACCCACCAACCGGAAAAATGATCCCCCCCGATACCGGCCTCGCCACCCTCATCCGTGAAATGGAAGGCTTCATCGCCCTGCTGGAGGAAGAGGCCCTGGCCCTGGTGAGCGGCGATCCGGAACGGCTGGCCCGTTTGAGCGGCGACCGTCGTGCCGCCAGTCTGCGTATCGGCGACCTGTGGCGCGGACTGGCATCCCGCGCCGGCGTCCCGCCCCAAGCCGGCTTCCAGGCCCTGCGGGACAAGATCTTGGCGGGCGCCCCGCCCTCCCGGACCTGGCAGTCTCTGGAACAGCTCACCCGGGAAGCCTCCCGCCTGAACCAGGTCAATGGCCGCCTCATCGATGAGCAGATGCGCCGCAATCAGGCGGCCATCCAGGTTCTCCAGAACGCGGTGGCTGATCGTGGCCTCTACGGTTCCGACGGCCGCGTCAGCGATTTCCTCCAAGTCAACCGAAGCATCGATACCGCATGATGAACACCTTGATCCTGACCGTTTCCGGCATGAGCTGCATGGGCTGCGTCAACAGCGTCAAAAACCTGGTCACCGCCTTGCCCGGTGTCGCCAGCGTCCAGGTGGACCTGGCCTCCGGCCGGGTGGAAGTGGCCCACGACGCCAGCCGCGCCGATGCCGGCGCCATCCGCCAGGCCATCGAAGGCGGCGGTTACCAGGTCGTTTCCTGAACCGGTTCCGCCGCGCATAACCCGGCCAGGGGCCTGGGCGGGCCGAAATGGTTCCCCTGGGCATAGTCCACGCCCAGGTGCCGCAGCAGTTCCACGGTTTCTCCGTCCTCCACGAATTCCGCGACGGTGCGGATGCCCATGATTTTCGCGACCTTGGCGATGGCTTCCACCATGGCGGCATCCACGGGGTCCCGTGCCATGTCGCGGACGAAGGTGCCGTCGATCTTGATGAAATCCACATCCAGATTCTGCAGATAGGCAAAGGAAGACAGGCCGCTGCCGAAATCGTCCAGGGCGAAGCGGCAGCCCAGGGCCTTCAAGTCGCGGATCAGGTCGAGAACGGCGTCCAGGTTGTTCATGGCGGCCGTCTCGGTGATCTCGAAGCAGATGCGCGTGGTGGCCTCCGGATGCCGGCCCATGGCCTCCCGCAGGAAAGTCCGGAAACGCTCGTCTCCCAGGGACAATCCCGATAGGTTGATGCCAAACAGGGAGCCCTCCGGCGTGGGCGGCCGGACTTGCCGGTCGCAGAGGCCCAGAACATGCTCCACCACCCAGCGGTCCAGCCTGGGCATGAGCTGGTAACGTTCGGCGGCGGGGATGAAGGCCATGGGCAGAATGTCCTCCTCCCCATCCGCTAGGCGGAGCAGCAGTTCATGGTGGACCTGGCTGGCGCCTTCGCCCAGGGGCACCAAAGGCTGGTAATGGAGACTGAGACGGTCGTCCTCCATGGCCCTGGAAAGCCGTCCGACCCACTCCATCTCGCCACGCCGGCGCGCCACGTCCTCATCCCCCGGCCGAAACACCTGGACCTGGTTGCGACCGGCATCCTTGGCCGCATAGCAAGCGGCATCGGCGGCGCTCATGAGCTGGACGGTATCCGCCCAGACGGCGTCGATCTCCACCAGGCCGATGCTGGAGCCCACCTGATAGATCCGGTCGTTCCAATGGAAACGGAAGGACTCCACCATGCGCCGCAGTTTTTCCGCCAGTTGCAGCCCGACGGTCGCGTCGCAGTGGCTGAGCAGTATGCCGAACTCGTCACCCCCCAGCCGGGCGACCACGTCGCTGCCCCGCAAAGTCTGGCGCATGCGGGCGGAAAGCTGGCGCAGCAATTCATCGCCGGCCTGGTGGCCGCTGGTGTCGTTGACCACCTTGAACTGGTCCAGGTCCAGATACAGCAAGCAATGCCGATCTCCAGGATCGTGCCGGGTGGACGCCCAGGCCTGGCGCAGGGCCTCATCGAAACCGGCCCGATTGGGCAGGCCGGTCAGGGCATCGTGGCTGGCCTGCCAGGTTAGGCGAGCCGTGGCGGCGCGGATTTTTTCCTGGAGGGTGTCGTAGGAAGCCTTCAATTCCGAGGCCATATGGTTGAAACCATGTTCCAACACCGCGAATTCCCCGCCGCTGTCCACCTTCACCCGGACATTCAGATCGCCGGCGGCGATCCGCTCCACGCCCTCGGTCAGCATGCCCAGGGGCCGGACGATGTCGCGTCCCAGCCGCCAGGCCAGCATGCCGGCCAGGGTCAGCCCCATCGCCGCGATGGCCAGGCCGGTGATGAGGGAGACCCGCTGCCTTTCCCGGGTGGCCTGGCGGGAAACGGTCAGGGCCACGTAGCCCATCGGGGCCGCGCTGGCAGGCATTCCCACCTCGTCCATGGCCAGGGGCTGCTGAACCACCGGCGCCACCACCAGGATGGACTGGTCATTGCGCTCAACCACCACCGGCCCGTCCTCGCGCAGGCGTCGGGGGGGCCGCATGCCGCCCAGGGTGAAGAGCAGGCGGGCCTCCCCGTCCATGACCGAGATGGCTTCGATTTCGCCCGGTTTGAAGAGGGGCCTGACCAGGCGGGCCAGGGCCTCCAGGTCGCCGCTGAACAGGGCAAATTCACAGGCCTTGGCGAGCTGACCCGCCAGGGCCAGGGACTTGTCCTCCAGATTGCGCTCCATTTCGGTGTAGCGCGCGTTCATGAAATAGGCGGACAAGCCCGTGGCCACCAGGATCAAGGGTATGAATGCCAGAGCCAGCACCCGGTGGCGGATGCCGCGCCTATTCATTCTGGGCTCCCAGTTGGCGCCTTGCGGCGGCCTCGTCCGGCAGCGCCAGACCCAGGGCCCGGGCTACCCGCGGATTGAAGGCTAGGGAGAACTCGGTGGCGGCCTGGGTAGGCGGCAGGTCGTCTCCGTCCACCAACCAGCGCAGGGCCAGGGCGGCGCCCTGGCGGCCGATCTGGGCTGGAGAGGAATAGGCCGAGGCCACGGCTCCCGCCTTGGCCAGTCCCTGGGAAAAGCCCACCACCGGGATCCGATGGCGGTAGGTGGTGAGCAGAACGTTCTGGGCGTTGCCGGCATTGATGACCAGGCTGTCTGGCACCAGCAGGAGCACATCGCACTGGGGCAGCAGGCGGCGCAGGGCCGGAGCCACGTCTTCGGCCGTTTCGACGAATTCCGTCAGCAAGGTCAGCCGGTGTCGGCCGGCCTCCTGGGCCATCAGCCTGGCGGTCGCCTGGCTTTCCTCGGCCACCAGCATGCCTACCCGGCTCGCGGCCGGCAAAGCGGTCTTGATCAGGTTTAGAATTCGGCCCGGCGGCTGGTCGATGTAGACGGCCGACATCCGGCCCTTGCCCAGCCCCGCGGGCCAGCGCAGATGTTCCACGCTGCTCCGCGGCAGCAGGAGGGACAGGACCGGCGCCCGCCCGGCATGGTAATCCGCCAGGAACCGGGCGGCCTTGGCGCCTACGGGAACCAGCAGGTCGTCTCCCCGGCTCATGGCCAGGATCTGGTCGGCGCCCAGGTCCGACAGGTTCCAGACGCGCACCGGCTTGCGTCCGCCCAGCGTGGTGCGAAAGGCGTCCAGCAGATCCTGATAGGCGCCACCGGGTTCACTGAGGATAAGCTGCACGCCGCCCTCACCCCAGGCCGGCGCCATCACCAGGGCGCACCACAGCGCCAGCAGCCGGATCAGGCGGTGGGCCATGAACCTGTCTGCGCCCCCGGATTGGAGCCTCGCCTTGGACCGATGGCGAAGCGCGTCTCCGGCTGAGGTATTGCCGTCTCCAGGCTCACATGGCCTCCCGACTTGTTAATGGTCGGGATTAGTCTCCTCGGGCCGATGGTCTGTCCATATGACGAAAGACATACCCGATGGGGACAATAGACGGCCAGTCCCCCGGTATTGGGGGCGACAGCAGGCCCAGCGGCGCATCTCACCATGACCGGGCTTCGCCGCTCTCTTTCGCCAAGACATCCAGATAGGCCTGATGGGCTTCCATTTCGGAAGTGTCGGCCTGGATCACGCGCAAGGCTTTCCCGCGTTCCACGCTGACCCGGCTCGCCCCCGGAGCCGGCCCGACTTCGATGCCCAGGCTTTCCTGGCCCCGGGTCATGGCCAGATACACCTCGGCCAGCAACTGGGCGTCCAGCAGGGCGCCGTGGTAGGCGCGGCCGGAGTTGTCCACCCCATAGCGCTTGCACAGGGCATCCAGGTTGTTCTTCTGGCCGGGATGCAACTCCTTGGCGAGCTTGAGGGTATCCGTGACCCCGCACCAGCGCGTCACCGGCCCTTCTCCCAGGCGAAGGAATTCGGCATTGAGGAATCCCACGTCGAAGGGCGCGTTGTGGATGACCAGCTCGGCATCCCGGACGAATTCCAGGAATTCCGTGGCCACATCGGCGAAACGCGGCTTGTCGGCGAGGAATTCGTTGGTGAGACCGTGGACCTGGATGGCACCCGCGTCGATCTCCCGGTCCGGGTTGAGGTAGACGTGATACGTGGCGCCGCTCACCCGCCTGTTCAGGATTTCCAGGCAGCCAATCTCGATGACCCGATGCCCCTGGGCCGCGTCCAGCCCGGTGGTTTCCGTGTCCAGCACGATTTGCCGCATCAGCCGTTTCCTTTCATAGTTTCCCGTTGGCCGGCGGCCCCCTCCTCCACGAGGAATGACCTAATCGCCCCCTCGGATGCCGTGGCGTGTCCGGCGAGCATCGGGGTCACCGGGCACGGCCGGCCATGGCCTGGCGGACCCCCTCGTTGGCCAGGGCGTCGGCCCGCTCGTTTTCCGGGTGGCCGGCGTGGCCCTTCACCCAGTGCCATTCCACCTGATGGCGAGCCGCCTGGTCGGCCAGTTCCCGCCAAAGATCCTGATTCTTCACGGCGCCGCCGCCGGCGGTCTTCCAGTTCCGCCGGACCCAGTTGGGCAGCCACTCGGAAATGCCTTTCTGCACGTATTGGGAATCCGTGTGCACCCTCACCCGGCAGGAGCGGTTGAGGGCTTGCAGGCCGCGGATGACAGCGGTCAGTTCCATGCGGTTGTTGGTGGTTTCCCCTTCGCCGCCGCACAGCGTCTTCTCCGCCCCGCCATAACGCAACAGCAGCCCCCAGCCGCCAGGACCGGGATTGCCCTTGCACGCGCCGTCCGTGTAAAGGTCGACCGTGCCTTTTTCCGCGTCGTTCATGGCCGGCCGAGCCGCTGGGTGGAGGTCCGGGTGGATTGGGCCCAGGCGGGCCGAGTCCGCCACCTGCCCTCCCATTTCGGGGCGATGAGACGCATGCCGTGCACCCGCTTGACCGCGTGCAGGAGATAGATACCGCCACCCAGGGCCCACCAGCGGTCCCCCGCCGCTTCCAGGAAGCCGAAACTGGCCAGGCAGCGCAGGCGGTTGACGGGCGGGGCGTAGCAGGCCATGCGGCCGCCCGCCAGTTCGAAGCCGAGCAGGGCCAGCCAATCCTTCAGCCGGGCCAGGTGGATGAAACGGCCATCCCAGGGACCCAGGGCGTCCTTGCTGCCGGCCACCCGGCGCAAACCCCACAGGCTCAGAGGATTGAAACCGGCGATCAGCAGCCTGCCCTCGGGACGCAGGACCCGCTCCGCTTCCCGCAAGACCTGGTGGGGATGGGGTGAAAACTCCAGGACATGGGGCAAGACCAGCAGATCCAGGCTCTGGCTGGCGATGGGCAGATGTTCGGTCTGGCAGCGCAGGCCACCCGCCTCCGGGCCGGCGCAGAAGCGCTGGGGCATGCGATTGGCGCGCAGGAAATCAATGCCGCAGCCCCCCACCTGGAGGGCGTGGAAGCCAAACAGGTCGCTGGTCACCGCGTCGAACCATTCCAGTTCCCGCTCCAGGACATAGCGGCCCAGGTCGCTTTCGTACCAACCCTGCATAATGAAGCTTTGCCGTGTACCTCAAGAGATCGCGAGCATGATTCAAGTGACCCCCCTGCCCATCCTGCGGGACAACTACGTCTGGGCACTCCACGACGACGAACGAACCATTCTGGTGGACCCGGGGGAAGCCCCGCCGATTTTAGCCTGGCTCGCGGCCAGGCACATGGCTGTTTCGGCCTATCTGGTGACCCATCACCACGCCGACCACGTGGGGGGCCTCGCCGGCCTGCTGGCCCGCCACCCGGCGCCGGTATACGGCCCCACCCGGGGCGCGGTCCCCGCCATGCCACTGAAAGACGGGGAAATCCTGGACATCCCTGGCACCGCCTGGCGCTTCCAGGTCCTGGCCACCCCCGGACACACCCTGGACCACATTTGTTATGTGGGCCATGGCCATCTGTTCTGTGGCGACACGTTGTTCTCCTGCGGCTGTGGCCGGCTGTTCGAAGGCAGTCCGGCACAAATGCAAGCCTCCCTGACCCGGATCGCCGCCTTGCCGCCCGAAACCCGGGTCTGCTGCGCCCATGAATACACCCTCGCCAACATCGCCTTCGCCACCGAGGTGGAGCCCGACAACGCCGCCCTCCAGGCCCGCCAGGCCGAAGCCCTGGCCCTGCGCAAGGCCGGGCTGCCCACCCTGCCGGTTCCCCTGGCCTCGGAACTGGCCTGCAACCCTTTCCTGCGTTGCGATCAGGATACCGTCCTCGGGGCCGCCTCGAAGCATGTTGGCGCGCCCGTGGCCCGGGGCGTGGAGGCGTTTGCGGCAGTCCGCGCCTGGAAGGATGAGGCGTCTTGACCACACGCTGGAACGGGGCAATCAGCCCGCCCTTGAAATCAAGATCAAAACCGGGGTAAAATTCAATCACATCAATATGTTGCGAGGGGCACACAAGCCCCGATGCCCCGAAACAACATGTCTTTAGCCTTGTTTCGCGCCGGTTTCCTTCTACTGGCCGCCATGCTGGTCTCCCTTCCCGCCTCGGCGGAATCCTTCGGGTCTTCCCCGGAGTTGAAGATCAGCTACACCCTGACCACCCTCTCCGAGGAACGCGGCCGGGAAGAGTCCAACAGCGACCTGTGGAACCGGATCCGTGGCGGCTTCAAGCTTCCCGAGTCGGACCCCCACCTGACCCGTGTCCATGAACAGTGGTTTCTCAGCCATCCCGCCTATCTGGAGCGGGCCGTCCAGCGCAGCCGGCTTTATCTCTTCCACATCGTCGAAGAAGTGGAAAAGCGCGGCATGCCCATGGAGATCGCCCTGCTGCCCATGATCGAGTCGGCCTTCAATCCCC
>DAOQNK010000025.1:12242-23472 GCA_035332045.1 Thiobacillaceae bacterium | reverse complement strand
CGCCGGCAGCCAGACTGGCGGCTTTTTCCAGACGCTTGCCGGCTTCGGCGAATTCCCCCCTGCGCAGGGCGAGCTGGCCCCCGAGGGCCAGGAGCATCGGGTCGGTACCCGCTTCCCCCAGGGCATCCAGAAAGGCTTGAGCCCGCTCCGCTTCCCCCAGTTGCGCCAGGCTGAGGGCCATGAGTTTGCGGGCCAGGGGCTGGTCCGGCGTCGACTCCAGGACCTTGCCCAGATGGTTTCTGGCCTCCTCGCCGTGGCCCAGGCCCAGGTCGACCAGGCCCGCCAGAAGGCGGGCGGCCTGGAATCCCGGGGCGCTCGCCAGGACGCTTTGCAACTTGGCGCGCGCTTCCTGCAATCGTCCCCGGCGTTGCTCCACCAGGGCCTCCAGATAACGGCCCATCAGGTTCGACGGGGCTGTCGCCCGCAGAGCGGCCAGGCTGGCCGACGCCGCGTCGAGCTGGCCACGCTCCACCTGGAGCTGGGCCGTGGCGAGGCGGCCGGGAAGGTTGGCGGCGTTGCTGGCCAGGGCGCGACCATAGGCCGCCAGCGCATCCTCCGCGCGTCCCTGGCTACGCAGGATGTCACCTCGCAAGACCCAAAGCTCGTCGTCCCCCGCCGCCTTGGCCAGGGCCTGGTCGACGAACCCCAGGGCGGCCTCGGGCTGGCTGGTGGCGAAGGCCACCATCGCCCGCCCCATCAGGGTCTCCGGCTGGCCGGGGAGGTATTGGTCCGCCCGATCCAGGCTGGCCCGGGCCGCCCCGACATCACCGCTCTGGAGCTGGATCCGGGACCGCACGGCCCACAGGCGCGCATTGGCGGCGGCGGGGGCGCCGGCGATCTCGGCCGTCTCCGCGAGGGCGCGGTCGGACTGGCCCAGAACCAGCAGGACCCGGGCCAGGGCGGGCGCCACCTCGGCCTTGGGATAGCCGCCCGCCCGGGCCCGCGAGAATTCCTTTTCGGCGCCGCCCAGATCACCCTGGCGATAGAGGGCCTGCCCCAGCCTGAACCTCGCCTCGGCATTGCCCGGCTGGGCCTGAAGGACATTCTTGAATTCGATGATGGCGCCCTTGCCATCTCCCTGGGCCAACAGACGTTCGCCGTTGCGGAAATGCGCTTCCGGACTCGGCCGGGTGGCCCAATACGCCATGGCGCCGGCGCCCACCAACAACACCGCCGCCACGCCGACGCTCAGCATGCGGCGAGGGGGGGCCCTTCCTTCAGGCGGGGATTCGGGTTCCATCATGGGGTGTGATCCATGCCTGGCGAACCAGGGGGCAAGTCCGGGTCCTCCCCCGGTCCGCGCGGGCCAACATGCCTGGCTATTGGAGCTTCTTCAGGTAGTCCTTGGTGAACACCTTGTCCGGCAGGTCGCGCAGCTTCATGGCCTGGTATTCGAGAACGGAGACATTACCTTTCTTGAGCGCGTCTTCCATGACCAGCCGGGTAGGCCGGACGCGGCCCGCCATGTCCTTGTAGTTCTCGTAGAGACAGGTCTTCATCAAGCGGTTGGAGAGGGAATAGAACTCGGCACGGCGGGGCCGGAAATTGGCCTTGCCGACCCAGAGCAGCACCCGATGGTAGGTGACGCCCCGGTCCACGGCGATGAGTTCCAGGACCTGCTGTTCCTCGCCCTTGACGGTTTCGGTACGCAGCAGGCGTGGATTGTAGTCGCCGACGAAATTGGCCCGGGCCAGGTCGCCGTTGGCCACCTGGCCGGTCAGCCGCTGGGCCAGGCCCAGGCGGATGGGCTGGGAAACGTTGGGCATGAACACCCACAGGTCCCGGCCTTTCATCAGCATGATCTGTCCACGTTCGGCGGCGGGTTCAAGTATCATGACCACCGTGCTGTCGTTGCCTTTGGAAAGCACGCGATATTTCCGCACTTCTTCATCCTGGTCCGGGACGTTGCTGGTGATGTTGATGTCCACCTGGAAGCCATCGGCGGGGAAGCGGATTTCATCGGACTTTTCCAGGATGCTCCTGGCAGCGGCGTCCTCGGCGCCGCCTTCCTCCTCGGCCAGGACTGGGGCGGTGACGCAGAACGCCAGCAGGACCAGCAAGAAGCGGACGCGAATACGGGAAAAAACGATCATGTCAGCCATCCTTCCGATGTTGCGCGACCTGCCCTGGAGGCCGGCATGAGCCTGGTCCGCGTCGAGGGCGTCACCAAGGTTTATCGGCTGGGCGAGCAACAGGTCACGGCGCTGGACAGTATCACACTCTCTTTCGACGAAGGCGTGTTTCTGGCCATTGCCGGGCCGTCCGGCAGCGGCAAAACCACCCTGCTCAACATCATCGGCTGCATCGACACGCCCACCAGCGGTAAGGTCTACATCGACGACAAGGAAGTGACCGGCCTGTCCTCCGATGCCCTGGCCGATCTGCGGGCCCGCACCACCGGTTTCATCTTCCAGACTTTCAATCTGTTTCCGGTACTAAGCGCCGCCGAGAACGTCGAGTATCCGCTGCTCCAGCTCCCCGAAGTCAGCAAGCAGGAGCGGCGAAAGCGGGTCAAGCGTTACCTGTCGGTGGTGGGGCTGGAAAAATACGCCGGCCACAATCCGAATCAACTGAGCGGCGGCCAGCGCCAGCGGGTGGCCATCGCCCGGGCCCTGGCCATCAACCCCCGCATCGTCCTGGCCGACGAACCCACGGCCAACCTGGACAGTAAAACCGGCGAGAGCATTCTTGGCCTGATGAAGGAAATCAACCGGCAATTCGGCACCACCTTCATCTTCTCCACCCATGACCGGCGGGTCATGGCCATGGCCGACCGGCTGATCCGCATCGAGGACGGCCATGTGGCCATGCTGGGCATGAAGGTGAACGATCGCTGGAAACTGGCCCGGCCGAGCCATCGCAACACTCAACACAAGAAGGCGGAACAATGAATACATGGATCAAGCGGGGAGCTTGGGCCTGCCTGGCGGGTCTTCTGACGCCTGCCACCGGGGCCCTCGCCGACGCCAGCATCTTCGCTTCGGGCCGCATCCTGGTGGCGGCGAAGGGCGACGACCTGCCCCTTTCCAAGGATGCCCTGTTCGATATGCCCGAGCCGCCCGCCAAACCCGCCGCCTCGGGGAAGGCGAAGAAAGCGCCTGCCAAGGAGCCTGCTTCCCGGGATGCCCTGTTCGAACTCGACGACAAGCCCGCCGCCCCGGCTGCGGTCCCGGCGGCCGATACCAAGACCGCCGCGCCAGTCCCGCCCGCAAAGCCGGCGCCCGAGGCGGTTCCCGCCACCGCTGTCGCGGCGCCGGCCAAATCCACGGGCGGCGAGGCACCCACCAGCAAGGACGCCTTGTTCGAGACGCCCCCCGCGCCTGCGACCACACCGGTCGCGGCGCCAGCCACACCTGTCGTGCAGCCGGCGCCCGAACCGCAGCCCGCGCCCACTCCGGCCCTGGCGGCCGCGCCGGCGGCGCCCAAGGCTCCGGTATCGGATCAACCCATCCGTGGCTTTTTCCAGGCCGAGGCGGCCCATACCAACACCTCCCCCACCCATTGGTCCAAGGCCTTGGGCCGGCTGGAACTGGGCACCAGCGGCAGCCTGGGGGGTGGCATGCAGTGGAAGCTGAGTGGCCGGCTGGACCTGATCGGCCAGTATGACCACTACAACGGCACGGGCCAGGACAGTCCCCGGGCCGAATTCACGGCCCGGGAAAACTACCTGGACTTCTCCGGTGGCGACTGGGATTTCCGCGTGGGCCGCCAGCACATTGTCTGGGGCGAGATGGTGGGCATGTTCATCGCCGACGTGGTATCGGCCAAGGACCTGCGGGACTTCATCCTGCCCGACTTCCAGGTAGTGCGCATTCCGCAATGGGCGGCCCGGGCCGAATATTTCTCCGGCGACAACCATGCCGAACTGATCTGGATTCCCTTCCCCAGCTACGACCGGATCGGCAAGCAGGGCGCGGACTTCTACCCCACCCCGCCTTCTCCACTTTCTCCACCTGGGACGCCGCCCACCATCCTCGCCGAGGACAAGCCCGGCGCCAGTCTGTCGAATGGCAACTTCGGCGTGCGGCTGAGTCGCCTCAAGGATGGCTGGGATCTGGCGGGTTTCCTGTACCGCAGCACGGACAGCCAGCAGACCTTCTATCCAGTTCCCACCAACAAGACACAATTCACCCCCCGCCACGACCGTATCTGGCAGGCGGGCGGCAGTCTGGCCAAGGACCTGGGGAGTTTCGTGCTGAAGGCCGAGGCGGTCTACACCAAGGGCCGGAAGTACAACCTGGCCGGCGCCAGCTTCTTCACCGATGCCGATGGCGTGGTGCCCCAGGACACCCTGGACTGGGCCGTGGGCCTGGACTTCAATCCCGACGCCGACACCCGCTTCAACGTCCAGCTGTACCAGCGGGCCTTCTTCGACCATAACCCGGACATCATTCCGGAGCGCTTCGAGAATGGCTATTCCCTGCTGGTCAACCGCAAGCTTCCAGGCAACTGGGAAGCCGAGGCCCTGTGGGTGAGCAGCCTGAACCGGTCCGACTGGATGCTGCGTCCCAAGTTGGCGTGGAACTTCGAACGCAACTGGCGGCTGGTCTTCGGCCTGGATCTGTTCCACGGCCCCGCCACCGGCATCTTCGGCCAATACACGAACAACGACCGGGTTTATACCGAACTGCGCTACGACTTCTGAGGCCGGCTCAGATGCTCTGGCGCAAGGCGTCCACCACGGGGATGCGGCGTACCCGGGCGGCGGGAATCAGGGCGGCGGCCACGGTGGCCACCAGGCCTACGGCGAAGGCCCCCGCCACCACGGCGGGCACCACCCGAATCCGGGCCACGTAGCTCAAGTCTGAATTGGGCGGCGGCGGCATGTCTATGCCGACGGCGGAAATGAGCAGGGCCAGGAGTATGCCCAGCGCGACCCCCAGGCAGGCCCCCGCCAAGCCAATGATGGCGTTCTCCGCCATGATGAGCTCGAAAACACGGCGGGAACGGTTGCCCACCGCCATCATGGTGCCGAACTCGCCCACCCGCTCGAAGACGCTCATGTTGACGCTGTTCACCACCGAGAGCAGCACCATGAACAGGATGATGATGCGCAGCACGCCGAACTGGGCGTCATACATGTCCACGGTGTTGGCGTAGAAATCGTTCAACTCGATCCAGTTCTTGATCTCCATGCCAGCCTTGCCGAGACTGGCCGCCAGCGCGGTGCCCACCGCCTCGGTGTCCCGGGTCTGCTTGAGGGACACCACCAGGGTGTTGACGCCTTCGGTGGCCAGCAGCTCCCTGGCCGCTTCCAGGGGAATGCGCACGGCCCGGGCGTCATAGTCCTTGGAGATGGTCTGGAACACCCCCACCACCTCGAATTCCAGGCTGTTCATGGCGCCATCCGGCGTATTGGTGACCACGCTGGCGCTGTCGCCGGGTTTGAGCTTGAGGGCATGGGCCAGCCCCTTGCCGATCATCATGCCGTGGGCATCGTCGCCCTTCAGGGCCCGGCCTGCCACCATCACCAGGCCGGTGCCCAGGCGGGCTTCCCGGTCGGCCTCCAGGCCTTCGCCGAGTATGGCCTGGTCCGAGCGGCCATTGTTGAGCAGGCCAGCGAAGTAAAGCCGGCCCATGACGTCCTCCACGCCTTTCTGGGCTGCGATCTCCCTGCGCAGAGGCTCCGGATCGGCGATGAGATATTTCTCGGGGCTGCGGGCGCCATGGCTGAAGTAGCCCTGCCTGGAGACCTGCAAATGGCCGGACTGGGAATGGATGAGGATCTCGCCAAACTGTTCGATGAGGTCCTGGACAAAACCGCCACTCAGGACCAAGCCCACCACGCCGGCGACGATGGCCAGCAGGGTCATACCGGTACGCGCCTTGTGGCGGAGGACGTTGCGCAGGGCGAGCTTCCACATGATCCGGTCCTCAGCGGTTGTGGCGCAGCGCGTCGACGATCACCAGGCGGGAAGCCCGCCAGGCGGGGTAGAGACTGGCCAGCAGGGTGGTGACGATGGAGATCACCAGGGCCTCGATGACGATGCGCGGCGTCAGGATGATGGCCGCCGTGAAGCCCTCGGTCATGCCTGGCGCGGGGGGCATGGGAATGCCGATGGTGGAAGCCAGGGTCGCCAGCAGCCAGCCCAGGGTGACGCCTCCGAATCCCCCGATGGCCCCGAGGAGCACGCCTTCCATGACGAACAGGCCCAGGATGCGGCGCTGGCGCACGCCCAGGGCCATGGAGGTGCCGATCTCCACGGTGCGCTCCATGACGCTCATGGTCATGGTGTTGCTGATGCTGAGGACGATGATCACGGCGATGATGAGCTTGACCACACCCATCTGCCGCGAGAAAAGCTCCACGGTCTTGTTGTAGAAATCCGCCAGGCGGGTCCAGGGCACCACCTCGTATTTGCCCAGCGCCGCGTCACCCCGTAGCCGCGCCAGCGCTTGGTCGGTCAAGCCGGTGTCCTTGAGAAAGGCGATCCAGACGTGGGAGCCGGTTGCGCGCAACAGTTGTCGAGCCATGTCGATGGGGACTCGGATCATGGCGTCGTCGATGCCCTTCATGGAGGTGAAGGACAGCCCCCGGACCGTAGCCTCGACGGCGTTGACGCCGCCACTGGCGGTATTGACCAGGAGCACCACCGTGTCCCCCGCCTGGACACCCAGATTGGCCGCCAGGCCGACACCCAGCAGGATGCCCTTCGGGTCTTCGGCGGACAGGGGCTTGCCCTTGATCAGATGAAGGTTGCCCAGGGCCGGATCCCGCGCCGGATCGACTCCCTCGCCCAGGAAAGTGAGGGAACTCTCTCCGTGGCTTATCAGGCCATTGAATACCAGGCGGGGTACGACGACCTGGGCCTCGGGCAACTTTTCCAGGCTGGCCATGGCCGGCGCCTTGCCCGGCAGCAGGTAGGCGAAGGGATCGGCTTGGCCTTCGTCGTGGTAGCCGGGCCTGACGACCTGAATGTGGCCAAACTGGTTTTTGATGGCGTCTTCCCGGGTTTCATGGAATATCCATTCGATGAATCCGGCAGACAGCATCATGGCGATGACGCCGAAGCCGATGGCGAGAATGGCGATGGCGCTGCGCCGGCGCTGGCGCAGGACATTGCGCAACGCAATGCGAAAATCCACCGCTAGGACATGGGCGTTTATAGCGGGCCTCCGGTCCGTTCCAGTTGCTTCTGCCGAGGTTCAAGCATAGCCGAGGCACCCCCGGCGGGCGAGGCCGTCTACTTCAGGCCAAACCGGTTCATCAGGTCATACAGTGTCGGCCGGGAGATGCCCAGCATCTCGGCGGCATGGGCCACGTTGCCATTGCTGCGAGCCAGTGCCCGCACCACCGCGCCACGCTCGGCCTCGTCACGCACCTGGCGCAGGTTGAGGGGCTCGTTGTCGGAGGCTTCCGCCAGGGGCGCCATGCCCAGATCGGCCTGGGACACCTGGGGGCCGTCGGACATGATCACGGCCCGCTTGATGGTGTTCTCCATCTCCCGGACGTTGCCCGGCCAGGGGTGGGCCTCGATGGCCTGGATGGCGTCCGGGCCGAAGCCACGCAGGGCCCGGCCCTGGGTCTGGACGAAGCGCTCCAGGAAGGCGTGGGCCAGCAGGGAGCGGTCTCCCTGGCGCTCGCGCAGCGGCGGAATGCGGACGCTGATCTCGGAGAGACGGTAGAAGAGATCCTCGCGGAAGCGGCCGGTCTTGATGAGATCGGCGAGATTTTGGTGGGTGGCCGCCACCACGCGGACATCCACGGGAATTTCTCCCCGACCGCCCAGGCGTTCGATGACCCGCTCCTGAAGAAAACGCAGCAGCTTGGCCTGGAGAGGCATGGGCAGGTCGCCGATCTCATCCAGGAACAGCGTGCCCTTGTTGGCATATTCGATCTTGCCTATGGTCTGCTTGGCCGCCCCGGTGAACGCGCCCTTCTCGTAGCCGAACAGCTCCGACTCGAGCAGGTTTTCCGGGATCGCCGCGCAGTTGATGGCGACGAACTTCTCCTTGGCCCGGCTGGAAAGTTCGTGCAGCCCCCGGGCCAGAACCTCCTTGCCGGTGCCTGATTCCCCCAGGAGCAGCACCGAGGCATCGCTGGGCGCGACCTTTTCGATGGTGCGGCAGACTCTCAGCATTTCCGGATCGTTCGTGATCAGGCCCTGGAGGGGCTCGGAACGGTTGCGGGCGGAAAGCGAACGGTTTTCCTGTTCCAGGCCGTAGACCCGGAAAGCCCGGTCGATGACCAGTTTGAGAATCTGTTCCTCGAAGGGTTTATGGTAGAAGTCGAAGGCCCCCAGGCCGATGGCCTTGATGGCGTTAGCCCTGTCCTGGTTGCCGGTGACGACGATGACCTTGGTGGCCGGACAAAGCTGGAGGATCTGCTGGAGGGCCGCCAGGCCCTCCGTGGCGCCATCCGGATCGGGGGGCAGCCCCAGGTCGAGAAGCGCCACGGCCGGCTCGAAACGGCGGAGCTGGGCCAGGGCGGACTCCCGGTCGCCGGTGGCCAGCACCTCGTAGTCGTCCAGGCTCCATTTGATCTGCTTTTGCAGACCCACGTCGTCCTCGACCAGCAGGATCTTGGGGGCTTTGTCAGTCATGGGGTTCCTGCCTCGTGGGAACGCAGCAGGGGAAGGCGGATGGTAAAACAGGTGCCCTGGCCGGGCCGGCTGGTGACGGTGATGTCGCCGCCCAGTTCCTGCACGTAGGCCCTGCTTTCATAGGCGCCGATGCCCATGCCTGTCCCCTTGGTGGATGCGAAGGGGCGGAACAGTCGCTCCCGGATGAAGGCGTCGTCCATGCCGACCCCCGTATCGGTCACGGTGATGACCGCCCAGTCCTCTTGCCGGGCGAGTTTAACATCGACCCGGCCGGTGTAAGGGGTGGCCTCGATGGCATTCTGAACGATGTGGCCGATGACCCGGATCAGCTTTTCCCGGTCGCCCCTTATGCGGCATCCGGCCGCCTGGATTTCCAGGCTGGGCTTCAGGCTGAAGGCATTCTTGGACTGGATCACCTCCTGGAGCAGCTCGGGCAGGCCAGCCTCGCCGGAAGCGTTGTCCTCGGGCGCCTCCCGCAGCTTCATGAGCATGCGGTTCATGCGTGCCACCGAGCTCTCGATGGTGGCCAGCATGTCTTCCTGGAACTCCGGCTTGTGCTTGTGCTTGGCCGCGTTGGCCAGCAGAAGGGAAAGCTGGGCCACCAGATTCTTGATGTCATGCACCACGAACGCCGAAGCGCGGTTGAAGGATTCGAACTGGCGGGCCACGGTGAGCGCCTCGGCGGCCCGTGCCTGGGCCAGATGGGCGGTGGCCTGGCGGGCGGCGGTCTTCAGCAGGTCGCTCATTTCCCAGTTGAAGGTGGCCTTGCCCAGGGACTGGGCCAGCACCAAGAAGCCCATGAGTGTTTCGTGCCACATCAGGGGTACGACCAGCCAGACGTCCTCCCGCTCGCTCAGCCAGGCGGGCAGCTCCACCTCCTCGAACCCCCCGCCCCGGGCTCGGTAGTCGTTCATGTCCATGACCCATTGCCGGCTTGCCATGAAGGCCACCAGGGGATCCGTGGCGGCGAGCTGTCCGTCCAAGTCTGACCAGTTCCAGTGGGCCACCCGGCGATAAGGTCCGGCATCCTGGCTGAGCCAGAGGGCGGCCTGGGGACTGTCCACCAGGCGAGCGACGGCCTGCAGGCTTCGCTCATAGACCTGGGCGCCGGGATCGCCTTCGGTGAGCAGCGAGGTAAAGCGCAGCCATTCCTCGCGGTAGTCGTACCGATATCGGAAAAAATGCTTGGAGAGAAATACCCGGACCCGGGCCCGGGCGGCACCGGAGAAAAAGACCACCAGGAGAAGCACACCGGCGCCGAAGAGGAAAACCGCCTGCAGTACATTGCCCCAGTCGCCGCCGACGATCCGGATGTAATAACCGGCAGCGGCCATGAGCATGAGATAGATGCCGGCACCCAACAGCACGACGGTGTGGAATGCCATGCGGTGGGAGATGACCATGGGCCAGGCCTGTCCCGGGCGCCGCCGGGCGGATATCCAGAGCAGCGGCACCAGCATGGCGTTGACCGCGCCCCGGGCAGCCCAGATGTCCGGGGAATAGGCCGAGAACAGCATGGCTTCGGAGTACAGGTAGAAATCGAAGGCGAACATGCCGCCCAGGGCCAGGCACAGGAACTTCAGGCTCCAGCGGTCCTGGGGAACGGCATTGCGGTAGAGCTGCTCCACCAGCACCATGCCGGCCACCGCCAGCAGGGTGGGGAAGAGGGCATAACTCAGGTACTCGGAGACCCGTTCCGGCGCGAGCAGCGCCATGGCCTGGGCAACGAGCGCCCCGACGGCCAGTCCCAGCAGGACGCGCCCCAGGCCATCGGAGCCCTGGCCGGAGCCGCGCAGGGATTTGATGCCGCTCCAGAGAAACCAGAGCCAGGCCAGATCCCTGAACAATTCCACCAGGGCCACGAGTTCCCGGCCAACGGCAATCGCGCTGCGCGTGGCCTCCAAGGCGGCCCACAAGGCGGTGATGGAAGCCGGCACATCCAGCCGGAACGTGCTGCCCTGGCGACGGCCGAAATGCCAGCCGATGGCCAGCAGGGCGAAGGCGACGGCGCCCAGGCCGTAGCTCGCCGAGGAGGCCAGCACCCTAGCGGACTCCCTTGCCCAGCACGACCACCTGGGTGGTCTGGAGCAGGATCATGAGATCCAGAAACAGGCTGTGGTTCTTGACGTAATAGAGGTCGTATTGGAGCTTGTTCATGGCGTCCTCCACGCTGGCCCCATAGGGAAAGCGGACCTGGGCCCAGCCGGTGATCCCGGGTTTGACGCTGTGGCGGGCATGGTAATAGGGAATCTGGGCGGCCAGGTCGTCGACGAAGTAGGGGCGTTCCGGCCGCGGCCCCACGAAGCTCATATGGCCCAGGAACACATTCAGCACCTGGGGCAGTTCGTCGATGCGGGTCCGCCGGATGAAACGGCCAACCCGGGTGGTGCGGTCGTCATTCACCCTTGCCCAGACCGGCAAACCATCCTTCTCGGCGTCGGTGAACATGCTGCGAAACTTGTAGATGGTGAAGACCTTGCCAAACTGCCCTATCCGCTCCTGGGTGTAGAACACCGGACCTCGGCTTTCCAGGCGGATCAACAAGGCGGCCAGGAGCATCAGGGGCATGAAGAGCGCCAGGAAACTCCCGCTCACCAGGAGGTCGAACAGCCGTTTGACCACGTCCCGGAAAGAGCCGGTGGTGAAGCCCTCGGAAAATATCATCCAGCTGGCGTTGATGGCCTCCA
>DAOQNK010000025.1:9179-12142 GCA_035332045.1 Thiobacillaceae bacterium | reverse complement strand
GAGCCGGTGGTGAAGCCCTCGGAAAATATCATCCAGCTGGCGTTGATGGCCTCCAGGGGAAGAATGCCCGTTTGCCGTTCGAAAAAGCTGGGCAGATCGAGGATATGCAGTCCGCGCAGCTTGCACTCGAGCAGTTCGGACATGGGAAGCCCGCCACCCCGGCGCTCCCGCACCGCCACGACGATCTCCTCCACCTTGTGCTGCGTGGCGACCTGGAACAAGGTGCCTTGGTCGGGCACGATCCGGTCGTGGGACACGTAATGGTGACTGGCTCCCAGGGGCAAGTAGCCCACGATGTGCAGCCCCTGGGCCTCGCCGGTCTCGATCAGGGACTCGATCTTGGCGGCCCGGCTGCCAGCGCCCAGGATCAGAATGCGTTTCTTGAAGAGATCGGTCTTGTCCCATTCCATGAACAACAGGCGTATCAGGACTGACGTGAAGAAGGCCATGAAGATGGCGGCAAGGAACTCCGCCCCGGAGGGGAAGGCGTCAGGCAGGAGGCTGGCACCCAGGGAGAGAATGGCGGCACAGGCCACGAGGCTGCCCGCGGTGCGCAGCAACATGCTCCTCAGACCCTTGGTCCACTCCCAGTCGTACAGGCCGAAGGTGGAATTCATCAGAGCCAGAATAGAGGCAAACAACCAGGGCTTGAATTCCCCGCCAATACCATGAATGGGAAAGGCTGCGGTACCGTACCGTCCGGCGGTGAACACGCTGAGATAGCTGAAAACCAGAAATTCCACCAAGGTGAGCAGGACCATGCTCACAGGGATGTAGTGGCGGAAAAAACGGATCATGGGGTGGGTTCCGATCCTGCCGAAAAGAGAGTGTTGGGTGCGGCGAGCATTGTAGCCTGGGCCGTCCCTTATCGGCCTTCATCCACGAGCCTGCCCAGTTGGGCGAGACTCAGTCGGGCATGGCCTGTCCCCAGGGCGTGCCGGCTATCCACGGCCTGCAAGCGCACCAGGACATCGGCGGGCTCGGCATAGAGCAGGTAGGCCATGCGTCCGCCCCGGTCCTGGACCTTGAAGTCGATTTCCCGGTTGAGCAGGAACTGTTCGAAATCCTTGCTGGAATCGGCATGGATATCCAGTTCGATCAGGCTGTGGGGAGTGACCACGCCGGACACCACCGGCCCGCTCAGCAAAGGTTCGAAGCGCGCCAGCAGGTCCATGACCTCCAGCGCCTGGGCTCGCAATTCCGCCAGGGTGGCGTCCTGTTCGCCAGGCAGAAACAGATTGGCGCGCTCCAGGAGCGCCGCATCCACCTCCTCGTTGCTGGGGAGATCCTGACTGTCCGGCAAGCCCAGTTGACGGGCCGCCTTGCGCTTCGCCATGCCATAGTCGCGCAAACCATGCTCGGCGACATACTGAGCGGCCAGATCGGCGATGCGGGCCCGGGCCTGTCGGGAACGGGAATCCCGGTGAGGCATGTCAATTGGTCGTGGCGGCTGTATCCGCCCCCGACAATGCCCCTGGCGCATATTCCTTGAGGAAGTATTCCGGAACGCCCGCGCCGTTGCCGGTTGTCATACCCGTCTTCGGGTCCACGTTGGCCACCACCACCCCCTCGGGCATGACCGGCGGCATCTCGGGAACCCCGCGCAGGACTTCGCCCATGTAGCGGACCCAGATCGGTAACGCCGTACCACCGCCCGTTTCACCGGACCCCAGGGGTTTGGGCTGGTCGTAGCCCATCCAGGCGACGGCCACCCGTGTGGCCTGGAACCCCGCGAACCAGGCGTCGTGGTGCTCGTTGGTGGTGCCGGTCTTGCCCGCGAGATCGCCCCGGCCCAACTTCAACGCACCGGTGGCGGTCCCTCGCCGGATGACGTCCTGCATGAGCGTGGTCGTAACGAAGACATTGCGAGGATCCACCGCCGGTGTGATTCCGGGCGCCGTGAAGGATTCGAGCACCCGGTTGTCCTTGTCGGTGACACGAAGCAGGTGCCAGGGAACCACGCGGCTCCCCCCGTTGGCGAAGACTGCATAAGCCGATGCCAAGCTCAGGGGCGTCACCTCGCCCGCGCCCAGCGCCATGGTCAGATAGGGTGGAATGCGGCTCATGTCGAAGCCGAATTTCGCCACGTGGTCCTGGGCATATTGAACTCCCGCCGCCTGCAATACCCGGATGGAAATCAGGTTCTTAGACTTGGCGAGGGCAGACCGCAAGGTCATGGGGCCCTCCATGGTGCCGTCATAGTTCTTGGGCTCCCAGGCGACGCCCCCGGTTTGCGCGGGGTCCACCGTGATCGGCGCGTCGTCGAACACGCTGGCGGGGGTGATGCCCCGTTCCAGGGCGGCAGAATAAACGAAGGGCTTGAAGCTTGAGCCTGCCTGCCGCCAGGCTTGGGTCACGTGGTTGAACTGGTTGCGGTTGAAATCGAAGCCGCCGACCATGGCCTTGATCGCGCCGCTGGCGGGGTCAAGGGATACGAAGGCCGTCTCCACCTGGGGGAGATAGGTCAGCTGCCATGGCGCCCCTGGATCGGTACGCGCGACACGAACGATGCTGCCTCGCCCCAAGCGCTTGTCCTTGGGCGCCTTGGCGGAGAGATAGCCTTCGGCAAACTTGAGTTCACTGGCGCCCAGTTCGATATCTTCGCCACTGCGCAGCCGGACCCGCATGCGGGTCTTGTCAATTGAAAGCACCACGGCTGGCAACAGCCCGTTGGACTCTTCCCGATCCAAGAGCGCGGCTTCGATGGCCTTGTCCGCCTCTTTCGGCTCGGTGGTAAGCTTGAGCTGTCCCTCTGGCCCCAGGTACCCGCGACGGCGGTGGAATTCCAGGATGCCTTGCCGCACCCCGTTGATAGCGGCCTTTTGATCGGCCAGCCTGAGGGTGGTGTAGACCTTCATGCCACTGGTGTAGATGCCTTCACCATACTTCTGCAGCATGCGCTGCCTGACCAATTCGGCCAAATGGGGCGCTTCCGCCTCGAAGCTCTGGGGCGAGTACTTGAG